>NZ_JAGQBD010000040.1:0-8415 GCF_024345455.1 Cyanobium sp. T1G-Tous
AGTTGACTGCTGAGCCTTGCAGCTTCACGGTAAATGAGTGGAAGCGTTATGCCTCGCCTCTTCAGCTCTTCGGACCTTAGACCAATGTCGAAATGGTCATCCAAGCTGATCGAAGGCATTGAATTCTTTCTACTCGGCTCGCTCCATTGCAGAACAGATTCCATGGCCATAGACCCCCGATAGAACGTTGACGGGATCAGGGATAACGAACCACCTAATGGTACGTAATCACCGATCAAGCCTACTGGTTGCACTACGCTGGCTTGAGCCTCAGTCCATTGGATTACTTCAGCAGGGCTCACAATACTGTTGGCATCATTATTTCGCAGGCCGTGAACTGCTGTAACCAAGAGAATATCGCTGTTCTGATTAGAACGTTTAACAATAGCCTGCCATTCTGCCCATGTGGAGGCATAATGAACACCAATAATTCTATGTGGTCCCATTCTGAGTCTCTGGAATCTAGAGCCAAGATGTTGTCCCAGCTCTGTATCGCTACCTAGGACGGTAATTCGTAGATCTCTGCCACCATGAATATGTGCCAGTAGCTCTAGTAGTGACTGATGAGGCGCAACATTGGTGATGCCTGCGACAGCATCATTCCGTGAATAGCCAAATGAAGCGGGTGATTGATTAATGCCTATAAAAAAGATCCGACGTCCTCGTTTTAGTTCAGGTGCCACGGTCATCAAGCGATTGGCTTGGTCATCAGCAAGAATGATGATGCCCGGATTAAAATCCTCGATCAGACGTTTCACACTTGCTATATCCGAGCTCGCCATCGTATTGACTTCGGGATGATCACTATTTAGGTAGTACCACTGAACACTTAGAGGTAGTCTGTTCAGGCGTAACTTCTCCTTCATTCCTGCATCAAGATCCATCACTTCCCTCGAAGATTCAGAGAACGAGTGAACAACCAGGATTCTTGGTTTCCAGATGTTAAATCCTGTCATCGCTAGGATGTAAAGGATCACAAATGCTGTAGCTAGAGAGGAGGCTCCTAGTAATCGGGATGAACTCATCAGATCAACCCCAAATAGAACCAATATGGAATGCTCATCGCCATCCCAACTATTGCCGCAAGATTAAGCCACTGCTTTGATCGCAGGAACGTGGTGGAATTGAATGTGTCACCCATGGCTGATTGCAGTTGAATGTAGGCTGAATTTTGATAGGGCATAAACCAGATGTCACTGAAGACACCACAGGCGAACAAGCAAATCCATGGATTAAGACCTTCGGCAGTTGTTAGCGGGAGTAGAACAACAAAGGCCACAAGCATTCCTGCATTCAGTGGCAACAAGACTCTTACGGCAACTGTAACAACTAGGCAGGCGCCAACAAACAGCCATATGTTTGCGGCGGTGAAGCCAAGATAGATATTGACAAAGTCAGTCAATACAGCAGAAAAACCTACATAGTCCATTATGTCAACCAAGCAACTGTTGCCAATCAGGAAGAAGATCAGTGGCCATTCCAGAGAGTCCCGAAATCGCTTTTTTGTGAGTACACCTGTGCTTAGTAAGAATGCCAGTGTTACTCCTGAGATCCATGCCACATCAATATGATGCAAAGACTGGGTGAGCAGGCCAGCCGAATAACCGCCAAGTGCAATCATGACCAATTTCTGCTCATTCGAGACTGGCCCCAGTGCATCAAGTTTTGTCAGAAGCACCGATTTGTCGATCCTGGCGGGCCGTTGATCGCCTTGAAGACGAAGGAGAATGAGAGCTTGAGCGATGAACAGAGTGATGAGCACTACAGCCGCCGCCTTCAGCCAAAAAAGACCCAGGTATGCATTCTGAACCTGTCTTGGCAGCAGACTTAAGCCAATAATGCTGGCAGATTTACTGGTTGCCAACATCGGTGAAAATAGGCTGGCTCCTCCGAAGGCGGCGGCCACCAGGGATGTCATGGCAGGCCCTCGATCAGGTAAGTTGAGAATCTGAGATGTTGTTTTACAAAGCGGCAGAATTAGAGCCGTTCTGCTATTGCTCGAGGATACAAACGGGGACATGAATAGACCTGTGATCACAAACCCCATCTGTTGCATAAAAGGGTTGTTCGGCAGCTTCAGCAACATGATCAACCCATACCGCTCCGCTAGGCCACTGAGGCTGATCCCCGCTGCCAATGCAAACACACCCAACAGAGTAAGAAGAGTTGGAGAGGCAAATCCTCCGAGAGCCTGCGACGCGGGTGCCAAGCCAATAAACACACTGATCACCACTGCGATTAGCGGAGGAATAAAGTCATCAACCAAGTTGAATCCCCATAGAATCACGGTATTGGCAAGAATGACAGCAAACAATGATATTGCTGTGTCGTAGCCTGCCGATCGAATCAGCAGGCCGGCAACAGCAGGACCAACGAGCAAGAAGGCAACTCCTAATGCGCGTTTGCTGAAGGGCATCATCCGTGAAGGCTTGGTGTTGTTAGTGCTCATCACTATCTTCGAATCAGTCTAAATTTCTGGGCTCTGTTGCCAGTGTCAACTTCCGTTGTGTACAGGTTGCCGGCTGAGTCAAGCGCCAGATTATGTAGACGGTGAAATTCACCTGGTTTGTCTCCGCCCCTGCCAAACTCACTAGTCACTCTGCCGCTCTCCCTTCTCAATATCCTCACCTTGCTATTGGTTCCATCTGCGTGGAAAAGTGAACTCTGCATCGGGTCAATCCATAAGTCGAGGTCCCAAGTGGAACCACTTGACTTTGTATCTTCGCCGATCACAAATTGCCGTATGAAAGTGCCATCTTTATTGAAGATCTGAATGCGGTTATTGGCTCTGTCGCAAATATAGACAAGTCCGTCCCTGGCAATTCTCACGCAGTGGACGGGGTTGCCGAATTGTGGAGAAACAGGGTTGTACTGCCCAATTTTCACATCGGTGGGTGAATTCCCATAGGCTCCCCAGTGGCGCTTGTATCTGCCAGTCTCTGAGTCAAAGACAATCACACGGTGGTTGTGATATCCATCAGCGAAGTAGACCTCGCGGGCCTGGATGTCGATATCTGCATCAGCAGGTTGACCTAGACGTGTGACATCACTACTGTTGGTTAATGGGCCTGACTGGCCAATCTGCAGAACAAAATGCCCATCTGTCGTGAACTTGAGATATTGTCCATCGCTTGTTCCATTACCACCAATCCACACAAAGCCTCTGAGATCGATCGTTAGACCGTGCTCTCGTTCTGGCCAGTCATAGCCTTCACCAGGACCTCCCCAGGAGTTCAGCAAATGACCTTCTTGGTCAAATTTGAGCACCGGCGGTGCTGGCCGACATGACTTGCTTTTCATTATCACTCCGCCTGGCTGCGATTGTTCTGTCGTACAGGCAGATGCTGGACGGTGAATCACCCAGATATGATCATGATGATCAATCGCTACACCCGAGGCTTGTCCCATGGACCAGTCGTTCGGAAGTGGTTTTGGCCAGCTGGGATCAACCGCATAACGAGGTGTGTCTTCTGCTACCGCTGAAAGCTGATAGACGAAGCTGCTTATTATCAACAGGGCTTGTGTGGCCCCCTGAGTGATCAGGCTCCCCATCGTCTTCATGTGCTTACTCGCCCGATGCAGGTTGTCCAGCTTGTTTAAAGAGAGCAATATCAGATCCTATTATGGAGGTCATCGATCCAGGCCGAGGAACTACTTATTGGCATGTGTGATATTGATTAATGCGCTATGCCACAACTGGCCTGAATACATTCGACCTATCTTCTTTTGATGCTGATCTTCAATTGCAGAGATCTTGATCATTCAGTTCCCTAGGCCTGGTCAGCCGATATCCACAAAGTCCCAGGTTCTAATGAATGTCCCTCCCGTCAGGCTCCCTTGGCTTGGTCCGATGTCGATGACGTTAAGGAGCCCTCGCTTCGGCTCAAAGTAGCCAGTGGCTCTTGCTGTCTCCTCGAAGTCGGCTAAGTACCCCAGTCCAGTGAATGTTCGATTGTATGGATCTAGCGCAATAATGTAGTCGGCTGATTGCGGCGTATCGTCAACGGTGTGATTCCACTCGATGTGAGCCTTGAGGTTTCCATTCGCTAATTGCTTGAATTCAATGATCCCGTCTCGCCCAACACCTTCAGCGTCTTTGCTGTTGTCATCGTGTTCCACGTTCCACGCTCTGAATGTGCCAGCCCATTCTACTCTCTCGAGATTTTGACCCCACTTGTTGAGCTTCCGTTTGAACTGTCTGCGGGCTCCTGTGATGAGGTCTTGTTCCTGTTTGCTTGGGTTGATGACGCTCATGCCAATGTCTTATTTCTCGACATCACATTAACGTATGCAGCTACACCGCTTTTCTGTCTTCGTTGTTTCCTTGGATTTGACGCACACATTCTGTTTTGATCGCGTCGCCTGCTGTCATGCTTGAGTAACATTCCCTGGTCAACTTTCCGATGAATACCTTGTTGGGCGCCCTCCAACCTCATTGACCCGAGATCGCCAGGCGGCCGCAAACAGGAATCAGCCGAACATGGCTGGTAGTGAAGGCTTGTCTTTACTGGTTGATGTTTTCTCCATCCTGTGCGCTGAGGCAAGGATTGCTACTGATCCGAATTGACAATCCATGTGTCCTTGAATCCTCCACCCTGAGTGAAGTTGACAATTCTGGAGGATGGCTGCAAGGCGACTCTTGTCAATGCAGCATTTGCCAAAAGGGGTTGTCTTCCAAAAACAATAATCGGCCGCAGATCAACACGGCAGGGTTCGAGCATTCCGGAACGAAGGCATGGAACAGTGGATAGCTCTTGCAAAGGCTGAGCAATGTGATGGCGGGGATTTTTGGCGATGGCTTCCGCCATGAAGAGCCTTTCCTCAGGTGTGGCGAGTGGCCCGATCATCACTCCTGCCCCCCCTGCTCCGCCGACATGCTTGATCACAAGTTGATCAAGCCTATCAATCACGTGCTCACGCTCTGATGCGTTAACACAACGATAGGTGGGTACTTGCTCAATCTTGGGTTGTTCACCCAAGTAATAGCGAATCACGTCGGGTATAAAGCTATAGATCAACTTGTCACCAGCAATGCCGGTTCCTGGAGGATTAGCAATGGCTACTGATCCATTCAAAAAGAGTCCCGTCAGCCCTGGAATGCCCAACATGTGATCAGCGCCTTCACACTCACTGGGATAGAAGTCTTCGTTGCGCCGGTAGATCACATCAACGCAGACAGGATTCTTGCCCGAATGACGCCATAGCCGACCTGCATCAACCCACAGCTCAGTTGGTTCAACAACCGGAATTTCCATCTCATCAGCCAGTCGGCGGTGCTCGTAAAACGCGCTACTAAGCCGACCAGGTGTGAGCACAACAAGATCAGGATCGTCAGTCCATGGCGCGAGAGATGCCAACGCGCTGCGCAAAAGACTGGGACCGTTTTGGATTGGCGCGACGTCAATCCCTTTGAACAACCATTGGAAGTGCTGAAGCTGGGTCTCACGAGCAGCCAATGCATAACCGATCCCAGACGCACGCCTGAGGTTCTCCTCGAGAACCATCCAGTGACTATCAGCATTTCGGATGAGATCAAAAGCAGCTATAACGCACCATCGCTGTACATATGATCCACAGCCCAACAGCTCAGGGCACCAGAAAGGGGAGCTCGCTATCAAATCCTCAGGGATAATCCCATCTCGAAGAATCCGCTGCTCTCCATAGAGATCGGCAACAAATGCATCCAACGCAACAGCTCGCTGGATTAAACCAGCCTCAAGGAGCTTCCACTCAGCTTGATCTATAAGTCGAGGCAGTGGGTCAAATGGCAGAAAGGCTTCCGGATGAGTGAGCGTTGGCTTCTCAAGTCGATAGTCAACTCCCGCAGTCAGCTGGTCCCGCTGGGCATTATGCAGGTCGACTATTGTTTGCGCCAGTGAATGCTGGCGGACATGTTCCAATAGATTAGTAGCACATTCATAACTGAACGCATCACGAGAAGTAAAATACTCATCGAAGCCGGGTCCGGCTACATAGGATTTTAGGCTAGAAATCTCAGCAGACATTTGCCAAGGCCTGGGCAGCACGCCATGATCTGAGCTGCTGCTGCCGGTGCAAAATATCGGGGTCAGCCGTTAACCCAGGCTGGCAGCGCAGAATCTCGCGATCAGGGAGCCCAAAGAAAACGCCGCCATTGGTGAACTGAATGCAGCCCTCATTCACAGCAAAGACGCGTGCGCTGCCAGTGATCGCTTCTCGGCAAATATCGGCGCCGTAGACGTGGAGGCTCAGAAAACTCTCAGTCCCAGAATTTCCCATTTGATGAATGAGACCTCGATTCACCAACCTGATTTGCCCTGGGGTGTAAGGGAGAGATGCTTCATACTGGAGGCGTCGCCCTTTCAGGTTATAGCTGTGATGCTCTGCGATACCAAAACACTGCACAGCTCCCCACTGAGCGTATCCATGATCGTGAATAGCGCTGAAGTCTCCCGGTAGCCACGTCATCACCATCACCTCAAAATGCCCGCCATACCAGACCAGCCGACGGCCGTAGCTATCCCGAGGTGAGTGGTTGTAATCAGCCCAGGGCTCAATCTCAACAGCGCTTACGCCTGCGCTTGCAATCAGCTCTAACAATTGCGCTGAATCACTCACCGTGCAGGCGCACAATCCCTCTATCAGGGACCTCAGGCCAGGGGATTGGGGCACATGTTCAGAGCCCATGGTCCTGCTCAGCTTCGGTATTGAGAATGCGCTGCAGGATCGTCACGTCATACCAGCGGCCATGCAGGTAGCCGATGCGTTGCTGTGTGCCCACACGCTCATACCCCCACCGCTCATGGAAACTAATGCTGTGACCATTCCCAGCCACGACCTTGGCGACCAAATGAGCGTAGCCGTACCCCTGGGCTACTTCGATCAATTGGTGCTGCAGGCTACCCCCCACACCCTGGCCCTGCACTGCCGGGTGCACATAGACCGATGTTTCCGCGCAGCGGCTGTAGCCCGCCCGCGGGGAGTAGGGCTTGAGATCTGCCCAGCCAATGACTTCCCCCAGGCACGTCGCCACCAACAGACTGCTCCGAGCAGCCATCTCCTGGCGCTTCATTGCGACGGCTTCCGGCGGGAAGCGGCGGTCATCCATGGTGATCCCTCCTTGATCGATGGCCCATTGGTAGATCGCAGCAATGGCAGCGTCGTCTCTGGGCTGGGCTGCTCGAATCTCGATGGGAGCGGACGCCAGGGCAAAGTATTTGATCCAGGCAAGCAACTGATTGAGCGCGGGAGCACTGCCCATCCGCTGCAAGCTTGCAAATCCACCCACATTGCCAACGTTGATTTCGCTGACCCGCCAGGCACCGGAGTCGTCTTGCAAAAAGTCGTAGCCGAGGACCCTTAACCCCAGGGAGGCATAAGCAGGCCAAGTGGCTTCAATCGCCTCTCGCTCTTGATCATTCACAGGAGCCGCCGTACACCGGCCGCCGGCGGCCACATTGTTCACCCAATGCCCCGCCGCCGATCGCCGCACATAGGCCCCCAAGATCTGTCCATCCAGCACAACCACCCGCTTATCCCCCTCGCTGGTGCGTGGCAGGAAGCGCATGAACTGCAGGGGTGCATCCGTCCCCCCCTGCAGCTCATCAAGCAGCGACCTTAACGAGCTCTGCTCTGAGCGTTGTCCATAGGCATGTTCAAAGGCGTATAGCTTGCCCTGTTTCTTTAGGCGAAACACCCCTTGGGCCTGGGTACTGTTGCCTTGCTTGGCGACAACCTCTCCATGGGTTTGCAAAAAAGCCTCGATCTGTGTTGGATCGTTGCTGACCAGGTGTGGTGGCATGAAGTCACCCGCTAATTCCGAAAGGAAATGCGGTTTGAGCTGTTGAATCTTGCTGGACGGTCGATTCAGGAAACGCAGCTGCGGCTCCAGCTCCTGCAGCACCTCCAAATACCCCTGAGCGAATGGCTTCAGGCTCCGGCAGAAGACAGCATCAATCTCTTCAGGGATGAAGGGGGTGAAGGGCGATTGTCCCAACCTCAAAAAGGTCGCTTGGTCGAGACCTGCCTGCAACGGGGTGAGCCGCCATTGGGAGGAAGGGAGGCTGTTGATCTGCTCTGTGGCTAAATGCAGAGGGACGAAATCAGGGTTTGCTGCAGCCGCTCTGTAAAAGCATGGAACGTCTCCTTCCCCGTTGGGATAACGGCTTGGATCAGCAATCAATAGGAGTTTGACGCTCATGTCAAAGGAGCGATGACGTTTGCGCCATTAGCGGCCAGTTCCGCCATTTGCTCTTGCTCCTGTTTACCTATAGCTGGCTTGGACTTGCCAAACGCCGTGATCATGACCCCCACCATGATCACCAGCAAACCCACCACCTGGTTGCTGGCAGGCCACTGCCGATTCAGCAGCGCTGCTACTAATACACCAACCGCTGGGGCCGGAGTCGCCCAGCGACCAACACTGATCGAGTCAAG
>NZ_JAGQBD010000041.1:0-7349 GCF_024345455.1 Cyanobium sp. T1G-Tous
CAAACAGCACCGCCAAGCCCACGACCCCCAACAACTCAAAGGGAAACAACTCAAAGTTGTTGAAGTGTCGATTGCTGGTGAATAAACTTACCAGCGGATCGCGATTACCGAAGTCGTTGTACCAATTCAGCGCTCCATGGAAACTCCACGGCAGCTCTGGGGCTTTCTGCCCAAGCCAACTCCAGGGTTCCATTGGCAAATGCCAACCGTTGACGTGCAAGAAGCCCAGCAAAAACACCAACACCCCCATGTGACGGCGGTTAAACAGCAGGGTGTGAAAGAGCGGGTTGAGACGGGCGAGAGGGCCAATCGAAAGGGTTAGATGTAACAGGATATAGGCCGCACTGCCGTAGGCCCGGATGGCGACCCCGTCGGTCTCCAAGGGAGCATTTGCTGCTGCGGCCCACCAATGGCTGATCGCCATGAACAGCAGCAGGTAGACACTGACCGCCCCGAGCAGAATGCCGTCGTAAATGAGTTTTCGGCGCGTCCATTGCACCGCTACGTAGCCATGGCTCATGGCTGATTCACTCCCAGTGGAATTGACTGCAAAATCAAGGTTGATAAGACGCTTTGGTTGAGGGGATTCACCAGCAGTAGTTGTCCAGGCTCCGCAGAATGGAGGGCATTGCTAACCACTTCAGGTAAGAGATACATGTGGGTCCCGGCTCCCGCGATCGAGCCCAACACTTGCGCTTTCTGAAGCTCAACGGGATTCGTGGTGGTGCGCTTCCAATAGAGCAGTGGGTCAGCCACATTGAGTTGCCCCTCAGGGGTGACGCGCAATTGAAGCTCTCGGCCTGAGCTGAAAGCCTCTACTTGCCCCCTCAGCTGCGTGCCCTGAGCTGTCCAGCTGAAACGAGACAGCAGTCGACCTTGCGCGACGGCGTCACTTAGGTCCGCACGAGAGAATAAGGACGATGAACCTCCTCCAACAGGGGGGATTTCGGGTCGCTGCATCACGGCGCTCACCGCCATCCATGGGAGAAGAACGGCCAACACGGTGATTAACCATCGATGGGCCTGACGTCGACAACAGATCATGGGCGGGCCGCCAGCCGATGGGCATTGCGCTCAACCGCTGGAGGAGTACCCAGCCAGACCCGCTTGATCAGCCAAGGCCATAACAAAGCAAACCCTGGGATGATCAGCAAACGGAAGCCGAGATTCCTCCATCCACGCGCTGAAGAATCGATCCGTTGGACACCAAAACAACTGATCAAAATACCGATCACTAAGCTGATATACCCATAGGCCCTGATCCCATCAAGGCCCGCACGAACAGCAGTTAGAGAACCTTCCAGCACCTGCATTGTGACTTGTATTCGCTTAAGACTAGGTCCCTTGCCTAGTGCTGATTCAATTTGTGTCACAGGTGTTCTCGCTGCGGCTGCGAGCATGGATTGAGGTCGGCTGGCTTTCCACCTCTTAGTGTTTCAGAGCATTTCAGCCGTAGCCGATATCGCCTTGATCGGCCTTTCCTAGCGTCCCCAGATTGCCCCCGAGGGGGCGTTCCTCCTTGATGCGCGCAGCTCAGGCACCCGTCTCACCGACCGGCGTTGCAGGTGGGTGGTAGGAAGAGGGTGCGGATCCCATATGTTGCAATGTTTCCATTTGTGCGACCGGCCCCAATCCTTGCAGCAGCAGGCCCATCAATCTGATACGCGATGGTCTTGAGGCTCTAGATATTTCCTTTGATGGTCTGCGGTTGAGATCGCTAATCAGCGCATTAACAATCGGTGCATTAACAATCGGCGTGGCGTCTGACTAGGCACAATCCTGAGGGTCGTTATTGATAATAACTATGGGTCGATTGCGGCCTGATCGCGACTGCGTAGTTTTTGGGCTTCAATCAAGCCAATGCCGGCTCCTGCGATCACGCAGCTGATGACGAGGTTGAAGGTTAGTTGTTCTCTTAAGATGAGCCAAGCGAGCAGTCCGCTAGCGAACGGTAGAAAACCCTCGCAAAGGGCAACGAGTGTTCCGCCTGCTTTGGCCAGGGCGGCCGCCTCCACTAATGTATAAGCCGTGGAGATCACGCCACCGTAGACAAGCATCGCTTGCCAGAGTAGAGGGGACTGTAGGTCGTAGAGATGGGCCAAACCAAATGTAGTGATTGCCCAAATGAAGAAAATGAATGTTTGCACGCCGGTTTGCCAGATGGCATAGGCGAATATGCTGGCCTCCCGCGTAACTGGCTCTGAGTACTTGTAATACAGCATGCCCAGCATGAGGATAAGGACCAAAAGCAATCCATTGCCAGTAGTTGTATTGGGTATCAGTTTCACTCCCATGGCGCTGAGCTCTACGCCTGTTTCTGTGTCTGTTGTCGGCCCCAGTGCAATCCAGGCGGAGAGAGCCACAAGAACGGCTCCCACGGTAGGGATGGTCTTCGGCGCTTTGCGTTGATCAAGGCAGTCCCAAATCATCAATGCGATAGCTGTACAGGCCACGGTGAGGGTGACCTGGATGGCGCTGATCCGAGAAAAAGCAATCACCAGTGCCACTTCTAGCAGGGCATTGCAACCAATTGGGAGGAGAGATGTGAAGGCCAGTCTTGAGTTCCATGCCGTTTCCTGATCTCTGCTTCGTTGGTCGCGCTGTCGTTGGAAGCGTCTTGCCAGCAATAGCGCCACCAGGCTGAAAGCGTTGCCAAATAACAGGCCATTGCAGAAGTTAATCGGGTTATGCCCATTCACCAATCGCGTTGAGCCCAGTTGATAAGCGAGCACCAGCACTAGGGGCTGGAGAGCCTCAAGCCCGGTTGTTGCTAAAGCGAGTGCGATCCCCGTTTTGTCCGCGGACTGGCTCGATCTTGCTGGAGCCATGTTGTTCTTCACGCTGGATGCTCTTTGGGTTGACGTGTTATAAAGCGATCGTGCCTTTCATAAACCTGCAAACCACTCATAACCTTGATCTTCCCACGTGCCGAGCCGCTGAGGATTCAGGGTGCTAAGCACGTGAATAGCGGTGATCCACTTGCTCAGCTTGTAGCTCAGCTTCAGGGGGGAGGCCAACCGCAGTGGTGCTCCATTGGCGGCAGGTAAGGGGGCTCCATTCATCTTGGTTCTCAGCAATGTCTGGGGATGGAGCGCCTTGCATAGATCCCAGGTTTCGAAGTATCCATCCGCTGATTCGAAGGCCACATACCCCGCCAGCGGTGACACTCTTGCCAGCCTGAGCATATCGCCAAGCTGCACACCTCCCCAGGCCACAATAAATGCCAAGCCTACCACGCAAACATGCCGGATAACCATCTCCTGCTGGGTGAACTGGTCGAGTGCGCTCAGACTTAGTTGTTGTGGTTGTTGCACCAAACCATCCACGGTGAGTGAAAAACTGGCTGCATTGATCTCTGGCACACCGTTGAAGCTATTCACCAGTAGTGCTGAGGGCTCCACTTGGTTTTTTGCAAATTCTGGAACGGCACCATTGGTTTGCATTCAGGATTCGATCGCTCGTTCAGGGGGCGTGTGAGCTGAGCCACCTCTGGGCCCAGCGGGTTGAGAGCGCAACCTCCGAGGCTTAAAACGCCACCCGACCCAAGGGCTGATTGCAGCAGGCTCCGGCATTTCATGGTTTCTACCAGGTGATTGCTCTGAACAAGCGCAGGCCGCCGAGTTTCAACGACAGCGGCACATGGGACAACACGAGCAGCGCCATGGCCGGAATGGTTGCAAAGTGCAGCACGCGTAGCTGTTGCCAGCTACCGAACCAACCCGATAGCCACCACAGCGTGGCGGGTTTGTACATCGCCAGTCCGGTGAGCAGCGCTACAGACAGCACCATCAACATCAGCGTGTAAATGAGCTTGTGCAGCGCATAGTTGCGCTTTCTGGGGGTACTGGACCTGAGTGCTCCAAGATCCCCACCACGACCAAGCCGCTCCCTCTGCAACTGCCATAACAGCAGCAGCCAGCTGCCTAGAACGAGTGCAAAGATGCCCATGAACCCGAAGTGCCACCACCGTCCGCCAGCCAGCCAGCCACCGAGCGTGAGCAAACTGGGTATGGGGTCTCCAGATTGCCCGCCAAATACGGGATTAGCGTTGTAAATCTGTAATCCACTGCTCGCCATGCCCACCAGCACGAGTGCATTGCAGGCATGAAGCGCTCGCGTCTAGAGCGATTGGTTATGACGGAACTCCATCGTCTGCAGCTTGTGATTTTACATTAGCTCTTTCCACGACTAAAGACAGACTCTGCCACTTTGTCGTGGCTACCGCGGGAGAAGCCCATCACCTAGTTACCTTCACGATGTTGCGTTGTAAGCAACGATATTGTTCAATTTTTGAATATTGATGCGTCGTTGCCCCTTGTTGTCGCTGCTCACCAGGTCGCCATAGCGGTAGCCGAGCATGATGTCCTTTACCGAGTAAAGATATGTCTGCACTAATCCAGAGCCAGTTATTTCGTCAATGCCTTCCACTAGTGGCATGATCACCGCTTTGCGTTGCAAGAGGCCCTCGATTCCCATTTGTGTAATCGGGCTGCCCTCATCGAGGTTGTGGGTGAGCGTTGCTGTTTGACTCAATTGAGGCGTGCCTGTATTCAGAGTTGTTAATGGAACGATGCGCCGTTGCCATAGGCCAGGCTCTGGCTCGTCGTCAAAAATTAGCGAAAGCGAATAGCATACGTTGAGCCACTGGCTTCTATCTGTTGTTACAAAACGGCAGTACAGATGGCCATTGTCAAGGCTACTAATGCATAGATGTCGACTGAATATGAGTGGCATTTCGTTGCTGCTTAGCCTGGAGAATACAACGGCAGTCAATGTTGATAATGTGATCAACCCGCTGATCAGATCTAGCACGGCAATGGCATAGGTGAACCTTGAGTTGGGTTCCAACCCACTGAATGCGTTGGCTAGAAAAGATTCGATTGCAAAGGCAAATGGCTTCGGTATGCCCATAGGAGCATCGCCCACAATGTGCCGCGCATCAAGGCTCAGAATCAAGCCAAAGATGATGATTTGGCTCAAGTAGATGGCAACCATTGTTGCGAAGAACAGCCACCATGGCATCCGGATCATTGCCGCCAGCGGTTGTCGCCACAGCTGATTCCATGGTGTGTTCTGATTGTTTTGATGAAGCTTGCGATGATTGAATTCAAACATGTCTATGGCTGTGAGATTGTGATTTTTCCGCTACCGACTAGCTCCTCTATGCAACCAAACTGATGTGTTGAGGTGAGTCATTGCGGCAACAGTATGTCATTAAGGTGGTCGCATTCATATTGCATAACACGCGCTTCAAAGCCTCCCACACGACGCTGGGTCACAAGTCAGTTTAGTTTGTGCACCCATTCCTCGACTTTCAGCCAACGCGTGACATCCTCTCGCAAGCCTGGCACGCTGAGACATCCCTGCCATGTGCCAGCCCGGCCATTATCCCTTGAGAAGCAGGAATCTCATTGCTTGATCGTTCGGATTGCCATATATTAGAGCCAATTTATCTGTTTGCCTTCTATTCGCCTGTGGCCCAACTCACTTTGTGCCACTTGATTGTTGACGGTGCGGCGCTACTTTTCAACCTTATCTGTCTTTCTGGATTGCTTGACACAATCGTACGCGCCTCTTCGGCTTCTCCCACTACGCCTTTTTCGATGCAAGAGCAACTGATTGTGCCTGTCACCTGCTCAACCTGTTGCCTAGTTGCAACACTTGCACTTAGGGATGCAGCTCGATTTACCAAAAAGCAGAACAGTTGCTTGCGCGATTCGAACCAGCTGATGCCCTGATGAGACGCCTGGCACGACTAGGCGTACAAGTTGGCCATGGGCAGCAGCTAATTAGCGAGTATCGGAATGAAATGAACGAAATGATGACTTTTGGCAACTGCTAATGATGCTGGCTTAACGCAGCTTAAGTCGAAATGCTTCTGCTCCGAGCGGGCCGCTTTCGGTAGCTGTCAGGAAAGATGACGTCTCTGCTGCCATTCATGCAGCCATGGCAAACCTAGCTGGTCTTGGGTCGATTTCCGGTTGTGGAGGATTGATCCAGGCCACCTCTGGTTGACGCCAGCAGCGCGATGATCGTGAGCAGCGACGTGGATTCCGCTGGCGTCCCTGTTCATAGACGTGGGCACGATGCCGGCAGAGGTCAACGGCCTAGCCACTGTGGCGTTGGTGGGGCGTCACGAACTTGATGCCGCTGTGGCGGTGCCGGTGGTTGTACCAGTCCACAAATGACGCCACCCACAAGCATGCCTCTTCCACGCTGGCGAATGGCCGCCTTGGGTAATCGGGCCGGTATTTTGCTGTGCGGAACAGCGATTCGGAGTAGGGGTTGTCGTTGCTAACCCTTGGTCTGGAGAAGGACCGCAGTACGCCCAGCTCCTCCAGCCGGCTTTCCAGCGTGGCCGCACGCATGGCGTTGCCGTTGTCGGCTTGCAGGATCAAAGGCTGCCGGCGCCCCTTGCTGATGCGCTCACGCAGGCAGGCCCTGCTCACCAGATCCGCTGCGATTGCTGGATCCTCGCGCTCGGCGATATCCCAAGCCACCACCTTTCGGCTCCAGATGTCGATCACCAGATAGAGGTACAGCCATACCCCGCGCACGGTGGTGGGCAGATAGGTGATGTCCCAGCTCCACACCTGATTTGGCCCTGCGGCCCGCAGCCGTGGCACAGGGCGCGGCTCCTGCGGGGGCCTAGCCCGACCACGGCGGTTGGCCTGGCCATGGCAGTGCAACACCCGGTAGAAGCTGCGCTCTGAACCGATATAAAGCCCGCGATCGGCCAAAACAGGCACGATCTGGCCCGGCGGCAGCGCCGCGAATTCGGGCTCGTTGCAGGTGATCAAGATCCGCTGGCGTTCCTCCTCGCTGAGGCGGTGGGGCACATGGCGGCTGCTGCCCTTGCGACGATCCACACCGTCCCCATCACCCGCAAACTGGCGGCGCCAGCGCTGCAGCGTGGTGAGGCCAATGCCCAACAGCAGGGCCAGTTGTCTGGCACGAGCACCAGCGGCAATCCCCTCATCCATGATCTGCAAAGCCTTCTGGCGGGCGGCGGGCGAGGTCAGTCGTCCGCGTCCTCTCCCCAGAAGGCCTGGATCTTTTTTGCTGCCAACAGCAGTGCCGCTGCTTCTGCCAGTGCCTTCTCCTTACGGCGCAGCTCTTGTTACTCCGTCGGAGAAGCCTTCGGCTAGAGCTGTTTGATTTCTCGCTGGTCCTGCTGATGGCGTCGGTCTAGATCCTTCTGCTCTGTCAAGGTGAGCACTGAATTTTCATTGGCATCCTGGGATGCCTGGCGCCACCGTTCCACCTGCTCCGGATACAAACCCCGTTCACGGCAATAGGCGCTGAGTTCGGTGGCGTTCAGTCCAGCTGTTTCCAAGACCACCGTGAAC
>NZ_JAGQBD010000042.1:0-7314 GCF_024345455.1 Cyanobium sp. T1G-Tous
GCGGCCGCGTTGGGGCTGTAGGCGAGGGTCACTGAATCAGACCGAAGCAAGCCGAAAAATGGCCTTCAGCACCCACCTTACGGGCGTTGAACTGGATCAAGCGTGCTGAAGCTCACGCGCTGCTGCGTAAAGCGGAAAGCGATCACAGAGAACCGCAACCCGATCGCGGCAGCGCTGCTCAATGGCGCTGTCTTCGGGATTGAGCAAGCGATCGGCGATCACATCGGCCACCTCGCAGAAGGCGGCCTCGTCAAAACCGCGGGTGGTGCAGGCAGCGGTGCCCAGGCGCAGGCCGCTGGTCACGAAGGGCGACTGGGGATCGAAGGGCACGGTGTTCTTGTTGGCGGTGATGTGGACATCACTCACCAGCAGGTCAGCCACCTTGCCGGTCATGCCGATGCCGCGCAGATCCAGCAGCACGATGTGGTTGTCGGTGCCGCCGCTGACCACGGCGATGCCGCGCTCCTGGATGCGCTCGGCGAGGGCCTGGGCGTTGGCCACCACCTGCTGGCTGTAGACGCGGAAGCAGGGCTGTAGGGCCTCGCCGAAGGCCACGGCCTTGGCGGCGATCACGTGCTCAAGCGGGCCACCCTGGCTGCCGGGGAACACGGCCTTGTCGAACTGCTTGCCGAACTCGGCATCGTTGCAGAGGATCAGCCCGCCGCGGGGGCCCCGCAGGGTCTTGTGGGTGGTGGTTGTCACCACATGGCAGTGGGGCACGGGGTTGGGGTGCACGCCCGCCGCCACCAGGCCGGCGATGTGGGCCATATCGGCCAGCAGGTAGGCACCCACCTCATCGGCGATGGCGCGGAAGGCCGCGAAATCAATGCTGCGGGGATAGGCGGAATAGCCGCAGACGATCAGCTTGGGCTTGTGCTCCAGGGCCAGCTGGCGGATGGTGTCGAAGTTGAGCTGCTGGCTGTCGGGGTCGACGCCGTAGTGCACGGCCTTGAACCACTTGCCGCTCACGTTCACCGGCGAGCCGTGGGTGAGGTGGCCGCCGTGGCTGAGATCCATGCCCAAGATCGTGTCGCCGGGCTGCAGCAGCGCCAGGAAGACGGCGAAGTTGGCCTGGGCGCCGCTGTGGGGCTGCACGTTGGCCCAGGCGGCACCAAACAGCTCCTTGGCCCGCTCAATCGCCAGCTCCTCGATCGCATCGACATGCTCACAGCCGCCGTAGTAGCGCTTGGATGGCAGGCCTTCGGCGTATTTATTTGTGAGCACCGAGCCCTGCGCCTCCATCACTGCTCGGGAGGCAAAGTTCTCAGAGGCGATCAGCTCAAGATGGGTTTCCTGGCGCTGCAGCTCCTTTTCAATCAGCCCGGCGATGGCGGGATCTCCGGCAGCTAGGGACTGGTTGAGGGCAGCACCGCCGGGGTTGGCCATGGTTGAGGGTTAGTTCGTCCGATGATCGTAAAGACCAGCGCCGGGCAAGGGATACCTCCATGTCGAAGCCAACCCACAAAAAAACCGCCCAAAGGCGGTTTGAAAGAAGCGCGCCTGGAGAGATTCGAACTCCCGACCCTCTGATCCGTAGTCAGATGCTCTAATCCGCTGAGCTACAAGCGCATGGGTCCATTTTCACCGCACGGAGGGCCCATCCGTCAAACACCCCGTCCTCGCCTCCCCATCAATGCCCATCCGCTGGTACGGCCCCGCCAACCCCGAAGACCCCACCTACAGGCACTTCGAAAGGATCGTGAACCTGACGCTCCACGCCGCCCTATTCGCCGCCCTGAACAGCGGCCTCTGGTTGGTACAGGAAATGCGTCACCCCTGGGCCCACCTCAACTGGCTCAGCCTGGGTTGGTTGCTGGTGTTGCTGGTTCACGCTGGCGCTGTAGTGGCTCTGCGTCCAGCCCCCCGGCCATGACCCTCTCCGCCACAGACCTCAAAGAACTGGAACTGGCCCTGGCAGATCGCCTTTATTTGCAAGTAGCCAGTTGGCATCTCTACCTCGGCGACGCCGGTCTGGCCCAGGTCCTGGCCATCGAATGTTCCGCCCGGCTGGACCAGGGGGCGGAGGTGTGCGCGCGCCAGGCCCTTGAGGCGGTGCAGGTGCCGATCGGCGCCGGTTCCACCCGGCTGCCCCTGGCTCGGCTGGTGCCCGCCGGCCAGCTGCGGGACCTCGAAGAGGTGCTGGAGCAGTTTTGCCGATAAGGTTGCGCCAACTGGCGACGGGCTGTGCTGGTCATTGAGGTCACCAACGCCCGCGATGTGGTGCGTCAACGCCTGGGTCGCCTGGGCGGGCGCCTAATCGGCAAGGTGGTGGACGCCGAGGCCCAGGTTGAAAAAGCCCTGATTCAGGAGCTAGAGACTGCCTTCAAGGAATTCGGCATTGAGGCACGCATCTTTTCGGTGGACGGCCCCCGGATGCTGGGTCGCTCGCACCTGGAGATTCCAGTACAGGTGCGCGCTGAAAGGGACGTTCGCCTCGACCCTTAGCGGCTCGCGCCAATGCGAGGCAAGCGATCGCGCAACTGGTCGGTTAGGTCCTTGACCTCTGGCACTTGGGCAAGGCTGGCCACCACGCCATAGATCAAGACGCCCACTCCGCCGGCAAAGCTGCACTCCAGCAGCCGGCCCCAAAGACCAATGGGCCAGGCCACAGTTACCGACACGCTCCAGGCCGCCAGTCCGGCCAGTACGGCTGCACCAAACAGCTGCATCGTGTCGCGCAGCCACAGCCGCAAGGGCAGCCCGCCGAGCTTGGTCTGCAGCGCCAGCAGCAAACCCACACAGGTGATCAGATTCACCGCCACGGTGGCCAGCACCAGGCCGGCGGCGCCGCAATAGAGCCCAGGCAGCAGCTGACCCTGGCCGGGCACTGGTCCGCCCACGAAAGCCCAGCAGAAGAGCGCATTCAGCCCGATCCCCGCCAGCGACCAGCGGAACGGGGTAACCCCATCGCCGAGGGCGTAGAACACCCGCACCAGCACATCGCGGGCCAGATAGGCGGGCATGCCGATGCCGTAGGCCATCAGCAGGTTGCCCACCAACTCCGCAGCACCGGCATTGAAAGCTCCCCGCTCATAGATCAGCGCCACGATGGGCAAAGCCAACGCCACCATCAAGGCGCCCAGGGGCAGCATGCTGGCGTTGGAGAGCATCAGCCCCTGGCGGATACGACCAACCAGCTCAGGTCGATCGGCCGGTGCCGTCAGCCGGGCATAAACCGGCAGTAGCGGCACCAGCAGGGCATTGGAGAGCAGCCCGAGGGGCGTTTGCACGAGCAGGTTGGCGTAGCCCAGACCCGCCGCCGCCGCCGGGATGCCCGAAGCGAAAAACAGGGACACAAACACGTTGATCTGCAGCATCCCCGAGGAGAGGGTGGCCGGCCCCATCACCTGCAGCACCTCGCGCACACCGGGGTCCCGCCAGTCCCACACCAGCTGAAAGCGTTGCAGCCCTTGCCGGGCCAGGGCTGGCAGCTGAATCAGCCACTGCAGCACCGCCCCCAAAGTGGTGGAGCCGGCCAGCACCACGCCGCCAAGCACCGCCGTGGTGGGCAGGGTGATCGCGGCACCGAGCTGCCACCACAGCACGCCGATACCAGCGATCACGGCCACGCTCGAGAGCAAGGGGCTCACCGAGGGCAACCAAAACTCATCAGCAGCATTAAGGGCTCCAAAGCCCAGGCCGATCAGCCCGGCAAATAGGGCCATCGGCGCCATCCAACGGAGCTGCAGCACGGCGATGTCGTGGCGGGTGGCATCCAGGCCCGGGCCCACCAGGGTGATCAGGGGGCCAGCGAACACCAGCAGCAACACCGTCACCCCGAGCAACCCTGCCCCCACCAGGGTGTTGATTGCGGCCAGCACGTAGGCGCCCTCCTGGCGGGGCCGGCGGGCCAGCACGCTCACCATGGCGCTGTGGAAAGGCCCGTTGATGCCGCCCAGCAGGATCAGCAGAAAGCCGGGCAGCACGTAGGCGTAGTTGTAGGCGTCGTAAGCAGCGCCAACGCCGAAGGCCGCTGCAATGGCCTGCTGCCGCACCAGGCCGGCCAACTTGCTGAGGGCAGTGGCCACTGCCACAACCAGGGCAATGCGCCTGAGGGACTTTGCCATCCAGTGGGGCCCAAGGCCCGGGAGTTGGCGGCAGTATGGCTGGCCTGCTCCAATCCACCCCAGCCTGCCCGCCATGGCCACCTGCGTGCTCAGCCTCGGCCCCTTGGTGGAAGGCACCTTGGTGAAGCGCTACAAGCGCTTCCTGGCCGATATCGAACTAGAAAACGGCGAGCTGGTCACGGCCCACTGCGCCAACACCGGGCCGATGACCGGAGTGCTGCACCCCGGCGGCCGGGTGCGCTTGCGCCACGCCCCTTCCCCCAGCCGCAAGCTGGCCTGGACCTGGGAGCAGGCCCAGGTGCCTGGCGCCGATGGCACGCCCATCTGGGTGGGCATCAACACGGCCCTCCCCAACCATCTGGTGCGGGCCACGATTGAGGCCGGTTGCCTGGAGCCCTGGCTGGGGCCGATCGCCGCCATCCGGGCCGAGGTGCCCTATGGCGAAGGGCGCCGCAGCCGCATCGACCTGCTGCTCACCCCAGCGGAAAACGCCACCGATCCCAGGCCGATCTACCTGGAGGTGAAAAACACCACCTGGAGCGAAGGGCAGCTGGCCCTTTTCCCAGACACCGTTACTGAACGGGGCCAAAAACACCTGGTGGAGCTGATGGCCCTGCTGCCAGAGAGCCGGGCCGTGCTGGTGCCCTGCCTTAGTCGCGGCGATGTGAGCCGCTTTGCCCCGGGCGACGCGGCCGACCCGCGCTATGGCGAGCTGTTTCGCCAGGCCCTGGCGGCGGGCGTGGAGGTACTGCCCTGCCGCTACAGCTTCAGCGCCAGCGAGGTCAACTGGCATGGAATTGGGGCTGTGGAAACCCACGGCCCCGCCTAAGGCCCTGGCTAAGCGCCACAATCCCGCGATGCTCCCGTTCCACTGGCTCACCCAGACCATCGCCCTGGGCCTGGGCATTTCCTTCAGCCCACTCAACATCGCTCTGGTGGCCCTGCTGCTGCTCGGCCCCAACCCGCTGCGACGCTGCTCCACCTACCTGGGGGGCTGGATAATCGCCAACGGTGGCGCGCTGGCAACAGTGGTGCTGGTAGGCAGTCGCTTCAGTTGGGCCATGCAGCTGGGCAGCCGCGGCCAGGTGCTGATGGACCTGATCGGTGCCGGCGCCCTGGTGGCCCTGGGGCTGTTCCAGCTAACCCCTGCGGCAGCCATCGGGGAGGAGAGCTGGGCGATGCAACTGATGGGCCAGCTGCCCGAGCTCGACTGGTTTCCCCTGCTCGGGCTGGGGGCCGGCTGTGCCTTGATCAGCCCGGAAAATCTGGTTTTTTATGCCAAGGAAGGCGGCATGTTGCTCACCAACCACACCTCCCTGCGCGGCGACCTGGAGGTGGGCGCCGTATTTGTGGCCGTAACCACCTCGCTACTGCTGCTGCCACCACTGGCCTGGCTGCTGAGCGGCGGCAGGCTGCGCCAGCCCCTGAGCCGCCTCAACGACTGGCTTGTGCATCGGGCCGAATGGCTGGTGGGGGTATTTGCCCTGGTGCTGGGGGTCTATCTGGGCTGGCAGGGAATTGAGGGGCTCCATCAGATGACCCTGGGAGCCGCAGCTCTGACCTAAGGGGCCCATAGAGTTGATTCACCGAGACCTCGACGCTGTGGATACCCGTGCCTTCAAACGCTCCTTGCACCACTCGGAGCGTTACAACCGCCGAGGCTTCGGTTTGGGCAATGAGGTGGCAGGAAGCCTGGAGCAGGCCTACCAAAGCGATCTGATCGCCAAGCTGCGGGAAAGCGGCTACTCGCTCGAGAGCGGCCGCCTCACCGTGCGGCTGGCGGAAGCTTTTGGGTTCTGCTGGGGCGTAGAGCGGGCGGTGGCGATGGCCTACGAAACCCGGCGCCACTACCCCACTGAACGGATCTGGATCACCAACGAAATCATCCACAACCCTTCGGTCAACGATCACCTGCGCGACATGAACGTGCTGTTCATCTCCGTGGAAGACGGCATGAAAGATTTTTCGGAGGTTGCCAGCGGTGATGTGGTGATCCTGCCCGCCTTCGGCGCCACCGTGCAAGAGATGCAGCTGCTAAGCGAGCGGGGCTGCCACATCGTTGACACCACCTGCCCCTGGGTCTCCAAGGTGTGGAACACGGTGGAAAAGCACAAAAAGCACTCCTTCACCTCGATCATTCACGGCAAGGTGAAGCACGAGGAAACCCTCGCCACCAGCAGCTTCGCCGGCATCTACCTGGTGGTGCTCGACCTAGCCGAAGCCCAGATGGTGAGCGAATACATCCTGGGCAACGGCGATCGGCAATCCTTCATGGACCGCTTCGCTAAAGCCTGCTCGCCCGGCTTCGACCCCGACCGCGATCTGATCCGGGTGGGCGTCGCCAACCAGACCACCATGTTGAAGAGCGAAACCGAAGAGATTGGCCGCCTGTTCGAGCGCACCATGCTGCAGCGCTTCGGCCCCATCGAGCTCAACGAGCACTTCCTGGCCTTCAACACCATTTGCGACGCCACCCAGGAGCGCCAGGACGCCATTTTCGCCCTAGTTGATGAGCCCCTCGACCTGATGGTGGTGATCGGCGGTTACAACTCCTCCAATACCACCCACCTGCAGGAGATCGCCGTCAGCCGCGGCATCCGCTCCTTCCACATCGACACCCCCGAGCGCATTGGCCCTGGCAATCGCATCGAGCACATGCCCCTAGGAGGCGTGCTCGAAATCGAGCAGCCCTTCCTGCCTGAAGGCCCAATCCGAGTGGGCATCACCTCCGGGGCCTCCACCCCCGACCGGGTGGTGGAGGACGTGATCGAGCGGCTGATCGAACTCTGCGAAGCCTGAACCGAACCAAGGTGTTCGGGTGTCACAGCGGGCGGCACGCGGGTCCACCGGGAGCTTTACATTGATTAAAGAACGCCTTGAATAAGTCCGGCATCTTGCTGCCAGGGCTGGTCAAACGCCAGGAGTTGCCTTTGTCGTTGTCAACCGCATCAGCCCATCCGTCGTGCAAGGCAGAGCTGGACTCCGGTCTGCTGCTGCGTGACAGCGATGATCCGCGGGTGCGGCGCTATGCAAGTGCCTTTGCCGACGTAATGGAAATGCGGGCCAGCTCGCCCGTTGTCTCCCAATACCTCGATCACCACGAGGGCTGGTTTCGCCGTTGCGCTGCCCCGATGAGTGTGGAAGCCCTGGGCACGCGGGGCTACGCCCTGACTTTGGGCACCTTTGGCAACTTCGGCTTCGAGGTGGAGCCCACCATCGGCCTGGAATTGCTGCCCCAAGACCAGGG
>NZ_JAGQBD010000043.1:0-7133 GCF_024345455.1 Cyanobium sp. T1G-Tous
CGCTGCCAGAAAGCATTCGGACCGGCAGCGTGCTGCAGCACCCGCTCCACCGCCTCCACTCTCTGCTCCAGGCTCAAGGGGGTGTCGGCCGAGAGCACCATGGCCAGTCGATCGATCAGATGGGCCCGTAGTTCTCCCTCGGCAGGGTTGTAGGTGGCGATCAGCAGCGGCCGGCAGGGATGCTGAAAACTGATGCCTTCCCGTTCCACGCGGTTGATGCCACCATCCACCACCGTGAACAGCAGATTGGCGAGACCGGGATCGAGCAGGTTGAGTTCATCGATATAGAGCACACCCCGGTGCGCTTCCGCCAGCAGCCCTGGCTGGAACACCGCCCGGCCCCGCCTGATCGAAGCCGTCACGTCGACGGAGCCCAGCAAGCGATCTTCACTGACCCCGAGCGGCACCTGCACGAATGGCGAGGGTTTCAGGGCGCTGACGGGGTTGCGACTGATCTTGGCGCGATGGGCCCGGGTGGCGTCGTCCCAGTCGCCCGGATCGGCTGGATCGGCATTGCAGCAGGAACGGCGGATCACCCGGATCGGCGGCAGCAGGGCGTGCAAGGCGCGGGCCAGCACCGACTTGGCGGTTCCCCGGCGGCCGGCGATCACAATCCCGCCGAGGCCGGGATCCACCGCCAGCAGCAGCAGGGCTTGGCGGATGGCGTCCTGTCCCACCACGGCATTGATGGGAAAGGCTGTTGTTGAACCAGCCGTCGCTGGAGAACAGCTGGGCGTAACGGCCACTACGGCTCTGCCGCCACCGTCACGCCCTCCAGTTCGGCGTCGGTGAGGTCGTAGAGGTTGCGGAGCTTGTCGATTTTTTCAGTCGGGGCATTCCACAGTCCCCGACTGTTGGCCTCAAGCATGCGACCCACCACGTTGCGGAACGCTTCGGGATTGGCATCGCGCAGCCGCTGGGCCATCGCCGCGTCAAAGGCGTAGGTGTCAGCGGCCTGGTCGTAAACCCAGGAATCCCGGAATCCGGTGGTGCCGCCCCAGCCGATCAGGGCCGTCATCCTCTGCGAGATCTCATAGGCCCCACCCGATCCCATCGCGGCCATCGCCTGGGCCCAGCGGGGGTTGAGCAGCTTGGTGCGGTACTCCAGCCGCAGCAGCTCCTCCAGATCCCGCGGTGTGGTGTCGCGCGAGAACGACTCGACGAAGCTGGCCGCCACCCGGCTCCCGGGCCGACTGGCCTGCTGGGCCACTTCGGCGGCACGTTTCAGACCACCCGTATTGGCGTAGTACTCCTGAATATCGGTGAGGCCGTATTCGACCGAATCGATCTGCTGCACCACCCGGTCGGTGCTACGCAGCAGGGCGGCCAGCACCTGGGGCCGGGCTTCCCCTTTGTCGGCGCGGCCATAGCTGAACCCATTGCGGCCCTGCCAGGTGTTCGCCAGCTCCTCCCCGCTCTCCCAGTTGGCGTCGGTGACCCGGTCATTGACCAGCGAGCCGAAGTCGCCGGCGGGATTGGAGAACAGGCGGGCGCTGGGGTTCTCGATCCCCTCGGCCGCCAGCTGCAGCGCGTGGCGGCGGATCGCGTTGCAATCCGGCGGTTCGTCGGCTTCGGCAGCGCGGCGGAACAGGTCGTCGAGCAACTCGACGATGTTCACGAAGCTGTCGCGGAAGATGCCAGAGAGGTTCACCAGCACGTCGATGCGGGGATGCCCCAGGCTCTCCAGCGGCCGTAGCGCATAGCGCATGATCCGCCCGGTGCTCTCCTTCACCGGCTCGGCTCCCACCAGCTCGAGCAGGATCGCCAGCGATTCACCCCGGGTCTTGATCGCATCGAGACCCCAGAGCATCAGCGCCACGGTTTCAGGCCAGACACCGTCGTTGTTGGCTTGGTGTTGTTCCAGGATCCGCAGCGCGATCTGGCGGCCCCGCACCAGCGCGCCCGCGGAGGGCATGCGGTAGGGATCGAGGGCATGGATGTTGCGGCCTGTGGGCAGCACGCCGGGGCCGTCGCGCAGCAGGTCGCCGCCGGGGGCTGGGGGGATGTACTGGCCGCCCAGGCCATCGAGCAGATGGTCGATTTCCTCGGTGCTGCGCTCCAGCAGCTGGCAGATGCGCAGGGCCTCCAGCAGTTGCCTTGAGCGATCAGCCCCTGCCACTTCGCCTGCGCCGATGCTGCCGCGATGGAGCTGCTCCAGCTCTGCCGCCTGGGCGTGCAGGCCGGCCTCATCGGTGGCCGGGGGCAGTCGGCTGATGGCCTCGAGCAGTGCCTCAGGCAGTGCTGGGCCCACGTAGGCCTTCAGATAGGCCAGGCGCTGCTCCGGATCCGGCGGCTGGCCGAGGGTGTGCAGACCGCTGGAGAACAGCCGACTTTCCAGCAGTTGCAGATAGGCACCCAGTCGCACGATCCAGGCATCGAACGCGACCCGGTCGGTGTGGGCGTTCTCCGGTGCCGGACAGTCGGTATCGAGGCCGCTGTCGCCCACCTGCTTAAGGATGCCGTCGGATAACGCGGCATTGCGCTCGGGATCCTCCCGGTATTCGGCGATCAGATCGCGCAGGGCGATCAGCTCCCGGTAGAGCCCGGCACGGCCATAGGGGGGCACGTTGTGGGACACGATCACGCCGTAGCCGCGCCGTTTGGCGAGCATCGACTCGGAGGGATTGTTAGCCGCGTAGACATAAAGATGGGGCAGGTTGTCCAGCAACAGGTCGGACCAGGAGTAGCCCGTGTTCCCCAGGGGTGAGCCCGGCAGCCACTCCACCGTGCCGTGCATCCCGAAGTGCACCACCACATCGGCCTGGAAGCTGTGCTGCAGCCAGCCGTAGAAGGCGGCGTACTGGGGATGGGGGGTGAGATCCCGTTCGTACATCAAACGCATCGGGTCGCCCGCCACCCCCAGCGGCGGCTGCACACCGATCCAGATGTTCCCCAACTGCACGCCACCTAGCAGGAGGCGTCCCGCCAGGGTGCGGATGCCGGTATCGCCCAGCGGCCCCCACTGCTTCTCGATGCGCCTGGCGTGTAGCGGCCCGAGCCACTGCCGCAGGGTCTCCACCGTCACGCTGGCGCCGGTCCAGTCTTCGAAGCGCTCTCCCTCCGGGATGCGGCTGACCCAGGTGTCATCGGCCTCCTTCACCTGCCGAATTAACGCCTCACCACTCGCCGGCAGGGGCCCGACCCTGTAGCCCTGGCGGATCAGTGCCCTGAGCAGCGCCATCAGGGAGTCGGGCACGTTGAGCAGGGCGGCGGTGCCGGTGGCGCCATAGCCCGGAGGAAAGCCGTAGAGCACGATGGCCACGCGCCGCTCAGCAGCGGGTTTGCGGCGCAGAGCGATCCAGGAGTTCAGGCGTCCGGTGAGGCGCCGCAGCCGTTCGGGGATCAAATAGATGCGATCGCCCACCAGTCCCCCGAGGGGAACGGGATCGATGGCACCATCGAGCTCTGGCAGGGCGAACAGCACGACGCTCTGCAGTCCACCGATGCCATGGCGGGTCCAGGAGTGCAGGTCCTGGATCAGCAGCGGTGCTGACACCACGTAGGGAACGTTCTTGGCACGCAGGATGCGCTGGGCCACCTGCTCGCGGCGGCCGGCCTCCATCGACCCGGCCGGTCCACCGACAAGGGGAAAGCCGATCGTGGAAACGATCGCATCCACGGCCACAGCCTGGCGACGGGCGTCGCCGAGTTCACCAGGTAAGGCCCGCTCGCTGGCACTGGTCATCCAGTCGCGCACGGCCATGTGGCCTTCCACCCCGTTGATGAACACCGGCAGCGGCACCAGCTGGGCGGCCTCGAAGGCGCGGATCAACTGGGAGATATAGGGCTGGCAGGTGATCACATGCTTGCGGTAGAGCAGCAGCCCCACCACAGGCCAATTGCCCTGGGTCGGTGTGCTCTTGGGACGGGTGCGGTGGAACCAGCTCAGGTAGTCACGCGGATTCGGAAAGTAGCCCTCGTGGTCGGGGTGGCACAGGCCGAGATCGGGCGACTCCCGCAGGGGCGGGATCGCCTGGGGCTTTAGCCCCAGGCCATGGCGGGCCAGGTACAGAAACAGGGCGATGACGTTGTCGAGGCCACCCGCATTCCAGTAGCGGTAGAGAATCAACCAGTGGCGCAGATCCTGGGCCCGGCGTGAAGGAAGGAATCGCAATAGCTTCGGCCCCACCTTGAGAAAGCCGAAATAGGCAGCCAGCTTGTCTTCTTCGCGGCCGCTGCCGAATTTGGCGAGCAGGGCCTGAATCGGGCGGGGAATGCCGGCGCTGCTGCCGCCGATCGTGAAGTGACCGAAACAGGTCAACTGCATCAGCTCGACGGCTGATTCGAAAACCAACCGGATCGGTACCTTGGCTGCATGTTGGCGCAACCATTCCACCTGATCGAAATCGAATATTAAGCTGGCGAAGAAGGCATCAGCATTGGCCAATGCGTCATCCACGGCATCATTCGACATGGCCAGATCATGGTCACTGAATATAGTAACTTCGAGATCCGAGCATTGCACCATCGCTCGCTCTGCAGCCTTGCGGTAGAGATCGGCATTGAAGGCTTCAAAGCCAGCTAGCAGCACAATACGCTTCATGACTGCCTATGCGAATGTGAAGAAAGACTGGCCAGATAAATCGCGTAGATACTGCCTTAAGTAGTGTCTTGATTGAGCCTGATTTAGGGCATTTAAATAGTGGTCATGTCACCGATGAAATCGCTTTGCTCATGGCCTAGCTTTAAAGGCGTGCCGGCCCGCAGGAACAATGAAAGCCGCCTAAGCCGAGTTTCACTAGATTTCCATTTCACACACTTGCAGAGAATGAATCCTGGCCATTTGCTGTATGCAAGCCCCGGAAGCTGTCGACGCCGGCGTACATAGATGAGACAACATGCGGATGTATAATTTTGAAATCATGGCCTAATGCCTAATGTTGAAACTCCATTAGAAGCTCGCAACAGAATCCAACCGAGCCTTCCGCCGCCACTCAGCGCTGTTCAAGTGTGAAGAGATTATTACGGTGTTTTTTTTAGATTACCATGATCAACAATTAATCAACTACGGTTTCAGGATAGAAGATCAAGAGTGCCCTGTCGTGCGAACCTTGGTGGCGAATCAGCGGCTGATTTGCTGCAGTTGATTTGCGGTGTGATTTAAGTTGATTGTTAATTCGGCACCTCAGATGAATGCGCCGAAGCAAGCTGGCGCATTGCGGGCTGCAGTTGAGCCTGAAGTGCGGCTTCGATGGCTCGACGCTCAGGCGCTACAGCCTGGAGAAGACTTGGCTCCGCCCACACCTCCGATGGGCTCAGGTCGCTCATGGTGACTTCAACTGGATTCGGAGGCTCCACTGATGGAAGATATCTCCCCCTGAGTACAAGCCAGCGCGCTGACGATCCGGCCCCTGCTCCAAGAGCAGTACCGCCAGCGGCGACAGGTGCCGGCCATTGTCTCTGGCTACGAGGCCCTGCGCCAACACAACGTAAACCAATGAATGTTTGGGACGGCTTGATCATCAATGCCAGGCGAATCGCCCTGAAAAAGCATGGGCGTGGCTGGATCGCCCTGCTGCTGGCCTGCGCCCTGTTCTGCGAGACGGCGTGGGGCCGGACTGCCACGGAATTGCGTGTGTTTGTGAGCCAGAGCTGCCCCCACTGCGCTGCCTTCAGGGCCTACGTGCCGGAGTTGCAGCGGCGCCGCCCGGATCTGCGCATCACCCTGATCTCGGTGGATACCGATCCCGCCGCCCAGAGGGATTTGGTGGCGATCAGCCGCCAGGCCAAGATCTGGCCTCCAGGGGTGCCCACCTTCGCCGTTGGGGACAGGGTGCTGGTGGGGTTTGGCGATCCCACCAGCAGCGGGCCTGAACTGCTGGCCTTTCTCGATGGGAGTGCCGCCGCCGGGCCCGCAGGACGCACAGAGGTTGAGGCAGGTCCCCTGGGCCGCTTGAGTGTGCGGCGGCTGGGCCTTCCCCTGTTCACCCTGGCGCTGGGGCTTCTGGATGGCTTCAACCCCTGCGCGATGTGGGTGCTGTTGTTTCTGTTGTCGCTGCTGGTTCATTTGCGCAGTCGCCGCCGCATGGCTCTGGTGGCCGGCACCTTCGTGCTGGTAAGCGGAGGTGTCTACTTCCTGTTTCTGGCAGCTTGGCTGAATGTGTTTTTAGCCGTTGGCTTCGCCACACCGATCCGGGTCTCGCTGGCGCTGCTGGCGTTGCTGATTGGGGCAATCAACCTGCGCGACAGCACTACAAAAGAAGCCAATTACCACATCTCGATACCGGCTCGCGCCAAACCTGGGATCTATAGCCGCATTCGCGCCGTGCTCCAGAGCCGCTCAATCACTGGCTCATTGTTTGGGGTGGCGGCCCTGGCGGTGGTGGTCAATCTGGTGGAGCTGCTCTGCACCGCTGGCCTGCCGGCCATTTTCACCGCCGTTCTCGCTCAGCAAGATCTTCCTCCCCTTGTGCATTACGGCTACTTGGGCCTCTACATCCTTGGCTACATCGCTGATGACACGCTCATGGTGATTGTGGCGGTCAGCGCTCTCAGCAGCCGCAAGCTCAGTGAGAAAGGCGGCCGCCTTCTCAAGCAGGTCAGCGGCGTGGTGATGCTTGGGCTGGGCTTGGTGCTCTTGGTTCATCCATCCTGGCTTTTTTCCTGAGCAACAAGTGGGCGAAGGAGGCGCTTGAAGTGTTGTAGCCCGGAGCGAATCAGTCGTCAGCCGAGGGATTGTTGAGCGCCTCCAGTATCACTTTCACGCTCTGCCCCACTCCAAGACTCTGGGCAAGCGCTTTGGGCTTTGGTGTAGGCAGGCGACCGATCGAAGTCTTTCAGTCACAACACAGCTCCTAACTTGCGGGGATCTGGAACGTAATGGCAGGCCTCGCTCCATGGCCCAAGGCAGCAGCAAGGCGGGAGGTTGCGGCTGCGGCGCTGACCAAGCGGCATCGCTGCAGCGCCGCACTCTCTGGGTGGTGCTGCTGATCAACGCCACTTCCGCGGCCAGTCGGCTGCTGGTATCCGCATCAGCCGTATCGACCACCCTGGCGATTATCCAGGCCGCTACTACTAAGGAGACTCTGGAGAACCAGTGCCATTCGCGGGACAATGGCCCTGTAATCGCTGACCAGGACTGAGGTCATGGGTGGCAAGCAGCTCGGCTTCTCTGATTACGAGCTCACCACCGC
>NZ_JAGQBD010000044.1:0-6888 GCF_024345455.1 Cyanobium sp. T1G-Tous
TAAGGAGGCTAGCTCGCCAACTATTAACAGCAGCTTGCCTGTCTGCCCTTTTTGCTCCAAAGGTACTGGCAAATGATATTCCCAGCCAGCCTGGGGCTGTCACAACCGCTAGTTCAGTTAGCCCTGCCCCTAACTTTGCTGTAATCAAGGCGGATCACCAGGGCTACGACCAGCAACTAGGCCGCTTTGTTGCCACCGGCAACGTGGAAGCCCGCTTCAACGGCTGGCGCCTGCTGGCAGATCGAGTCGAACTGGCAGAACCCAGCCGCAGTGTCTACGCCAGCGGGCAAATTCGCCTGATCAAAGGAGATCAATACCTGCAGGCAAGCCGTCTGCGCTACAGCGACCCAGAAGGCAGCGGCGAACTTGACGACGTCTATGGCGTCATCGACCAAGACACCCTTGCCCAGGACATCAATTCTCAAGAGGAGAACTCTCAAGAAGTCAAATCTCAAGAACTCAAGGCCAAAACGAACGTTCAGCCATCTGAAGTCAGCCAACCAGCGTTTGCCTGTCCGCCACTAAGCGCAGATCCTGGCAATAGAACGCTGGTGCGGGTGTTGCCACCGGGTCGCAGCAGCCTGCCCACGATGCCAGCACCAGCCGGCTGCCCTGGCAGCGAGCTCTCCACTCCAGCTCTATCTCTAAATAGGGCACTGGAGTCAGTTGCTTTTGGCCCACCCCAGGCGGGCGGCCCGCAGCGGTGGCAATCCAATCGAAACCCCAGCAGCTCTACTAGCAAAGAACCAGCAATTGGGCAACTGCCAGAGGTGGATTCAAAGGTCAGAGATGTTGTTTTCCAGCAGAGCTGGAGCATCCGCTTCAAGCTTGATCTGGCTGCCGTAATCGACACCACCGACTCGCTCAACAGCAAGGGACAGGGCTACCGCCCACCCAAAGACAAAAAAGGCACGATCAGCCGAATCCGCTTTCAAGGAGCCCAAATCCAAATCAGAGGCAACCGCTGGACTGCCGAGCAGATCGCCTTCACCAATGACCCTTTCACACCAGCAGCTTCATGGGTTCTGGCCCGCAAAGTGGTGGCCGTAATGGATGGGAAAGGAAAGACACGCATCAACAGCCGCAGCACTCAGATTTTGCTGGACGGCAAGATCTCACTGCCGGCGATTACCAACACAACAATCGGCGCTGAGGAAGGTCGGCTTGCTTTCGACACCGACAAACAAGATCGCGATGGGTTTTTTCTCGGCTACAACCTGGAGCCCATCAAGCTGGGGCAACGCGGAAGCTTGCAGCTCCAGCCCCAGCTGAATGTGCAGCGGGCACTAGAAGGACGCACCAGTAGTTACGCCCTTTCCGGTCAAAACCTGGCCAGCCCGGGCAGCGAACAGACAGCCAAGATTGGCGACATGTTCGGCCTGCTGGCGGCACTCAATCTGCCCATGGGCTGGCTCACTCTGAATGCTGAGGCGAGTCTATCTACCTTTAATCCTGATAATTTCCGAGCCGGGACCCGTAGCAATACAAGCTTGACAGCTCCATTGAGCCTGCCCGGCCATACAAGCGCCAATGCCAGCGCATTTGGTTCATACCGAGAGCGGATTTACAACGGCAGCCTTGGACTGCAAACAGTTGTTTACTCCTACGGTGCTAATCTAGCAGGGAACGCGCTTTTAGGCCAGTACAAAAATCCAGAAAACTCTCGTAAAGCCCCCTTCTTTGCGCCAGTCAATCTCAACTGGGCAATCCAGTCAGGCTCCTACCAAGCCGAGCTTTTTGAGACAGACACGCTAGATACGCTGTGGCGCAGCTATGCCAACCTGGCAGCGAGTACTACCCTGCAGCTCTGGCAGGGCTCTGCCCTTGACGCCAGCGAAGACCCCAAGCGGGGCTTGCGTTATTCCCCCATACCGGTCGCACCCAGCTTAGGAATCAACTTCGGAGCCAGTGGCTACGCGGCCACCTATAGCGATGGCGCCAACCAAAACACCCTCACCTTGTGGGGCGGGCCTTCGTTCACGCTGGGGCAGTTTGATCGGCCCGTATTCGATTACACCCGCTTCTCCGCCTCAATCGCCGGCACCTTTTTAAATGGAGCCAGCCCCTTTGGCTTTGATCGCACGGTAGATCTGCGCACCCTTAGTTTTCAAGCAGCCCAACAGATCTACGGCCCAATTGTGCTGGAAGCTGGTGCCACCTTCAACATTGACAATGGCTCCGAATTCTATGGCGACGTTTCCTATTCCTATGTGGAATTAAAACTGCAACGCCGCTCGTACGAGCTCGGGGTCTACTACAGCCCCTACGACGGCATCGGCGGCATCCGCGTCAAACTAAACGACTTCAACTTCACTGGCAGTGGCACACCCTTCGTGCCCAGGCCTAGAAGCCGTTGATATAAGGCAAAGATTCAGCTGCGCGAGTTAGCTCGCTGTCGTGGGCCAGCAACTGGGAGGTTGCATCCCATTGCCCAGAAGCCAGCATCTGCTGGGGACCGGCCTGGAGTTCTAGCTGCCAAAGCTGCCCCCGGGAGTCCTCCAGGGAGGCCGTAGCCAGCGACAAGTTGAGCTCTTGGTCAGGATCGGCGATCAGCTGCTCTTGCAGGCTCAGCACGCTGGCGTGGGATGCGGTGAAACAAGGAATTCCCAAGGCCAGACAGTTGCCATAGAAGATCTCAGCAAAGCTTTCCCCCACCACCGCCCGAATACCCCAGCGCATCAGCGCCTGGGGAGCATGTTCACGACTTGAGCCACAACCAAAGTTGCGGTTCACAACCAGCACAGAGGCTCCCTGCAGCTCTGCTCGATCGAAGGGATGCTCCCCAGAGAGCTCGGCCCGATCATCGGCAAACACCTGCTCACCAAGCCCGTCAAAGGTGACACATTTAAGAAAGCGGGCTGGAATGATTCGGTCGGTATCAATGTCGTCGCCGGCGATGACAACGGCGCGCCCGCGCACAGCCGCGATAGGGCCAAGGGGAAAGCTGGAGGTGGTCATGGCCGCGGTCATGGCGTGGTGTTAATCATCTGGCGCACATCACACACTTTGCCGGCAATTGCGGCCGCAGCCACCATCGCCGGACTCATCAGCAGGGTGCGGCCGCTAGCCGAGCCCTGGCGACCCTTGAAGTTGCGATTACTTGAACTAGCGCTGATCTGACGGCCCTCAAGCCGGTCTGGATTCATGGCCAGACACATCGAGCAGCCGGGCTCACGCCACTCAAAGCCAGCCTCCCTAAAAACTCGGTCGAGTCCTTCCGCTACCGCGGCCGCCGCCACCTGTTCAGAACCAGGCACCACAAACGCCTTGATGCCCGTAGCCACATGGCGCCCCTTGGCCACCGCCGCAGCCGCCTGCAGATCGGACAGGCGCCCATTGGTGCAGCTGCCAATGAAGCAAACATCCACCGCTGTGCCGGCAATCGGAGTACCCGGCTGCAGATCCATGTAGCGGTAGGCCTCCTGGGCCAGGGGCCGCTCATCTGGCTCTGTCTGCTCCAAGGTTGGCACCGCTTCATCAACGCCGATGCCCTGGCCGGGGGTGATCCCCCAGGTGACCGTCGGCGCAATGGCGGCAGCATCGAAGCGCACCTCATCGTCAAAAACGGCGTCTGCGCCACTGGCCAGGCCACGCCACCAGGCCAGGGCCCGCTCCCAGGCTTCAGGCTTGGGCGCATAGGGCCGGCCTTGCAGGTAAGCAAAGGTGACGGCGTCGGGGTTGACGTAGCCGCAGCGAGCACCGCCCTCGATTGCCATGTTGCAGAGGGTCATGCGCTCCTCCATCGCCAAAGCATCGATAGCGGGGCCGGCAAATTCGTAGGCGTAGCCCACACCACCTTTGACCCCCAACACCCGGATGATGTGCAGCACCAAGTCTTTGGCATAGACGCCAGGCTGCAGCTGACCCTCAACCCAAATCCGCCGCACCTTGAGCTTGCCCATCGAAAGGCTCTGGCTGGCCAGCACATCGCGCACCTGGCTGGTGCCAATGCCAAAGGCAATCGCTCCAAACGCCCCGTGGGTGGAGGTGTGGGAGTCGCCGCAGGCGACGGTCATACCCGGCTGGGTGAGACCCAATTCGGGGGCAATCACATGCACGATTCCCTGGCGGCCGCTGCCGAGGCCATGCAAAGGGATGCCGTAGTCGCTGCAGTTGCGCTCGAGGGTGGCGAGCATCTCCTCAGCCAGGGGATCAGCGAAGGGGCGCGCCTGGGAGGTGGTGGGCACGATGTGATCAACCGTGGCCACGGTGCGCTCCGGGAGTCGCACCGGCAGGCCCAGATCTTTCAAGGCTGCAAAGGCCTGGGGGCTGGTCACCTCATGAATCAGGTGCAAACCGATAAACAATTGGGTGGAGCCGCCAGGCAACTGGGCCACCCGATGCAGATCCCAGACCTTGTCGTAGAGGGTGCCGGCACTCACGCAAGGTCCGTTCGACTGAGTCTTAAGCCTAAAGCTGCGCCCCGGGGCAGTCGGCCAGCCGCAGGCGCAAGCGATGGAGCGCCTCACCGGTAGTCAACCGCTGAATCCAGACCCGGCCGCGCGTGGCGCCAAAGCGCACTGCCTCGCTGCTGCAACCATCCGGGCCGGCAATGGCGATATGCACAAGTCCCACCGGCTTCTCAGTGCTGCCACCCCCCGGGCCGGCGATGCCGGTCACAGCAATGGCCCAGGTGGCACCAGTTGCACGGCGGGCGCCCTCAGCCATGGCGAGGGCCACCGGATCGCTGACGGCGCCGTGGCTCTCAAGCAGCGCCTGCGGCACCCCAAGCAACGCCTGCTTAATCGAGTTGGCATAGGCAATCACGCCACCAACAAAGCAATCAGAGGCTCCAGGCACCGCCGCCAGGGCCGCCCCCAGCCCACCGCCAGTGCAGCTCTCAGCTACCGCAAGCGTCTCACCGCGGCGGCGCAACTGCTCGAGCACCACACTGGCCAGGCTGTCGTCATCGACGCCGAAGCAGGCCCTACCGGAGCGGGCCCGGATCTGGGCCTCAAGCGGAGCCAGCAGAATCTGGGCTTCAGCAACGCTGCCTGCCCTGGCCGTGAGGCGCAGCTTCACCTCACCGGCGCCGGCGTAGGGCGCCACAGTTGGGTTTTCCAGGGCCAGCAGATCGGCCATCTGCTCAGCCAGAGCCGACTCGGAAACGCCCCAAAAGCGCAACATGCGACTGGCGAACACCCCCTCAGCCAAACCAGTTGAGCGCAGCCATGGCTCTGCGGTGCCAAACCACATCGCCTCCATTTCGCTTGGCACGCCAGGGAAAGTGAGCACGGTGAATCCGGGCTGAATGCCCGGGGCCGCAGGCGGGGTCCAGATCATGCCGGGGGCGGTGCCGGTGGGATTTGGCAACACAGCCGCCCCTTCTGGCAAAAATGCCTGTTTACGGTTGCTGGGGGAACAGAAACGGCCGCGCGCGCCGATGCGAGCCTGGATGTCAATCCAGATCTCTGGGTGCTCCACCAGGGGCGTGTCAAAAGCAGCAGCAATAGTTTCTGTGGTCAGGTCGTCTGGGGTCGGGCCGAGGCCGCCGGTAGTGATCAACACCCGGCAGCGACCTGCCGCTTCCCGCACCGCTGCCATCAGGCGCGGGCGGTTGTCGCCAACCACGCTCTGGCGCTGGTGGGCGATGCCCAGGGCTGCCAGCTGCTCGGCCAGCCAGCGGGCATTGCCATTAGTGATGTTGCCGAGCAGCAGCTCGGTGCCGATGCAGAGAATCTCGGCGCTCACAGCCTCACAGCTCCCGGTTGGCCGCAGGCTGCTGCAAGGCCCGGCGAGTACTAACAAGCACCCAGATCAACACAGCAGTAGCCAGGGCCAGCCAGAGAAAGCGCAATTCAGCATTCACCAGCACCAGGGCCAGGGAGCCCAACCACTGGGTGAAGGCATAAATAAGCAACACGGTGCGGCGATGACTCAGTCCCGTCCTTAGTAGCCGGTGGTGCAGGTGGCGCCGATCGGGATAGAAGGGAGAGTGGCCTTCGCTGAGGCGGCCCATGATCACAGCCGACATGTCGGCCAAGGGCAGCGACAGGATCAACAGCGGGAGCAGCAGGCTGACGCTGGTGAGCCCCTTGGCCGGGCCGACGATGCTGATCGCCGCTAGGGCAAAGCCCAAAAAATAGGAGCCGCCGTCGCCCATAAAGATGCGGGCAGGGTTGAAGTTGTGGCGCAAGAAACCGAGGCAGCTGCCAGCCAGCGCCGCGGCCAGCAGGCCAGCAGCAGGCTGATGCAGGCTGAAACTCACCGACAACAAACCCACTGCAGCGATACCGCTCACGCCCGCCGCCAGACCATCAAGACCATCGAGCCAATTAATAGCGTTGGTGATACCCACCAACCAGATCACCGTTGCCAGCAGGCTTAGCCACTCTGGCAATGGCAGCAGCAGATCAGAGCCTCCCCACCAGCCCATGGGGATCTCGATGTTGCCGATGCGCACACCCTCGTTCCAGGCAACCATCGAAATGGCCAACTGGCCGGCCAAGCGTGGCAGGGGCGGCAGAGCATAGAGATCATCTGCCAGCCCGATCAAGAAAAAGCAAAGGGCGCCGGCCAGGGTGGTCCAGATCAGCTGGTCCTTTTCAGCGGGCAGGTTGGCGAACCCACCCAATGCCCAGATGAGGCCCAGGGCTGCACTAAAGGCGATAACAATGCCGACCCCGCCAAGGCGCACCATCGGTGAGGTGTGCTGCTTGCGCGCATCGGGAGCATCCACCAATCCCCAGCGCAGTCCGAGCCGGCGTACCACTGGCACCACTAGAGCCGTGCACAGTGCAGCAACGGCAAAAGTGAGCAATGCGGCCGCGTTGGGGCTGTAGGCGAGGGTCACTGAATCAGACCGAAGCAAGCCGAAAAATGGCCTTCAGCACCCACCTTACGGGCGTTGAACTGGATCAAGCGTGCTGAAGCTCACGCGCTGCTGCG
>NZ_JAGQBD010000045.1:0-6126 GCF_024345455.1 Cyanobium sp. T1G-Tous
ATCGCTTACCAGAAAGGCGTATATCGTTCCGAGTGCAGAAGTTTCGGTTCTTGGTGTTGATGTAGATACGATCTGCGCAGATTCGCTCGGGGTAGCAGCCATACTCTTGCTTGTATTTCTTAGCTTGTGGAATCAGGTCTTCGGCTTCGTTGTATGGATCCCAGCTGATCCTGTGCAGGAAGGCAAAGCCGTTTCGCACAGACACACTAATTTTGGCGCCAAACTCAACAGCAGCTCTCGCTTTGCCTCGAACAATGGGCCGTACGTGTCTCTGAACCAAGTTCACAATGCGATCGGGCATGCTGCGCATCTTGGAGTACAACAGGATGCTTTGCTGGCGGTGCAGCTCGCTGATCACGAGCAGTTTCTGCCACCAATGGGTCTTCAAGCCCGAAAGCATGGCACCAGAAGTGATCAAGGCATCGATAGCATCAAGATTCCGCTGCAGATGGTCGAGCTGACGGCGTATTGCGGCTTTTATCTTCCTGCGGCGTGGCTTCTTCTGTTTGGCGACATTGAGGAAAGCAGCACGTGCCCTACCACGATCGTAACGTGGCTTGTATTTGCGAAAATCTGAGTGTTGGATGCACAGGTCATCAATGATCCGTTCGGTTGAGTCCCTCGCCTCGTTTAGCAGCTTTAGATCAGTCGGATAGGTGATGTCTGCTGGCGTGCAAGATGCATCGATGGTCAGTGTTCCCCAGTTCTTGTTCTCTGGCCAATCTGCAGGCTTCATGAGGTCATCAAGTGAAATCTGTTCGCCTGATCCGGCATCTGGATCATCAGAGTCGTCGTCTGGGAGTGACGCCACAGCTTCGAGCACCAAGGCCTTGCCGCGTTCGGCAATAAGTTCATTGATCCGTAAGAGATCCTCCTCCGAGAATCTCTTACGGAAATGAACCATCATCGATGGGTCAAATGGTGCCTTAGTGGAATTTCCGGCAAAGCCAAGAAAAAATTGCATGTAAGCATTCTCTCTGATCTGCTCGACGGTCTCCTCGTCGGTTAACCCAAGCCGCTGCTTGATAAACAGCGCACCAAATGCCAGCCTTACAGGCTTTGCAGGAGCACCAGTCGTGGGGCTGAACTGAGGAGCATATGTTTGTTCTAACTCTTCCCATGGCATCAGGGAGGAGAAAATCACCCAGCGATTGTCCGAGTCCAAGGTGCCGCCAAAAGGCACATGGAACTCCTCGATTGTGAGCTACCCGTTATGGTGTTTATGGTACATCTGCAGTGCTCAGCAGTTGTAGCAATCGTCAATTGCCCTGATCGAGGCCAGTTTATCGGGTTTTGATCGCTGAAACAAGCTGCGCTGGAAGCGATCTGGCTTTTTCAGGAGTCCCTTATTAGATTTATGATTGCAAGTCACAAGTATTCAGCTCTTGCCGCCGTACTGGCGTCGGCTTGCGACCTCGTCATTAATGTTTGCTTTTGGAAATAGGCAAGCCTTGGCATTTTGCATTAGGTCTTTCTTCTGAGTCCTTGGCTGATTTTATTCTTGAAGACGCTGAGATCGTGCATAATTGGTTAATTTTGCATAAAGGAATAGCGCAATCTTCGCGGCTTGCGGATATAGGTGCAGCCAAGCCATGCTCCATTAGCTATTTAATTTACTGTTGTATTGCTTTGATTTTTAGCTTGCTTGCCAACGATTACCGACCTGGGCCAGACGGGGCCCGACAAGGGCGCTGGCGGCAAGTACCTGATTCTTCCCCCCGGCGCCACACCATCACACCACGGCGGTGTCGTCGTCACCGCCGTGAGTCAAGGCGTTGCGCTTCATGGCATCGTCCAGGTGGAGGAGATCAAGTTCCTTCAGCCAGATGCCCTGCTCAAAGGGGGCTAAAGCATGAAGCTCCTGACAGGGGTGCGGGTCGCTGGTGGAGCAGGGATGCTGTTGCTGGAACAGGGACCCATTTAGGGTTTGGGATCGGTGGATGGCGGGGAACAAGGCAAACGGTTTATGGCCATAAAGGGCTTCGCACCCTCGCCGTGGCGTTTGCGGTTCGTTGGTTTCCTGAAGCGGCCTGAACTGGCTAAGTTTTTAATCAACGCATTAGTCAACCCGTAATCAACCCACGGGCTTCAGGAGCTCGCCACAATTCCCGAGACCTACTGTAAGCACTTCGACGCACCCCATCTGAACCTCAAAGCCGGCTAACAGATTTGAACCGGTGACCTTGAGTTTACAATGGTTCTTGCCTGGAGATCCACTGTGTGGCATGAGCTATACCCTGTATTTTTGACTTTTAGTCAACCTATTTATCAACCCCCTGTTTTACTTTCTTCATCCAATAAGTATCAGCTTTTGGGTCCTCCTCACCTAATTTCTGATGGGCTAGGCGAACCTAGCTAAAGCTGGATTGCTCCGTAATGCCAGTAGCAGTTGACCCTCGATACGACCATTGGCACTCGCCTGGCTTGAATTTGAGCGGGTCTAGCGGTGTGTCTTGGATGTTCATAGCTTGGCTTTTTTGGCTTGTTTGTTGAGGCCTTGGTCGTTCGTCGCTTGAATGAAGTGCCGTCATGTGGATTTATTGTGATGGCTGCAATAGTTTTTTGCAAGCAAATGCTGTCGCCAATAGAATTAGGGCAGAGCAGAGGTAAATACTCTGTAGTCCATGCAAAAAGGCTTGCGATGCAATGGCCTGATCCCCGGCGTACGGCAGGGGTAGCGCTTGCTGAATATGATTGAGGCCCATGCCCATTACGGTATTCGGAAGGTTGGCTTCTGTTCTGGCGTGACGCCAAAACAAACCTGTCGCGAACAGCAGCAGGTTGCTCTGGCTTGCGAAGCCAAGCATGGGTCCAAGGGCCTCAGCTAACACCAACCAGCCTGAGGTCTGTAGGGCAAAGCTGCTGCCCGCAGCTTGCATCGCCTTGGAGGTGATCGCTGGAATCAGCAGCCCAATACTGATGCCAATCAAGCCATTGCACAGCACCATCAGTCCAACAAGGTGGAATGCCAACGCAAAGACCCAGCCGAGCAAGCCGGCTGTCATCAATTGAAGGCACAAGCTCGTCAGGCGGGGCAGAGAGATCTGCCTGTGTAGCCGGGCCGAAAGGGGAATGCCCAAGATCATGGGAGCACTCATGGCAACTCCCATTAGCGCTGCCTGTTCCATCGACCAGCCGGCCTGATTTCGTAGGTAAAGCACCAGAAAAAAAGAAGGCGTTGCAATCGCTCCAAACAACGCAAAGCGAATTAAAAATCCTGCGCGAAATAGAGAGCTTCGCCAGGGGCCGTCTTCTCCTTGGCGCCGATTGCGTAACCAAAGCCCCAAGCCAATCAGTAGCAGCACTTCAGTACTACGCATCCAGGCGGAATCCAGGGGGCTTCCCTCTGGCCATCGCGTCAACAGCAGGGCCCAAGCACCACAAAACAGGGATCCACCCCAATAGGAGCCTGCCTCCGGGATCCGGCTCACGGCTTGCATTGGTCGTCGCAAACTGAACCATGCCAGGGGAATCAGCAGCGATACCGCCAGGGCTAACACGATGAAAATCGTGCGCCACTTGCCGCCAGTGCCCCCCAAGGAAGCCAGCACCGGCCCTGCTGCCATGCCCACGGCCCCAACTCCAGCCACCAGGGCCACACCCTGATTGAGGAGGCGGCTCGGGGCGAAAACCCACAACACCGCGAAGACCTGCGACGACACAACAGCGGTAGAGACCCCCTGCAAAATCCTGCCAATGACAAACATGTCCAGGCTGGTGGCGTGGGCCGAGATCAGGAGCGCCGTCATAAAGCAAACAAGCGCCGCCAGATAGGTTTTGGCTAATCCCGCCTTTTCCACCAAAAGAACCGCCAAGGGGATACCGATGGCGAGGCTGATCGGCATTGCATTACGTGCCAATAGCAATGCGGTGGGAGTGGTGTGAAAGCTGGTCTGGAGGTCTGGGGCAATGAGATCGGCGATGGTGAAATCGGCCAAGACCAAAAACCTTGAGGCGGCTGCAAGCGTGAGCAGTAACAGATAGCGCAGAGGTTCGGTCATCATTCAGGTAGCCAATTTGCGCAGCACCGCTTGCCGATATTCCATCGACAATTGCAAAGGTACGGCGGCCTTGGGAACGAGAGAGCAGAGGTTGGGATTGTCAAAGGAAAGGCGGTGGGCATTCACGTGCATCCAGCGCTTGTGAGTGGTTTCCAGGCTAAGAAAAGCAATGGCCGCGAGTAAATCGGGGCTACGGGATGCGGCAGCAGCTTTTCGCAGCCGGCCATACCATTGCTCCATCGGATCTAGGCGCAACGCCTCCCCGAGAGCCGATGCCGCATCGATCCAGTCGCGCCATTGCACTGGCGGATCGGAGACCACATGCACGATCAAGTGGGCCTCTGGCGCCAGCACCATCCTCGCCACCCAACGGGCACAGAGATCCACCGGCAGGGCATGCAGGCTGAAGGCATCATCAAAACTTGCGCCAATCCTCAGGGCGGCCCGCAGCACTACATCGAGGTAGCCATGGGGATTGAGCGCGAAGCTCGATCCCGAAGCCAGGAGATAGGGAAGACGGAGCACACTTACCCCCAATCCCTCTGCCGCAAAGCGATAGCAGCTCTGTTCGGCCGCTAATTTGCTTTGGCCATAGCTGCTTAAACCTGCTTTCGGTTGCTCATTGAGCGGTGCTTCTGGCACTGGGTGCTGGTCGCTCAGGTTGAAGCCATTGCAAACTGCGAGCGACGACACCTGCAGAAAGCGCCGAATACCTGCAGTGCTCGCCATTGCCAACAGCTGGGTGGTGCCGCCGGCATTGGTGCGCATGAGTTGCTCAGGAGATGCGGTGAAATTCACACAGGCACCCGCGTTTACCAGGGTGTCGATTCCTTCCAGCAAGTGATCACGCGATTGCTCGACCAGCCCACAATCCGGCAGGGAGAGATCACAGGGCACTACTTCAAGGTCCTCTCGTTCGAGGGCCAGATGGTACTGCTGCTCCGCGAACTTGAGGCGCTGCCAGGCCCCATCCATGGTCTCAGCTCGAACCAGGGCTTTTAAAGGGGTGACACCCAGCTGCTGCAGCTGCTGCAAGAGGTGAAGGCCAAAAAAGCCGTTGGCACCAGTCACCAAAACCCCAGAATCAGCCATCAGAGCGGTGATTCCTCAACCGAGTAGCCAAGCCATTGGCGATAGTCCTCAAACCGATGAGCATGGGCTGCGTAGACCTCCTGAATCAGTGGGTCGATGTTGAGTTTTCGAGGCTGGGCCGAGAGCCGCTCGGGAGCGACGAACCGATCGGCCAGCCCAAGCCAGCTCGAGATCAAATTGAGGCCGGCAGAGGGATCGCGGCAAAGATCTTCGTAGCGCAGCCGAATGGCTTGATGGGCGAGATCCTTTTCGTGCTCAAGATGGAAGTCAAAAGACTCAGCCAACGTGAGCAGCATGGTTTCGAGGAAAGATCGGCTGTGGAGAGAAAATTGCAGAGCGACCTTGGTCGTGGGATTTGCCATGGCCTCGGCATAGGTGGGATCCAGGGTTGCCAGGTAGTTGTTTTGCGACTTAGCCAGATGCCGCCAGGCCATCACCTGGGAGCGGAAGACAGCCAGGGGGTGACGGTGCAAGAAAATGAGTTTGCCATCAGGGAACTCAGTGGCAATGTTGAGGAATCCATCGTAAAAGTCGACTGGATTCTTCAACAACAACAAAGGAGGTTGGTCGACCTGTTCGCTCTTCTTGGTGATGAGTTGTTTTAAAGGATCAAAGCACTTGTTGGAAATGGGCCGCCGTGTATACATGTCGAAGGCGCCATTTTCGAGCAAAAAACCGTATTCCTCAGGTAGATATAGCCCCACCGCCACGCCATCAAAACCCCTGCTATCCCCTTCCTGATCAAGGGCTTTCTGCACCTCATCGCGATCTAGTGGGGGCTCGCCTTGGCGCAGCTGTTGCAATACATCCCAATAGGTGATGCAAGAAATCTGCGGGGATGAGGCCAGAAGTTGGTGCAGCCACGTTGTGCCGGATCGATGGGCTCCAAGTAAAAATAAACACCGCATCTTGCTTTGATTTGAGTCGGAGTTCCCTCTATCAATGCAATAGATTTGGAGGATTTGAGAATCAGGTTCGTCAGGAACACGGGCTGAATCAACACCAGTAGACGAGAATCAATGGAGCTGAATCA
>NZ_JAGQBD010000046.1:0-5975 GCF_024345455.1 Cyanobium sp. T1G-Tous
TTCTCCACCACAAGCAAGCCGGACAAGAACGCCATCAAAGAAGCCCTCAAAGCCGGCCGCCAGATCACTGGCGCCCAGCTGCTCAACCGCCGCTCCTGGCGCATCCACTGAGGGGACAGAGCCCCCCTTGATATGGGTCTGTTGCATGAGCGGGCCCATACCCCTTCCACCCAAATCACCTCTCACATCGCAGTATTCCCATGACCACCGCTGTCTTCTCCACCGAGCAGATCGCTGCCCTTTCCGCTCCACTCGATCGCGCCAAGGTCCAAACCCGCAGCCAGGCCGGCCGCTCCCTGGCCTACCTAGAGGGTTGGCAAGCGATCGCAGAAGCCAACCGCATCTTTGGCTTTGACGGCTGGCAGCGCGAAACCATTTCCGTGCAGTGCGTCTCTGAGCGGGAGCGCACCCTGGGCAGCAGCAACCGTGCCGGCTGGGGCGTCACCTACACCGCCCGTGTTCGCATCAGCGTCGGCGAGGTGATTCGAGAAGGCAGCGGTGCCGGCCATGGCATCGACGTCGACCTGGGCCAGGCCCATGAGTCCGCCCTCAAGGAGGCCGAGACCGATGCGATGAAACGGGCCCTGATGACCTTTGGCAATCCCTTCGGCCTGGCGCTTTACGACAAGCAGCAAAGGGAGGTCACCAGTTCAGCCACTGCGGCCCCCAACGCCAACATCAGAAGCAGGGCAGCAGAAGCGGTCCCCCGGGAGCAGCTCCAATCACCTGACCAGCAGGAGCCTGATCCAGGGCTTGCACCGCTCGATCCAGGCACCATCCAGCAGATCCACGCCACCGTTCGGGGTCTGCCCCGGCCGTTACTGGAGGGCTTCACCAAGGCGTTCCGCAAGCGGTTTCAGGTGCCGGCCGAGGCTGCTTCTATCGCTGATCGGATTTGTCAGCGGCGGCATCACGACTGGATCGAGACGTTTCTGGTGTCACACCGCGAGGTGCGCTCAGCAGATCAGCACCAGCAGCTGGCCACCTGAATAGGAAGCAACCGAAGCGACGCACGTCCTTTGCGCCAAAAAGGTATAGATTTTGAACTCTATGGACTTTGAGTTCGACCCGCTCAAGAGCAAGGTCAACCAGGCGAAGCACGGCATCGACTTTGTCGATGCCCAGGCTCTGTGGAACGATCCCGACCTGCTGGAAATCCCAGCCCGCACCACAGATGAGCCGCGGTTTCTCGTCATTGCTCAGATCCATGGCAAGCACTGGTCAGCCGTGATCACCCATCGCAGCCAGGCCATCCGTCTCATTTCTGACCGTCGCTCCCGCCTGGAAGAGGTCCAGCTCTATGAACAGTTCTGAATTCGATCGTCGCTTTGATGCTGGTGACGTCGTGCTCGGCGCACTTGATCTCGACGCCGCTACTCGGCCCCGCCTGCAGCAGAAGCGCATCAATGTGGATTTTCCCCTCTGGATGGTCGAGCAGCTCGATCGTGAGGCCACCCGTCTTGGCGTGACACGGCAATCGATCATCAAAGTGTGGCTCGCTGAGCGACTGGAGCACCGCACTGAATCAAGCCTGGGCACAGTCGCCCTCCACTGAAGGACAGCATCACCAAAGGTCGATTGGATCTGCCAGCGGCGCTAACAAGAGTGGATCGAGACCTTCTCGTCAGCACCAGTCGCAGCCAGAGGCAGCCGCTATCCACCAGAGCTGAACCGATCAGGCAGGACGCGATAGGGGTAACCGTGCTAGTACACGCGTACGTATTGGCCGTGATTCATGGGTGCCCCTCTCCCCCGGCCCGCAGCACTGAATGCCCGGCTTGATACCCCTATCGAGGAGTGGCCCTACCTCGATGAGACAGTGCTGCTCAAGGCCCGCAGCCGCAAGGTCTGCATGACCTGCCATTGGTTTCGGCATCACGCCGGGGTGAATTGCATCCCGGTGCTCACCTGTCAGCTGCACCAGGGGCTGATCGCCCATGGCGAGCACCTCACCAGCCGCTGCCAGGGCTGGACGGAGGATATGACCCGTCAGCGGGGCTGGGCGCCGGAAGTGGCATGACAGCTGCTGCCAGCCGGCGGCCACCGCTCACCCCCAAGGAGGGTTGGCTGATCCAGGGCGGCCAGGTGCTGTACTTTCGCCCGACTCGCTGGGAGCGCACCAATCAACGGCTGGAGCTGATCAGCCCAGATCTGGCCATTGATCAGGATCTGAGGCGTAGGCAGAGCGGACGGCTCAGTGCTGATGGCGGTGGTGCACGTCGCTGACGTGGGGGTGCTCGTGGACCAGCGGGTCATGGCGGTGCCGATGGCTGTGCCAGAAGGGTTGGCCTGGCTCGAGGTCCGCGAGATCCTCCGGTCGGTGGGGATGAAGGTGGTGCGCATCGCCTTCTACAGGGGCATGGAAGTGGCGGTGCTGGTGATCGAGTTCGGCATGGCGGTGCCAGTGGCCGTGGCTGGATCGCAGCAACAAGCCTGTGCTGAGCGCCATGGCGGCCGCCGCCAGCAGCAGCGATGGACTGAGAGGTGAACCCAGCAGAGCCACCGCCACCAGAGTGCCAAGGAAGGGAGCGGTAGAGAAGACCACGGCTTCCCTGGCGGCCCCCAGAGCGGCCAGGGCCACCATGTCGAGCCAGATCGAGACGCCATAGCCCAGGCTGCCGATGCCAAGCAGGGCGGCACTCATCCAGGCGAACGGAATGGCATGCCCTTGCAGATTGGCCACGGCCAGCATCGGCACGGCAGCCCCGAGGGCCTTGGCGGCGGAGATCTGCAGGGGGTTGCGCAGGCTGAGGCGCTGGGAGAGGTTGTTGTCGATGCCCCAGCACAGGCAGGCCAAGGCAATCCACAGCACGCCCTGCCACTGGCTGCCGCCCAGGGGACCCGCCGAGAGCACCAAGGCGCCGCTGAGCGTGAGCGCGGCCGCCGCCCAGCCTTCCCGGCCGAGATGCTCCTTCCCCACCCCCACAGCGATTAGCACCGTGAATACCGCCTCAAGGTTGAGCAGCAACGCCGAGGCCCCCGGGGTGAGCAGCGCCAAGCCCTTGACCAGGGCGATCGGACCGGCGATGCCGCCCAGCAGGGTGATCAGCCCCAGCAGGGGGAGATCACCCTGCTGGATCGGAGCGTGGCGGCTGGTCGGGGCCTCGGCCAAGGCCAGGGGCAACAGCACCAACGCCGCACCGGCATAGAGCAGACCCGCCACGAGCACGGGAGAAGCCCCGTGGCTGAAGCTGCCGATCAGCGGAGCGCTGGAGCCGAACAGGGCGGCAGCAAGCAGGCCCGACAGCCAGCCGCGGCGCTGTTCTCGCGTCTGGGAGGTCATCAGGAGTACCACAGCAACCGGACGGGCTCCATTACAAAACTATGGGGAAGTCCGCTGGAATCGACAGGACAGAAAGTGTTGCTCCGCGCCGCCTGGTGTGCGATGGCTGAACTGCTCATGGCCGAGCAAAAAAAATGCAGTTCCCAAGGTTTCCTGGAGCCTCTCAGGGCTGTACCGCACCACAGGCAAGCCACTGCAAGTGGTGGGGCCATCTTCTGCAAAGGTTGCCAGGAGCAGAGTGCCCCCAGGCTTGAGCGCCTGCAGTACGGCCCGGACATAGGCCTGCTGATCGGCCGGGCTGGTGAGGAAATGAAACACCGCCCTGTCATGCCAGACGTCATAGGCATGGGCGGGCAGGGTGGCCGTGAGGATGTCGGCCTCCAGCCACTGCCCCGCAGCGGCGCGTGCGCCAAGCCGCTCTCTGGACACGGCCAGTGCCGCGCCGGAAAGGTCCAGAACCGTGATCCGTTGATAGCCAAGGTTCAGGAGGTCATCCACAAGCGTGGAGGCCCCGCCGCCCACATCAATGATCGCCGCATCCAGTGGTAGGCCGGCTGCCTGAAGCAGTCGGAGTGAGTCATCGGCATGGGCTTGATACCAGCTCAACGACTCAGGGGCCTTGGTTGCATATATCGTCTCCCAGTGGTTTTTGCTCGTCATGGGTCCACCCAGAGGCTGCTGTCAACAGTTCAGCCGCCCCGCAGCACCGCGCTGAGCAAGGAGAGGTTGATCATCACAATCACACTGGCGCACAGCCAGCCCGCGACCTGCAGCGCCAGCGGCGCTCTGAGCTCGCCCATCAGGCCGCGCCGCCCGCAGAACCACACCAGCGGGATCACTGCGAAGGGCAACTGCAGCGACAGCACCACCTGGCTCAGCACCAGCAGATTGGTGGTGGCCCGCTCTCCGAACAGGATCACCGTGGCCATCGCAGGAATCAGGGCCAGGCCGCGGGTGAGCAATCGCCGCTTCCAGTCCGGCAGACGGATCTGCAGGAACCCCTCCATCACGATCTGGCCGGCCATGGTGGCGGTGAGCGTCGAGCTCTGGCCAGCCGCCAGCAGGGCCACCCCGAACAGCACGCTGGCGAGCGAGGTGCCCAGCATCGGCGTCAGCAGCCGGTAGGCCTCGCTCAGGTCCGTGACCGGCTGCGGTAGCCGTCCGTAGAAGCTGCCGGCGGCCAGCACCAGGATCGAGACATTGATCAGAAAGGCCAGGCTGAGGGCGATCAGCGTGTCCCAGGTGCTGAAAGCCAGGGCCCTGCGCTGTGTCCCCTGGCCGCCGTCCCAGCGGCGGGATTGCACCAGCGAGGAGTGCAGGTAAAGGTTGTGGGGCATCACCGTAGCGCCGAGAATGCCGGCGGCCAGAAACAGCTGCTGCCCGTCCCTGAGGCTCGCTGACTGGGGAAGAAAGCCCTGGCCCACCTGGCCCCAGTCGGGCTGGAGCAGCAGCATCTCCACCGCGAAGCAACCGCCCACCAGAGCCACCAGGGCGATCACCAGGGCCTCCAGCCTGCGGATCCCGAAGCGCTGCAGCGCCAGCAGCAGAAGGGTGTCGGCGGCCGTGAGCCCCACCCCCCAGAGCAAGGGGAGGCCAAAGAGCAGCTGCAGGGCGATGGCGCTGCCCACCAGCTCGGCCAGGTCGCAGGCAATGATGCCCACCTCGGCCAGCAGCCAAAGGGGAATGCGGCAGAACCGCGGCAGCAGCTGGCTGCAGGCCTGGGCCAGATCGAGTCGCGTGGCGATGCCTAGCCGGCAGCAGAGCGATTGGAGCAGCATCGCCATCAGGCTGGAGAGACCGATCACCCACAGCAGGCGGTAGCCAAACTGGGAGCCGGCCGCCAGGTCGGTGGCCCAGTTGCCCGGATCCATGTAGCCCACGGCCACCAGGTACCCGGGACCGAGAACCCGCAGGAAGGTGCGCAGGGTGCCGAGTCCGGCGGGCACCTCCACGGCCTGCGCGTCGTTGCGAGCGGCGGTGCCGAGCGGTGCATCAGGCATGAAGCGACGCCAGCGAAGTTGGAGGGTAAGGCGAGGGTGGCTGCGATCCTGCTTGGGCATGGCTGGCATGAGCCCACCCTGGGGAAGGGATCACCGCCAGCTCAGAAGTCGCGAGGACCTGTGTAGCCACTGAGATCAGCGAGGGTATTCAGTGGCTTGACGCCCGAATCCACGACGCCCTTGATCTGCCAGCTGGGATAGCCCTGAACCCCCTGCTGCTTGCACAGCTGCGCCTGGCTGTTGGCGCCGTCCTCCGCGCATTCGATCACTAGGAGCTTGGCGGCTGCCTCCTTGCCGAAGGCCTCCTTCTGGTCATGGCAGTGGGGGCACCAGTACGCCGTGAACACCCGGGCGCCGACGCTGCTCAGATGCTCCGACAGGGCAATCTTGGCCGGCGAACTGGCGCTGATGACAGCTGGAGCCGCCCGTCCGCTTTGAGCGAAAGGCTGGTCCGCCGATGCTGCCCAGCCCAGCCCCAGCAGACCAACAAGAAGGACTGTCATCACTCCGCGAAAGATCAGTTGGCTGCGGTCGATCCAGGGACCTCCAACAAGGCTCAAAAGGAACAGCGCGAGGCTTAGGGCGGCTGACACCACACAGAAGGTGCAGAAGGCCCTGATCTCGAACACCAGCAGCCCCATCAGCACCATGCTGAAGACGGCCATGCCGCTGCTGGTGAAGAACAGAGCCCA
>NZ_JAGQBD010000047.1:0-5893 GCF_024345455.1 Cyanobium sp. T1G-Tous
TTGGGCTCGGGGCCGGCTGGCGGGAGGGGCCTCTCTGGGCCCTGCTCTCCGCCTACGGCGCCGAAGCAGCGATCCTTTTGCCCTCTACCTTGCTGATGGTCATCGCCTGCCTTAGTTGGAAGCGCCTTGAACACTCCCCCTGGCGGGTGGCCTTTGAGCGAGGACTGGGGCCAATCACCTTGGGAATTTTGTTTGCCGTGGGGCTCAAGATTCTGCGCACGGCTGACACCAATTGGGCTGGGCTGGTGGTGTCAGTGCTGGTTTGCGTGCTGATGTTGCGCACCCGCATTTCGCCGCTCTGGTTTATGGCAGTGGCCGGTGTGCTGGGTGGTCTGGGTGTAATTAACCGCTAAGGGGCCAGATTGGTTGGGCCGGGTCTATTTGGATGGCGCCCGCCACTATCCGAGCTTCTTCAGCAAACCCGGCTGGGGGGGAGCCCTCGGGTCCCCGGGCCACCGCCCCGGCAATCCGCAGCTGCAGCGGTCGTAGCTGCAGGGCCACGATGCGGGCGCTGTTGTCGCCCTGGCAGCCGGCGTGGGCCATACCCCTCAATCGCCCCCAAACCAGCACATGGCCTGCGGCTGAAATCCGCGCGCCTGGGTTTACGTCCCCAAGCAGCAGCACGCTGGCCGATATTTCCAGATGGTCGCCGGAGCGCAGGGTGCCCCGATGCACTTGCAGGTCTGAATCTGGTTTGGCGGGGCTCGCTGGAGCGGCCGCATTAGGCCACTGGCTCAAGATCCCCAGCCCCGCAGCTGCTACGTGGGTGTGGGGCTGACTGCTGCAGATCATCACCAGCTCAAGCCCCCGGCCGGCCAGGGTGCGCTGCAGCTCGCCCAGCTGGCTTAGGCCTAGACGCCAGGCGCCAGCCTCGAGCAGCACCTGGCCCTCGATTGGCCCATCACCCAGCAGGGCGCCACTATCGATTGCTTGTTGCACCAGAGCGGGCAAAGGGGTTTGGCAGGAGGCGGGCAGCACTAGCCGGTGGCTGCCTCGCCCCGATTGGTCTGCAACCAGCAAGGCTCCTTGAGCCGGCTCCAACTCCATTTCCGGCCCTATCCCCATTCCCGCTCAGCGACCCAGCAATTGGCGCAACTTAGGTGCCACCTCACCGGGATGGATCAGCCAGGCCAGCTCGACCGCAACAGTGAGGCTTTGCACCAGGCTTGAGCGCTGCTCCAGGGCCTGTAGGTGCTCGCCATCCCAAAGGCGCAAGCCACCTTTATAGGGGTGATAACCGCGGCTCTGGCGCTGCTGCAGGCCGCAGCTGGTTTCGGCGCTCAGGCCCTCGGCTTCGCTTAGCTGCCGCGCTGCAGCCAGGAGCTCCAGTCGCTGGGCGGGGCTGCAGTGACTCACATCGGTGGCCTTGAGCAGCCGCCGCTCCAGCAGGCGGCGGCAGGGATCCTGCAGTTCGGACGGGCCCTCTTCCATCCAGCGCATCAGGTGGTAGCCGGTGCGGATGTCGTCGTTGGCAAGAAATGTCTCCAGATCGAGAGCGTCGCAGTGCCACAGCCAGCGGCCCATCACCTGGTCGGCCCAAACTCGCTTTGGTCCCAGGCGTCGGGCGGTGGCGATGGCCTGGTTGAGCAGCCAGTTGCACACCACGTTGAGCCGGTGGTTGTAGACGCTGCGATACATCAGGTTGCGCACCACCAGGTAGTGCTCCACGGCCATCAGCCCTTTGGGGGTGATCGCCAGCTGGCCATCGGGAGCCAAGGTGAAGGCGGCCAGGATGCGCTCGAGATCCAGCCGGCCGTAGGTAGTGCCGGTGCTGTAGCTATCGCGGACCAGGTAATCGAGCCGGTCGCAGTCCAGCTGGCTGCTCACTAGGGCCTTGATCGCCGTGCAGGGGTGGCGGCCGTGCTCCAGCAGGTCGGCCACGGCGCTGGCCGTGCCGGGGGCGTGGGCTTCGAGGCGGTCGCGCAAGGCCGGATGCTCCCGGATCAGTCGCCCCGACCACGCCTCGTGGTGTAGCCCATACATCTCCTCGCCTGAGTGGCTCAGGGGAGCGTGGCCCACATCGTGCAGCAGGGCCGCGGCGTAGAGCACGGCTCGATGTTCCGCCAGTTCAAGGTGGTGGCGCTCCAGCTGTTGCAGAGCGAGGCGGGCTAGGTGCAGCACCCCAAGGGAATGGGTGAAGCGGCTGGACTCGGCTCCATGGAAGGTCAGAAAGGCTGGCCCCAATTGACGCACTCGACGCAAGCGCTGGAAGGGGGCGGAATCGATCAGGTCGATGGCCAGGGCTTCGGCCGGATCGCTGCGATCGAGTCGAATCGCCCCGTGCAGTGGATCGTGATAGGTGCGCTCTCCCATATTCAAAGAGTCGCTTCAAGCCGGCTGGCCAGCAAGCGGCCCGCGGCATCAAGCCAGCTGTCACCTTCACCGCCGGGATCTAGGGGTTCGGGTTCGGGCAGCACCAGATCCGGCGCGATTCCCTGGTGCTGAATGTCGCGGCCGCTGGGGGTGAGGTAGCGGGCCACGGTCACGGCCAGGCCGCTGGTGTCGCCCAGGGGGATCAGGGTCTGAATCAGCCCTTTGCCGAAGGTTTGAGCTCCCACCAGCTCACTGCGGCCATTGTCTTGAAGTGCTCCCGCCAGGATTTCGCTGGCACTAGCTGTGCCGCCGTTCACCAGGGTGAGCATCGGCCCGTCGAAGAGCATGCCGGGGTTGGCCTGTTGGGGCGAGCTGAGTCCATCACGGTCCTGGGTTTCCACGATGGGCTCGCCATTGAGTAGGTCGTTGGCCACGGCTAAGCCGGCGCTCACCAGCCCGCCGGAGTTATTGCGCAGATCAAGAATCAGCCCCTCGATCGCCTTGCTGTTGAGATCGGCGAGGGCTTCCTGCACGTCCTGGGGCACCGGTTCAGAAAATTGGGTGATACGTAGGTAGCCGAGGGTGTGCTCTCCCACCCGCAGACGCTTGCTGCGCACCGGACGCAGCTCCACCTCTCGCCGTTCGAGCTCCACTTCGCGGGACTGCCCTTGCATGTTGAGTTGCACCAGGACCCGGCTCCCGGCGGGGCCGCGGAGGGCGGCTGCGGTGCGTTCCAGCCCCAGAACCTCAGTGGCCTGGCCATCTACCCGCAGCACCTCGGCGCCACTAGGTATCAGGGCTTCAGCGGCGGGGGAGCCGTCCAGTGGGGCGATCACTACGACTGCTTGGTCGTTGCTGCGCAAGCCCAGCTGCAGTCCCACTCCGGTCACGGTGCCCTGAGTGTTGGAGCGCAGGGTGGCGTAGTCGGCAGGCCGCAAAAGGCGGGTGTAGGGATCGCCAAGGGGGGTGAGCATTGATTCGATGGCGTCGTAGGCATCTCCTGAGCTGTTGATTGGTTGCTCGAGCGCTTTTTGGCGCAGCCGCTTCCAATGCACCGTTTCAAAGCGTCCTGGATCCACGTAGCTCTGGTTCACTAGGCGCCAGGCCTCAACCACCAGCTGCTGGGTATCGCTGAGGGCGAAGGCCGAGGCGCCGGAGGCTGCCAGCAGGGCTAGGGCCAGCACGGGGCCAAGCAAACGCTGCAGCAGTGTTGCCAAAAGGTTTTTCACGGCTGTTGCAAACGGTTGAGAAGGCGCTGGCCTAGAGGGCTGGACACTCACAAGCGGCTCGAGGTCATCGGTAGGATCTCGCAACCAATACCCCAGCTGCATGGCGAACACTCCTGCTGGAAACTCCGGACAGGCTTCGAACCCGGTTTACAACTGGTTCGACGAGCGCCTTGAGATCCAGTCGATTGCCGACGACATCTCGTCCAAATACGTGCCACCCCACGTCAACATTTTTTATTGCCTGGGCGGCATCACCCTGGTTTGCTTCCTGATCCAGTTCGCCACTGGGTTTGCGATGACCTTCTATTACAAGCCAACGGTGGCTGAGGCCTATGCCTCTGTCCAGTACCTCATGACCGACGTCAGCTTTGGCTGGTTGATCAGGTCTGTGCACCGCTGGAGCGCCTCGATGATGGTGCTGATGCTGATCCTGCACGTCTTCCGGGTTTACCTCACCGGTGGTTTCAAGCGCCCAAGGGAGCTCACCTGGGTTACTGGCGTCACCATGGCGGTGATCACTGTCTCCTTCGGCGTTACTGGCTACTCCTTGCCTTGGGATCAACTCGGTTACTGGGCCGTCAAAATTGTTTCTGGAGTCCCCGCGGCTGTTCCGGTCATCGGTGATTTCATGGTCGAGCTTCTCCGTGGTGGGGAGAGCGTTGGCCAGTCCACCCTGACCCGCTTTTACAGCCTGCACACCTTCGTGATGCCTTGGCTGCTTGCGGTTTTCATGCTGATGCACTTCCTGATGATCCGGAAGCAGGGCATCTCTGGCCCCTTGTGACCTATTGATTCGAGGCCTCTCGCCTCCGAATCTCCCCCCTTAAGCTTCACACCAACACCTCAAAGATCCCTGCTGCCGGCAGCTGCCATGCACATCCTTAAGAAGCCCGATCTCACCGATCCCAAGCTCCGCGCCAAGTTGGCGAAGGGTATGGGTCACAACTATTACGGTGAGCCAGCCTGGCCCAACGACCTCCTCTACATGTTCCCCGTGGTGATCCTGGGGACCATTGGCTGCATGGTTGGTCTGGCAGTCATGGATCCGGCCATGCTGGGTGACAAGGCTGATCCTTTTGCAACCCCGCTTGAGATCCTGCCTGAGTGGTACCTGTATCCGGTATTCCAGATCCTCAGGGTTGTTCCTAACAAGCTTTTGGGCATTGCCCTGCAGACCATGATCCCCCTGGGTCTGATGCTTGTGCCCTTCATCGAGAGTTTCAATAAGTTTCAGAACCCTTTCCGCAGGCCCGTGGCCATGGCCACCTTCTTGTTCGGCACTGTTTTTGCGATTTATCTCGGCATTGGCGCAGCCATGCCAATCGACAAGTCACTCACCCTTGGTCTGTTCTGAGAATTAGGAGCAAATCATCCTGGGCACCCTGCCTGGGTCCTCTCATCAAGCCGCGACTTAGGTCGCGGCTTTTTTTATGGCATGTAAGAGAGTCTCTTTCAGCTGCTTTGGCCCTTCCTCAGCTGAGCTCTGTGAGCCTCCCTGCCCCAGCAGCGCTCCCGATAGCCACCCCTTGTGGCCCATATGGCGCTGAAGGGCCTGCAGCGGCCCCAGGGGGAAAGACGGCAAATGGAGTGCACCTAAACGCCTGGCCGCAATGGTTTTGGCTTGGTGCGCTGTCGCGCTCGATACGGGTTCTTGCCATAAGCGCAAGTGGGGTGATATGTTTTTGGACTGCGCGCAAGGGGGGAAGCCCCGGAAGCGAGCAGGCTTACGACGGAGGAGGCGAGAGCCGACGGTGTTGTAAGTTTTCTGAGTCGCTGAGAGGCGACGTTCCGCCGAGAACTCCCGAGAGGGGGAGGAAGCGGAAGCACCTGGACAACTAAAAAGTTTAGGAACTGACGCTTTCACTGCGTCACGGATTAAGGGAGCCTGCACCGCCTGAGAGGGAGGGTGTTGGAGCTTTGATTTTTTAGCTGAGAGATCAGCTAGTGACGGAAATAGCAGTGAAGGTGTGAGGTCCCGTCAAAAAGAAACAAAGCGTGACGCGCCTGTTGGTTGGTTTTTGTTGCCTTCTCACGAGGGAACAGGAGCTGGTGTGCCGATAGGAGAGGCGAGCGCGACCGGATCTGGGATTCGGGAAAGTCAAGAGGAAAGAAATTTCTGAATGCACTCTTTGAAACCTTCTGTCAGAGGAAGGGGCTCCAACTGTGAGACCTGCGCCAGTGGGTTGAAACGGGTGAGAAGCAATTCAGGTTGAGGCGAAAGCCGATAGGACGTGAACTACAACGGAGAGTTTGATCCTGGCTCAGGATGAACGCTGGCGGCGTGCTTAACACATGCAAGTCGAACGAACCTTCGGGTTAGTGGCGGACGGGTGAGTAACGCGTGAGAATCT
>NZ_JAGQBD010000048.1:0-5820 GCF_024345455.1 Cyanobium sp. T1G-Tous
ATCATCCAAGGCGACGAATTCAGGGATAAATGCACCAGGCTTTTGCTTGTAGTCATGCAAGATTTCTTCCTTATTCACTCTATTGAAGCCCCAATTGCCCAGCATAGGTTCCACTGGCAGAGCTGAGGTGGCGAATGAAGTCCCCTCGACCTATTGAGTGAGTGCATGGATCCAGGGTCTTCTCGGCAGAGCTGCGGCGTCGTTGGCTGTCAACTCTTTTTTTTGGGGGGAGAAAGCCCCTGAGGACTGGGGTTTGCCGTGCCCAACAGCGCTGCCGGTGCTAAGACCCGTGCAGGGAAGGATGGTCGGTCCATGGGCGAGAGCAGCCCATGGTGCAACGCGCAACTGCCTGAGTTTCACCGTAGCCGGGCTGTGGCCTGATCTGGCCACCGATGCCGCCTGATCCGTGGCTAGCACCAAACTCCAGCACCGTGAACAAGGTGTACTGGGCATAGGGATCGACACCTGCATCACCTGCACCATTGAGCAGGGTTAGATCACCAAGCCAAATTGCTCCCTGGCAGGGAGCCACAACGGTCCAGCCATGACGATGCAAAGCCCCCTTCCCCCTAGAAACGACTCACACGATCAAGACGAGCGTGAGCTCGCGCAGTTAGTTGGTGATCTCGCTGTTAACGAATGGTCTGGCGTAGGCGATGAAGTTGGAGCTGCTGCGGTTCACCCACTTGCAGTCATGGCTGCATGAGGCCTTGATTAACTCAATTGCAGCAAGCTTCTCGAGGTCTTCTTTGGGATGGCCGGTGCGGCGGGCGTAGTTGCCAGCAGTGCTGCCGCTGCCTCGCCAGTGCTGGTTTTGCAACCAGATCACCCCCTGGAGGAAGGCATCCTTCAGGTCGTCATGGGCGGCGTTGTGAAATCCAAAGCTGGGCCTCAGCAATGCGGCGCTCCACCTCGTAGCGAGGGGGGGCCTTCCCCGTCCACAGCGTTGGCCGCATCACCCATGAGCTCGGCGGTGGACCGCAAGGTCTGCATCCCGGTGCTCACCTGACGCTGCCAGGACTTAAATGAAACCTCCGTTGGCGGATCGGCCCGTCAGCATGGTGATACCCGTGATCACCCCGTGCTTCTTAACCCGTTCTGCCCGCTCAGCACGGCCAAGGTGCTGAGCCTCAAGGTCACCGTGCTGCTATTGCTCACCCTGCTGATCAAGGCAAGGGTGCAGATCCTGGCCGGTTCGGCCATCGGAATCTTTCTATTGCTTCTGCAGACGCTGGTGTTTCTCGCCATCAGCGGTGGCTTGGTGTTAGCGGCCGGCAGCAGCTTGAGGACGCGCCATGGCCGTTGAAGTCGCCTTGGCGATGCTGCAGCGGGATGGCCGCTGGCTAATGCAACTGCGTGACGAGATCCCCTCGATCGTCGCGCCTGGCTGCTGGGGACTTTTTGGCGGGCACCTTGATCCCGGCGAGACGCCGGAGCAGGCCCTGCGACGGGAGCTGCTAGAGGAGATCAGCTGGCAGCCCGAAGCGACGGAGCTGGTGATGGTGCATCACATCCACCGGCGCACGGCCCATGTGTTCCGGGCCGAACTGTCGGTGCCGCTAGAGCAGCTGCAGCTGCTGGAAGGCCAGGACTTGGCCCTGGTCAGCACTGAGGAGCTGTTGGTTGGAGCCATCTGGAGTGGCCGTTTGGGCAGCCATCGCCCCCTGGCCGATGGATTGCTGGAGGTGATGCAGCACGTGCTCACTCAGCAGACTTGAGACACAACAAAACCCGGCGCGTTGACCCCGGGAATTTGCCTGCTCAGCCGTCGTTTAGTCCCAGGGGGTAGTGCCCAAGGGGGTCGGGCGCAGCTGCGCGAGTTTGGTGCTCGATGACAGCCTGATCGTTTTCAGATCAGAGAGTTTCAGTTGTGGTCGGAGCTGCCAGCAGGGGCTGGCAAGGGCAATTGGGCGATCGACACCGGTCTTCACGGGAGGCAATTGGAGTTCATGAAGGGGAGTTCATGGCCCAGGGACCTGCCCCCTGATTCGCCGCACCAGGCGATAACCGCGGCGTACCCCATCGAGGACACTGCCCGGCACCCGCAGTCCAAGGTGGCCGATCAGCGGCCGGTAAAACGTGCGGTAGGCCCAGCGCAGGTCTTGCCAGGCCCGGCATGGCTGAGGGTTGAGGAAGTCGGAGATGTCCACAATCAGCCCCCGGCCCCGGTGCAGCATCAAGTTGCGCCCATGCACGTCATGTCCATGCAGGCCGTGGGCCATCGCGTAGGCCAGCGCTGCATCCACGTCGTCGATCACCTGCGCGGGGATGGGGATGCCCTGGCGCAGACAGTCGTACAACGTGGTGCCCTGCAATCGCCTCAACACCAGATACCCCGCCCCCACGTGGAAGCACTGTGAGAAGGCGGGGTGATGGCCAATCCTGCGGTACACCTCCGCCTCTTGCTCCAGGCCTGGGCGCTCCGGGCCGTAAACCTTCACCGCCAGTAAAGGGTGGTGGGGATGGTGCAATACCGCCGCGTAGTTACCGCAGCCAAGGGTGCGCCATGGCTTAGGCAGATCCTTCACCAGCACTGGATCGCAGGGATCCGGGCTGTGAATCTGGAGCTGCGGCAGCAGCTGGTGCTCAATGCGATCGAGCAGCTGCGGCAGGTCTATGGGCGAACTCTCGCCTGCCATCAGCAGCAGAGCGCTGCAGGGCTCTGGCGTCGTTGCACCCGCACCCGGTAGGCACCGTGGGCAGAGCCATGGTGCAGCGCCGGCGTATCAGATTGGGCCTCCAGGTGCCCCGGCCGCTCCGTGAGCGGGTGGAGTCGGACTTCCTGCATCGCCTATCGCAGTCGTTCTTGGTTCAGGCTGGGTCGGGTTCAGCGGTGATTGGGTCCTTTTGGGGATACGGGGAACCGTCCCTCTTCACTGCTCTGGCCTGGCCAGCGGCTGCGAGGTGGGTCGTTCAGCAGCAGGATTAGTTTGTGGAACATGGTGCGAATACCAGCTCCTCCACTCAAAGTTCAAGACCTGAGCCGCTGGGCCCCTGCTGCAGACCGGCGCAACCCGATTGCGGTCTGGCAGGAACAGTAGGCCGATCGCCTGCCTTGGCTCGTGCCCGTGCGCCACAGCCGCATGGCTCACGACGCCTTTGCGTTCTATCGCGGCACCCCGGCGGTGATGGCCCATGACTTAGGCAATGCATCAAGCAGTGGCCTGGAGGTGCAGCTCTGCGGCGACTGCCACCTGGCGAACTTTGGCTTCTACGCCTCGCCTGAGTGGAGGCTGGTCTTTGACCTCAATGATTTCGACGAGACCGTACGCGGACCTTTTGAGTGGGACCTCAAACGGCTGGTGGTCAGCGCTGTACTCGCTGGGCGAAACCTGGCTCTGATCAGCCACCAGCCACCAGCGACCAGCAGGGCCGCGTGGCAAGGCGCAGCGCATCGATGTCAACGCTTACATCAACGAGCTGGAGCACCCACCGCTACGGCAGCACGTGCTCAAGGTGAGCGGTAAGGCCAGGGCCCGCACCCGCATAGAAGCGGCTGGCAAACTCTGCGAACGGGGAGCTGATGGGCAATTCCAACTGCGCCATGCCCCCCCTCTGTTCTGGCGCCATGTCGTGCTGGATCGCAGGTGGACCTCCGACATCGACTGGCGCGATCTGAGCCAGAAGATGCTGGATTCATACCTGTGCTCCGTCCCTGCCGAGGTTCGCCACAGGCTTCAGCACTACCGGCTGGTGGATGCGGCGATGAAGGCTGTGGGCGTGGGTTCGGTGGGCACCCGCTGCGCCATCAGTCTGTTTGTGGGCCCCACCCTGAAGACCTCTTGATCCTCCAGAGCAAGCAGGCCGGAGCGTCGGTGTTTGAGCCCTACGCCACAAGCCCATCACCCCAGCATCACGGCCAGAGGGTGATCGAAGGGCAGCGGCTGATGCAGACCGTGAGCGACCCGTTTCATGGCTGGACAAGCGGTCTGCAGCGGGATCACCGTTATTACTGGCGCCTGCTGTGCAACTGGAAAGGGTCGGTGGACCTGGCCAAACTGGATGCCAAGGGTCTGGAGCTCTACGGCGAATTGTGTGGTCGAGCTCTGGCTAAGGCCCACGCGCGTTCGGGGGATCGCCAAGCGATCGCGGCCTGGCTGGCCGCCGGCAAGGTGTTTGACCAGGCTCTGGAGGCCTTTGGCCTGCACTACGCCGATCAAGCCGAACGTGACTACCGGCAGTTCATGCAGGCGATCAAGGAAGGCCGACTTGAGGCCAGGATGATCTTCTAAGGCCTTCGGCTGCTGGCTGAGGTTCTGCTGGTACGGGAACGACGATCTCCGTCCGGCGCTGGAAACCTTGATGGGCGAGCAGGAGGAGCAAGCCGGCTGTGTGATCAACCGCACCTACGTGGTGCTGGCGGCTGATGGGGTAATGGGTTCCACACCCTGGCGGCTGCAGAAATCGCCGGCATCAGCGCGCTGGCTGTCCATCCCAAGAGTGAACGGGCACGAGGCTTTTACGAGCATTTCGGCAATCAGGGTGTCTGCCTGCAAGGGGCTGGCTCGAGTGGCCTAGGTCTCTTGGGCCGAAGGCTGGGGTTCCAAAAGCGTCTCCAAGGCCGCTACAGCTGTGGCGAGGCCGTTCTCCGCAGCGAGCTGATCGCGGAGCTGCTCGGCCCTGCAGCGGTAGCTGGGGATCTCCGCCATCGACCGCAGGCACTCCGCCAAGGCTGGGGCCGTGAGCGTGGTGTGGTGATGGGTGGCCGGGCTGACGCCGAGTTCCTCCAGGGTTCGGCCCCAGGCAGGCTGGTCGGCGAAGAAAGCCACCACCGTGGAGGGAATCCCACTGCGCAGGGTGGCGGCCGTGGTGCCGGCTCCGCCGTGATGCACGGCGCCACGCAGTTGCGGAAACAGCCAGTCGTGGGGGCACTCCTCCAATAGAAACACCGTGGGGGGAAGGTCGTCAGAGGGCACCACCCGGCCCCAGCCCGGCGAGAGAATCAGGCGCTGCCCCGCCAGCCGAGCGGCTTCCACCAGCACCTCGCCCAACGACGCGGGATGGTGCGGAATCATGCTGCCGAAACCGGCATAAAAAGGAGGTGGCCCGGCCTCGAGGAAGCGCTGCAGATCCAGAGGCGGGCTGTAGCTCTCCGATGTCGACGTGGGGTTGAAGCAATAGCCGGTGATCTGGGCATGGGCGGGCCAATCCGCCGGACGCTCCAGCACACGGCAGCTGAACAGATGGAGAATCGGTGGCGATTTCAACTGATGCGGGGCATCGCGCCGCTCCCCAGCACCGGTCCAGGGCAACCGCGGCAATCCCAGCTGCTGGCTGCGGAAGTCCTGGATCAATCTGGATTCCTGGCGCCATTTGATCAGACGGAAGGCTCGGTAACTGAGTCGGTTCAGCTGACGCTTCAACCAGCTGGTGGAGTGCTGGCGGGCAGGGAACTTCAAAAAGGGAAAAGCCCCGGTCGCCACCACCGGGATGGGGCTGAGCACGGCGAAACGACATCCCTCGGCTTCGGCGAGGTGATAAGCCCAAAGCGCCAGCGGTGGTGCCAGCAGCAGATCGCACCCTCGGATGGCCTCTCGGGCGGTGCTCAGCCACTGCAGCAGCAGGGCATCGTTCACCAGTCGCACCGGCTTGCCCTGCATCAGCTCCAGTCCGGCAGGGGAGCTCAGCAGGTCGCGGAAATTACCGGGCAAGGGGGCAAAGGCAATTGCGGCCTTCCGGGCCGCATCGGCGAAATTGGTGCTGCCGATCAACGTGACGCTGTGGCCGAGGCGCTGCAGCTCAAGCAGCAAGGCCAGATAAGGCTCTAGGGAAGCTCTGGGCAACAGGGAGTTAAGTGCCTCTTGAGACCGGGCAAAGCTG
>NZ_JAGQBD010000049.1:0-5573 GCF_024345455.1 Cyanobium sp. T1G-Tous
AAGCCTGGTGCATTTATCCCTGAATTCGTCGCCTTGGATGATCTCGCGGAGATTTATCTAAACAACCCTGGCTTCCACTCAAGCTTCGAGGACTTTATGGATGAATGGCAAGAAGAGGACAATGCTGTAGAATGCGAATTCTAAACAAGAATTTATTACATTTGGATATCCCTCCTCAAGAACTCAATCCAAAGTGGTTCAAAAGTCACCTGCTTGACCGCTCAGTTGAGCTTCAAGATCTTTATGAGTTGCCTCAAGGGGAGCTAGACCTAGTAATGGCAGAGGCTGCCGAGGTCAGGACTGATGTAGTCAATCGCGACCGCAACCATGGCAAGTGGTGCACCGCCGGCTATTTTCTAGAATTGGCGAAGATCATTAGTGAACGGCGATTCGATCAGCTTGATCGCAAGCAAGGCTGCACGGCAGAAGTATAAGACAACACAGACTTTTTGACTAAAGACGCCATCGAATTGACATTCGTGCGCGTGGCCTGAATCGTCGACAGCGCTGGCAGCATCACTAATGAGCAAAGGCTCTGCGTCGTTCGCCAGCTGAGCCGCCTCGGCAACCCCGATTAGGTCGCACCGAGAGGTGCGCCATATGAGACCCCACCGAGAGGTGCGTTGCCCCTGCTGCGAGGAGCGCATGCGGCAAACCGCCATAGACCAACCCTTCACATGCCGTTACAATCGCCGTAACTATCTGAAACACGCATGACTGACTCCGCTGCCCGCTTTGGCTTTGTCGCCTTCGCTGAAGCCTGGAACGGCCGTCTGGCCATGCTCGGCTTCGTGATCGGCCTAGGAACCGAGCTGCTCACTGGCCAGGGCATCCTTTCCCAAATCGGGCTCGGTTGACCGCTATGAGCACCGACTACTTAACTGCCATCACCCTGCTGCTCTTCGGTGCCTGGTTAATCAGCGCCCTGGTGCTACAGCCAAATATCGCCGACTGACGCCAACGCTTCCTTCTCGTTTCACCCAACCCAGAGATCCCCATGACCAACACCCCCGCCAAAGACCAGCTGCTCGATACCAGCGCCGAACAGCTGAACCTCATGGAGCAGCTCAAGAGAGTGGAATTATTTAACGGCCGCGCCGCCATGCTCGGCATTGTGATCGGCATCGTGGTGGAAGGCCTCACCGGCTTTGGCATCGCCCATCAGATCGGCCTCGGTGCCTTGGTTGATGGCTACGCCGCCTGCCGCACCCAGTTCCTGCCCTTCTGCTTCTGAGTCCCGGCTACACACCGGAGGGCGGTCTGCGGGCCGACTCGATCAGTAGGTTCTGGAGTAGCTCGCTGCTGCTGATCAGCAGGTGGGCCAGCCAGGTGCCCGTCAATCGGGGTTCAGCGACCCGATCGCCCCTGCAATGGCTGATGGTCTGCTCGATCTCGGCCAGCTCACGAGCGATGTTGCGCACCATCGCTTCGGTGGTCTCGCGAGGGCTGGGCCGGAGAGGAATTTGCATTGGCTCCACTCTGCCCCGTCCTCTCAACCAAAGCGGTAGTGCTTGCGCACTGGGACATGCACCTCCCAAGTGCAGCTCAGCCCGGTGTCAAACACCACCAGATCACCGGCCCCGAATCGGACCGGCTCCCCACCAACGGGGGTGACGCTGACATCGCCCTCCAGCAGCAGGCAGGTTTCCTGCTCGTCGTAGGTCCAGGGAAAGGTGCTGACGCCCAGGCTCTGTAGCTGCGCTGGATCCGGGTTGGAGGTGATCGTGATGCCGCTGGCCATGGCTGCATGATTGAGAATCAACGGCCAATACTCCAACCGCCCCCGGGCAGGGGTGAAGAGGAACGTCTCGGCATCGATGGGGTGGCATTCAGCGGCGCACCCGCACCACCTGCATGCCGACCGGGGCCAGTGCGATCAGCGCCAGCTTGATGTGTTGGATCCCGAAGGGAATGCCGATGATCGTGACGAAGCAGGCCACTGCAGAGGTGAGGTGGCCGATCGCTAGCCACCAGCCCGCCACCAGAAACCAGATCACGTTGCCGATGAGCCCCAGCGGTCCGGTGCCGAAATCCATCCGTCCGGTGAGCTCACGCCTGCTCACGGCCTCATTTCCAAACGGCCAGAAGGAGTAGTTGCCGATCACAAAGCAAGCCCTGGCCCAGGGGAGGCCGACGATCGTGATCGCCGCTACAAGACCGGCCAGCCACCAACCGAGGCCCATCACCACCCCGCCGAGCACGAACCAGAGCACGTTGAGTAGAAAGCGCAGCATCGGATCCCCCTCGATGCTCCCAGTCTGGCAACAGGGGAACGGTCGTTCCCCTGGCTGCTGCAGGGCTACCGGTTGCATGCTTTGCAGTCAGCTGTCAGTCGAGACTGGAGGCAGCTGCCGAACCGAAGCCAGCGAAATCAATCAAAAAAAGAACAATCAATCTGTGTTTAAAAAGGGGTTGTGTAGGGTGAAATCGCTAAAATGCAGTCAACGTGCTTCTGAAATCTCCCAAATCCTGGAGATTGAATTGTTCGTCTAAGCACAGCCCTGCTGCTGCAGTCACGGCATCCGTAGCGCCTCACCCATCACTCTTTGAGTAACTTGCAGAAGATGAGCCGACTTTCGTAGTAGCCATGCCAGACGAGACCACTCCAGACGAGAGCATGCCCGGCGGAAGACCATCCCATGTAGTAGTCGTCGGAGCCGGGTGGGCTGGTTGGGGCGCAGCCAAGGCACTCTGTGAAGCCGGTATTCGTGTCACCTTGATTGATGGGATGGCCGATCCAACAGGCAGTCAACCAATCACAACCAAAAGCGGCAAACCTTTCGAGGCAGGAACCAGAGGGTTTTGGAAAGACTATCCCAACATCAATGCCCTAACCGATGAACTCGGCGTTGGCGATATCTTCACTGACTTCACAACCAGTGCCTTCTGGTCTCCCGATGGGTTGGAAGCAACAGCGCCTGTCTTTGGAGGCGCACCCCAATGGCCAAGTCCCCTTGGTCAGATGGTGGCGACAATCACAAACTTCACACGACTGCCCATTCAAGACCGCCTCAGTATCGCAGGGCTTCTCTATGCGATGCTTGACCTATATCGCAGCGACAAGACATTCCAGCAGTACGACGATCTTGATGCGCAATCACTATTTATCAAGCTTGGCATCAGCGATCGGCTCATCAATGATTTCTTGCGCCCCACCTTGCTGGTTGGCTTGTTCAAGCCGCCCGAAGAGGTTTCGGCCGCGGTCACCATGGAGCTCCTCTATTACTACGCCCTGGCCCACCAAGACTCATTTGATGTCCGTTGGATCAAGTCGAAAAGCATCGCCGAACATCTGTTCGCGCCTCTGAGTCGAAGGCTGATCTTCCGCCATCATCTGCAGGTCCTTGGGGGAACGTTGGTGAGACAGGTGAATGTGTCGCCCGACACGCAGCGCATAAGCTCGGTTGAGGTTAAGAACGTGGCAACTAATACAGTTCAGGTGATTGACGATGTGGATGCTGTGGTCTTGGCCGTTGGTGCAAAAGGGCTCAAGTCTCTGATGGCTCAATCTCCAGAACTCAGCAAGGCAGCACCAGAGCTTGTTAGTGCTGCTTCGCTTGGTTCCATCGATATCGTGTCAGCACGTCTATGGCTGGATCGTTATGTTCCAATCGCTTACCCAGTCAACGTGTTCTCCCGCTTCGAATCACTGAAGGGCTCTGGGGGCACTTTTTTCATGCTGGATCAGCTGCACAAGGATGCTCAGCAGGCTCTTTGGGGTGATGAGCAGCCCCAGGGCTCCGTGGTCGCCAGCGACTTTTACAACGCATCGGCTATCGCAGCGATGAGTGATCAAGAGATCATCGATCTGCTCACGCACGACCTGCTCCCCATCGCTCATCCAGAATTCACCAATGCCAGGGTGGTTGATGCCGAGGTGCGGCGCTATCCAAGCTCGGTGTCGCTCTTTTCTCCGGGAAGTTTCAGAAAACGGCCACCCTTGGAAACCTCAGTGCAGTCGGTCGTCTGCGCTGGCGACTGGGTACGGATGGGCGACAAAGAACATGGAGCCAAGGGTCTGTGTCAGGAACGAGCCTATGTGTGCGGGCTGGAGGCAGGGAACTCCCTAATCAGACGCAAGATTGTCAGCGGAGCCGATCACTCCCATCCCGTTCTCCCTATTCGGGCAGATGAGCCACAAGTCGTTCTAGGCCGTGCTCTCAACAAGCTCGTGATGGATCCAATCGAAGCCCTTGGTCTGAAACTGCCGTGGTTCAACTCCTAACGAGTGCTGAATTGTCAACCAAGCTCATTAATTGCCCTCTCGCTGGGGGTGTCCCGCTCGTACAGCAGCGCCTCGACGCGAAAGTTAAAGTCACTCACAATTTCGTTTTGCCGCCTGGGGTCCCGTGTCCACAATTGCAAGGTGAAGTTGAGAGCACTGTCGCCTTACTGTGCTGGTTCCCGGCAACTCGGGCACGGAGTCGGTGCTTCGGCTTTCGGTGCGCCGGGTTCTGGCGGTGCTGCTCTTGCGCTGGCGGCGGCTGGTTCTTGCGGCCATGGCCTGGCTAACAATAGGCAGCCTGGCCTGAGCCCGCAGGCTCAGCAGACCGAAACGGTGACGCCTGGGAGGCCCTGGAATTTGCGGGCAAAGGCAAATGCTTTTTCAGCAGGGATTAGCCGCATCTTCTTGACGGGCTTACCGCGCCTCCCGAAGTGCTCAACGATGCATGGCATAGCGCCGCTCTACGCCTGCCGGCTCCTAAGGCCAGGATCAACCAAAGGGAGCTGGGCTGAATGAAGTCTTTACGCAGTAGAGGCGCGGTGAAAAGGGCTCGGGGGATTGCGGTCCTGCTGCGGAGCTTGAGCAGATCCGCATCCGCGCAGGCAGCTACTGGTGGAATGCCCTCTACCAGCAGCGACCATCACCAGCTGAGGGTCTGTTGTTCCAGCGGCACTGGTTGCTGCAGATGCCGCAACGGAAGCAGCCCCAAAGGGGCCCGGTCCATAGGGGCCAGCCCCAGAAAGGCCAGCAGAAGCCCTTCTCCCCCTTGGTGCTCAGCTGTGACCTCAGCTTTAAGGGCGGTGAGGGCAACGACTACTGCGCTTTTGTCCTGCTCGGTCTGCTTGCAGAGCAGCGAGCTGTTCACCCTGCAGTTGAGGCCCATGGCCAGGGCCTGCAGCTGCATCGCACCGCTGCTTCTGCGCTTGGCAGATCAACACCGGTAGGTGCGCCGGCCAGGAAGGAAGGATCAGCAGCACCGAGTCATCGCATTGAGATGCTCTGGAGTCAGCACCACCACCTGGATCTGCCGTGTGTTGTCAAATTTCTTGGCCAGTGCCTGGTCACGCTCAAAGCGCAGGGGCTAGGCCCCGATGCGGTGCTGATAGAAGACGCCGCCAATGGCCCGGCGGTCTGTCAGCTGCTCAAGCGCCAGATACCTGGACTGATCGCAGTTCGGCCAGCAGGCGGCAAGCTCAGCCGCGCCCATGCCGTTGACGTGACCCCCCTTGCTGCTCCAGTTCCTATGAGAGCTGGTGGGTTAGTCAGGCCGCTTTCCATTGCTGGAGGACTTCCAGGGGCGTGCGCCCCTGGAGAGCCGAATGCGGTCTATGGATGTTGTACTCGATTC
>NZ_JAGQBD010000005.1:0-115556 GCF_024345455.1 Cyanobium sp. T1G-Tous
TGGCGTGATCAGCGGCCTGGCCGGTGCCCTTTTGGCGGAGCGGCTCAGCCGGGGTGATCGTTCTGGTGAAGGGGGCGATGAGGCGGTGCTCAACACCGTGCTGGCTGGCTTTCTAGGTTTAGGGGTGGTGTTGATTCCCCTGCTGCACATCCGGGTCGATCTGGAGGCGGTGCTGTTTGGCGATCTGCTGGCCGCCGCTCCTGCCGACCTGCTGCGCAGCCTGCTGGCCCTGGTGGCGGTGCTGCTGCTGCTCGCCTGGCGCTATCACCACTACGTGTATCTGGGGGTGGATCCCATCGGCGCCGCCAGTGCTGGTTTGCCGGTGCAGCGGCTGCGGCTGCTGCTCACCCTGGTGACGGCCTTCACGGTGGTGAGCGCCATGACCGCCGTGGGGGTGGTGCTGGTGATTGCCTTGATGGGTGCTCCGGCCCTAGTGGCCTTGGCTGGAGCCGCCAGCCTGCGCCAGGCCCTGGGGCGCTCAGCCCTGGTGGGTATGGGGATCAGCGGTGGCGGCTTTCTGCTGGCGATTCAGCCAGCTGTGAACCTGCCGCCCGGCCCCCTGATCGGGGTGCTGTGCATGGGCCTGCTGCCCCTGGCTTCCCTGCAGCACCAGCGCCTTTCAGCCGGCGGGTAGCCACAGGGCCAGGCGCACCGGCTTGGCCAGGGGGTGCAGGCTCAGGCTGCTGCCATCCACCAGCACCGGCTTGGCGTGGCTGCCTGAGCGCAGGGTGAGCAGCAGCTGCTGGCGGGTGGGATCAAACAACATCGGCGCTCCCGGTTCCACCTCCCAGCCCTTCAAGGAGCGTTGCTTGAGCAGTTGGCCGCGGCGATCGAGGGCCAGCATCAGGGGCTGGGATCCCTGGGACCAGTTGCTCACCACCAGCCAGACCCGATCCCCACCCCGGTCGCAGGCGCTGGCCAGGACGGCTTCGCTGCCGATCCAAAGCTGCCGCGGCGGTTGGCCCGGCTCCACCAGCTCTAGGGAGCGCCGGTAGTCGGGCCAGTGACGTACCAGCAGGGCGCGGCCGCTCACGGGGCAGAAACTGCTGAGTTCCCGGCTGCCGGGCAGCAGCTGGCGCCGGTGGGGCTGGCCCGGCAGGTTGTGCAGGGTGAGGCCTTCCAGTTCAGGCACCACCACCCCGCCTCCCTCGGGGAGCAGCTGCATGGGGCCAGAAGCAGAGTGGGGCAGGGGCCATTGGCGCCCCTGGCCGGTACGCACGCTGGTGCTGCCCGGATCCAGGGCGGTGGTGGACGATTGCACCAGCAGGTCGCCGCGTCGGTTGCTGCTCAGGTGGGCAAATAGCAGCGGTGCGTCGTCTAGGGGTTGAAGCCCACCCGCCACGGGTTCGGAGAGGCGCCGCGGTTCGCGCACCAGGTTGTGTTGCTGCAGCGGCAGCAGCCAGAGACGGTGGCTGCCCATGCCATCACCACTGAGCAGGGCCACACCGGCACCGTTGCCGAGGGGCTGCACTTGGGCCAGCTGCGGCCACACCGGGGTCAGTGCCTGCCAGCTGCCATCGCGCCGTTGCAGCTGCAGCTGTTCGCCGCCGGCCACGGGCACCACCGCCAGCAAGCGCGGCCGGGGGTCCCAGAGCCACTGCTGGCGGCCCAGCGGCAGGTTGCGGCTGTCGACCCCTGCCAGCAGCAACCGCAATGGTCCGGGGATGGTTTGGCCTGGAAGCAGCAGCAGGCGCAGGGGGTTGCTTTCCCCCAGCCACGTCCAGGCCAACTGGGGTTGCAGGCTGCTGGAGCCCACCAGGCTGGATCTGCGCATCGGTCGGCTGAAGCGCAGATCTAGGGCCGCTGGACCGGAGCTGGCGCTGCTTGACTCCAGCTCCAGTAGCCGGGGTGGGCGCCGTAGCAGAAGTTGTTGCTGCAGCAAGGCCAGGGCGAGTCCAGCCGCCAGCACCAACGTGATCCGTTGCCCCGTGGCCTTCATGGTTCCAGGGGCCGCTTGGGCCGGGCAATCGGTGTGATTCGCTGCGCTAACACCACACTGCGGCTCTGGCCGTCGCGTTCTTCAATAGCCATGGTGCCCTCCACAGCCAGCCATTGATCCACCCGGGGCGGCCGGCCGGCCGGCCAGCGCACAGGCAGGCCCACCGGGGTGGCATCGGCGAGACAACAGCGCACCAGCAGCCTGGCTAGCTGGGGGGGCTCACCCGGCTGGGGCAAGACAAAGCCGCTGATCCGCACGGGATCACCCGCGTAGAGGCTGGGGTCGGGTTGGCTGCGCAGCAAGCGCACCCAATCGGTGAGGCTGCGCTGGGCTGGCGGCAGCACGAAGCTCAGCTCAGTCTCATCGCCCAGCTCGGCAGGCCGGTTGGCGGTCAGGGTGCTGAAGGAGGGGTTGGGGGGAATGGCCAACACCAGCAAAGCCACTGCGGCGCTCAGCCACCAGATTTTTGGGATGGCTTGGCGTCGCGATGGGGCTGGGCTTTCCTGACCCCTGAGCAGCAGGCCAGCCAGCAGCAGCAAGGCCACACCGCTCAGCGCCACCAGGGGGTGGAAAACGCCGCTGAGCAAGAGATCCAGCCTGCCGCTGAGGCTGCTTTGCAGCAGCACGGCTCCCCACATTCCCAGGGCGAAGGCGCGCATCACAGCCGCAGCAAGTTGACCCATTGCCCCAGCACCAGCACTGCCACCGCTGCGGCGGCACTGGTGAGGGCGATGGCCTTGGGTTTAAACAGCACCCGGAACAGTCCCAGCAGCTTCAGGTCGACCACCGGTCCCAGCACCAGGAAGGCCAGCAGCGCTCCCGGGGTGACCTGGGCAGCGAAGCCCAGGGCGAGGAAGGCATCGACGCTGGAGCAAACCGACACCACCACCGCCAGCAGCATCAGGCTCAGTACAGAGATGGTTGGTGCTCCCCCCACCGCCAGCAGCCAGCTGCGCGGCAGCAAGGTTTGCACCGTGGCGGCGATGGCACAACCCAGCACCAGCAGGGCTGCCAGATCGAGAAATTCGCGGCTGCCGTGCTGGAGCACCTCCTGCAAGGGCGGCCGCGCCACCTTGAGGGGCTGCACCTTGGCGCCGATCGCACCGACAATTCCGCTGCGACGCTCCAGCAGCCCCACCTGGGCCAAGGGCTGGCTCAGCCGCCGTTCTTCGAGCAGCACTGGATCTAGTAATTCGGCCTCGGGCAGCAGGCGCAGCACCGTGGCCAGCAGCACCGACAGCAGCAGGGCTGCTCCAGGGCGGGCCGCCAGCAGCCAGGGCTGGTTGGGGAAGGCGGCCCAGGTGCTGGCCAGCACGATTGGATTCAGCACTGGCGCGGCAAATAAAAAGCCCAGGGCCGTGCCAACTGGGGCGCCACCGGCTAGCAGCCGCCTTGCCACCGGTACATTGCCGCATTCACAAGCGGGCAGGGCAAAGCCAAGGGCGGCACCGGTGAGGGGACCCAGCAGGGGGTGGGCGGGCAGCTGCCGCAGCCAGGCACCTCCAGGCGCCAGCCAGCGGGCCAGGCTGGCGATACCGACGCCAATCAGCAGAAACGGCAGGGCTTCGAGCAGTAGACCCTGAAAAATCGCCCAGGCGGTGGCCAGCTGTGCCAAGAGCAACCCGCAGGGATGGCCATCATGGACGCTGATTCAGGGCCTTTGGCTTTGAGCAGCCGGGGGTGGCTCGAGCTCGGGATGGGTGGCGCAGGGCATCCACAGCGAACCCATCGCATGGACGCCGTTGCAGCCCAGCTGTTTGGCTTTGATCAGGGCTTCCTGCTTGCTTGGGTAGGCGTAGAGGTTTGGGGTATGGGTCCCGCTGGCCGCATGGGGGTGCTGGTGGGGGGTGCTGGCTCCGGGGTTCCAGATACCCATCACATTGACGCCAGCCACCACGATGCCCATGCCCACCACGCAGATGTTGATCACCCCCATGCCCACGGCACCGAGGCTCAGCACGCCCATCGGCACCACCCCAATGCTCACGACCCCCATTGGCACGATGCCGATCGAGATGATGCCCAAGGGGGCGATGCCGATGGCCAGCAGCTTGGGTTTGTCGCCGCACTTGGCCATTAGTGGGCCGGCGTATGGCTGCCATGGCCATCGCCATGTTGGGCGCAGGGCATCCATTTATCGCCCATCTGGTGCGCTCCGGTGCAGTGGAAGTGCTTGGCGGCTTTTTCGGCCGCGGCCTTGCTGGGATATAGCGCCTGAACCCCACCTCCACCTGGGCTGGTCTGGGCCAGGGCGGTAGCGGGCAGCATCAGGGCAGCGGTAAGCAGTTGGAGCAAGCGGCCCATCGGGCGGTGGCGGTTCATTGAGGCGCAAGTTAGGAGCCTCGCGCCCCTGGCCCAGTCATTGCTGGCTTGATGTCAGGGTTTGAACCACCCGGGCAGGGCTTCAAAACAGGCGGCATTTTTCTCGTTTTCCCTCGCCTCCACCTTCCAGCAGCAGCTGCGGCCGCTGTCGCGGCCGTGCAGCAGTTCGTTGGCCCAGCCCCACACCAGCTCGGCGCTGGCCTCCATGCCCACATTGGCCATCACCCGCAGGTCGAGGGCGCCCTGGTCGTGCAGCTGGCGCCAGGTGGAGAGGAGGGGGTCATCGGCATTGGCCAGAAAGGTGTGGTCGAATTGATCTACCAGCCGTGCTTCGAGCTGTTTCAGGCTGGAAAAATCCACCACAAAGCCACAGTCGTCGAGTTCATGGGCCCGAAACCAGAAGCTAAAACTGCGGCTGTAACCATGCACGAAGCGGCAGTGGCCCTGGTGGCGCCATTGGCGATGGCAACAGGGATAACCGCTGAAGGTTTTACTGCAGCTGTAGGCCGGAGTGGGCATGGGTGAGGATCGGGACAGCAGCAGCGCAAGGGCCTTGTCAGCAGTATTTCAGCCCCCAGACCCTCAATTCATTGGGGCCTTGCGCTTCAACGAAGCTGGTTTGATCCCCGCGGTCGCCCAGGACTGGCTCGATGGCGCCGTGTTGATGGTGGCCTGGATGAACCAGCAGGCGATCGAGCACACCCTCGCCAGCGGCGAGGTGCACTACTGGAGCCGCTCGCGCCAGGAGCTATGGCACAAGGGGGCCACCAGCGGCCATATCCAGCAGCTCAAGGGCCTGCGCTACGACTGCGACGCCGACGTGCTGCTACTCAGCATTGAGCAGAGCGGCGATGTGGCCTGCCACACCGGCGCCCGCAGCTGCTTCTACGACAACGGTCCCGAGCCCACGGCCGGGGGGCCATCGGCCGCTCAGCCGCCGGCAGATGTCTGCACCGAACTGATGCGGGTGATCGAAGGGCGCCGCGACCTTCCCGAGCCCGGCAGCTACACCAACAAACTGTTTGAGGGGGGCGACAACCGCATCCTCAAGAAGATTGGGGAGGAGAGCGCTGAGTTTGTGATGGCTTGCAAGGACGACAACGGCGAGGAGATCGCAGGCGAAGCCGCCGACATCGTTTTCCACTTGCAGGTGGCGCTTGCTCACCACGGCGTCAGTTGGCGTCAGGTGCAGCAGGTGCTGGCCGCCCGCCGAGGTGCTCCTCGGCGGGGCTGAGGGCCGCCTCAGCCTGTGCTGAGCATGGCCGCAGCAATCCAAATCACCAGGCCGGTGAGCACAAATCCACCAGTTGCCACGGTGTATTGCCAGATAGCTTGAACCTTTGGTGTGGGCTGGCCTTCCAGCCAGGCTGGGCGCGCCCAGCCGCCACCGTCTGACCAGGGGTTTGATCCTCCAGCGGGTGCGCGCCTGTTCATCGCCTCACGCCAGTAGGAGTTGTAGCGGGGGGCTTGCTGGTTGAAGGGCATGGTGCCTACCGCCTGGCCGGGAAGTACCCGCGAGCGCTGAAAAGGCACCAGGTTGTCGCCGAAGTTGTCGCGGTATTCGTCGGAATTCAGTAGCGCGTCAACAAACTTGGGCAGCCCCTGCTCGGCGATCACGATCGACCAGGCGATCTGTTCAGCTTGGCCATGCACCGGCCGGCCAAATACCCGACCCACCACCTGTTCCACCACCCTGTAATTGCTATTGCAGCGATAAAAATCCCTCTGAAACTTCTCGGAGAGCAGGAGTTGGCGGATGAAGTCGCGGGTGCTGATCTGACCGGAGCGCAGCTGGGATTCCAGCACCGCATCACGGTCCACTTTGAAGGCGTGAAAGTAGATCTGACGGTATGCCTGCTCAATCACGGCATCGGTGGCTGCCGGATCCCGCACCAGGCAAGTGGTGTCGCTCTGGCGGGGGCTTTCCTCACCGGCGGCCAGAAAGCTGCTGACGCGAGCGCTGTTGGTGAGTGGCTTGGTGGCCAGAACGGGCAAGGGCACAGGGGTGAAAAATCCTCAAGGCGAGCAACGTATAAGTTTTTTCAAGCGCTCTTTAAAAGATTCGTTGGATTATCAGACAACTTGACAATCCGCAACATCGCGCAATTAATGGCAGCCAGCCTGGCCCCCTGCTGCAGTTGGCTCATTGCCTGGTAGGCCGGGCTGCTGTTGTAGCCACATGAAAGTGGCCCGATCCCGGGCCGTGAGCTGTAGCACTGGGTTCGCTCCAGGCACGGCCGCCATGGCGTCTTGGGGCCGATCACTGTGCCCCCACATCCCGAAGGCGTGGCCGAGCTCGTGTAGGGCCGTGGCCTGGATGGCGTCCGGTCGCTGCCCAGGGCTGATGCTCACCACAACCCGCGGCTCAATTTTTGGCGGGTCGCCGGGCTTATTCGTCGCCAGAGCTAGCTCGGCGCGGCCATGGCTGGCCCGGCCCCGCTGCAGAGGTGGCCGGCGCCTCAATATCTGTACTTGGGCCGATTCCTTACTTTCACTGCGGTGAATCGTGACCAATTCAGCCCAGCTTGCCAGCGCCGCTTCCACGGCTTGCAGCCAAAGCTGATCCCAGCGGGCAGCAGGCCCGGCCGCTGCGGCGGGCTCGATCCAAACGCACCAATGCTGACGCTTGGGCCAGCCGTGGGGTGTGGGCACTAGCCGCTGGCGATAATCACCAGCAGCTGGTGCTGCGGCCAATCCCCTGGCGGGGAAAAGACCGAGAGCAAGAACTAGGCCGTAAACCGGCAGGCTCGCTCGATTTAATCGCCGGCTTAATCGCCGCAGCATCAGGCAGGCAGGCCGACGCCGCGGGCCATCAAGGTGGCTAGTAGGGGAACCAGGGCAAAGCCCACCAACTCGATATTGAGGATCCAGCCCAGACGGGTGGCTAGAGCCTCGCTCACCTGGGGCAGCTCGCCCTTGCGCAGCGGGATGGCCCAGAGGATGTAGGTGATGGTGGGATAGAGGGACAGGCCGCCCACCCCTAGATAGAGCCCAACCTTCCACCAGAACAGGGGGTTCTCCGTATAAAACTCGCTTCCCTGGCCGAAGTACAGAACCCGCAGAATCCCGCTCACCAGCAAGGCAAGGGCTGCCAGGCCGTACACCACATCGGTGATGACCATCAAGGTGGCATCGGCCTTGTTTGGATTTGGCTTGATCAAGCGCCGCTCCAGCACCAAGGCGCCAAAACAGAGCATGAAGCTCACGTAGTGCACGTAGGCCACCCCAGCGCGGGAGAGCACTTCAGGGGGGATGGCAGCCAAGCCAGGCATTTGTAGTAAGCAGATCCCTGCAACCGTAACCGGCGGCTCAGCTGGCCTGCTGCCTGCTCAAAAGTGAGCTGAAATCAGCAGCCATTATGAAAGTTGAACAATCACGGAAATTGCGAAGGAATTTTGAAAGTCGGAAGCTTTTCTGTTAGTCCGTTTGTGCCTGCTGATTGCCCTTAGGTTCAATTCACTGCTTGGGTGATCCATGGTGAGCTCCTTGAGCGCCTTTTTGGGTGAAATTGGCCGTCATCAGTTGTTGACACCCGAGCAGGAGCTCACCTTGGGTCGCAAGGTGCAGGCTGGCCCTTTTGCAGGAGCGCTGCCGTGATGCCGGTGGCTCGGGACTTGCTTGTGATTTCAATGATCTGGAGCGCTGCACCCTCAAAACCGGTGAGCGGGCCAAAAACCAAATGATCACGGCCAATCTGCGGCTGGTGGTCAATCTGGCCAAGCGCTACCAGAACAAGGGCCTAGAGCTGCTGGACCTAATCCAGGAGGGCACCCTTGGTCTCACTCGCGCCGTGGAGAAATACGATCCCAGCCGCGGGCATCGCTTTAGTACTTATGCCTATTGGTGGATTCGTCAAGGTCTAAATCGCGCCCTATCCACCCAGAGCCGCACCATTCGCATTCCCGTAAATGTGAATGAAAAACTCACAAAATTGCGGGCTGCCAAATCTCGCTATCTCCAGGCCAACGGAGTTGCACCAAGGCCAGCCCAGTTGGCCCAGATGATGCATCTGCCTCAGGCGGAAGTGGAGGATTTACTGGGCTGCGAACTACGCAGCATCACCGTGAGCCTGCAGGGGGTGGTGAAGTCGAAGTCTGATCCCACTGAGTTGGTTGATGTGTTGCCCAGCCCGGAGCTGCCGCCGATGGAGCGCGCTGAGCTTGCCGAGCGCACAGCCACGGTGTGGACCCTGCTCGAACGCGCCAACCTCACAGCCAAGGAGCGCACGGTGGTGATGCTGCGCTTTGGTCTCGATAGCAGCCACGAATGGCGGACCCTGGCAGAGGTGGCCCGCCAGCTCGATTGCAGCCGGGAGTATTGCCGCCAGGTGCTGCAGCGGGCCCTGCGCAAACTGCGGAAAACCGGCATCGATAGCGGTTTGGTGGAGGCCTAGTAGCTGTCGTTTGCTCCTTGAATAAGCAGGTTGGCTGCAGTGCTGCCCGTGACCGAGTTCGTAGATCCGACCTCAGGGGATGCCCCCGCAACGGATGCTCCCGTCGTTGATGCCCAGGTGTTGGAGAGCACCGAGGTGAATGAGGTGGTGTTGCTCAAGTTGTTGCGCCGAGCTGGCCGCACCCTGGCCAGACCAGCCCTTGAATGTCTGGAGCTGTTGCTTGACCCCCAGACGCCTGCACCAGCCAAACTCACTGTGCTGGCTGCGCTTACCTACCTGCTGGTGCCCCTAGATCTGATTCCAGATTTCATTCCGGCGGCGGGCTTCAGCGACGATCTTGTGGCCGTTACGGCGTTGCTTGGTTTGTGCAGTCGCCATCGCACCCCGGCGGTGCAGTTGCGGGCCCAGCGCAGACTGGATCAATGGTTTCCCCTGAACCGCTGATAGCGATGGCCAGCCTCACAGGTGCAGAGCTCGATGATCTGCAGAGCTTTCTCAAAGACTGGCTGCGCCACACCGGACGCACCCAGGCGGATCTCAGGCGCGCCCTGCATGCAGCTTCGATTCGGATGCCCGTCCTGCTTGAGGTGCTGCAACGCACCCACAACAGCGACGGGTTGCCTGGCCTCGCCCAGCAGCTGTGTGGCGTTGAGGAGCTCTGGCAAAACGAAGACGGAGCGGGCCAGAGTGGGGGTGCAGGCCGGCCGGGGTTGGAGGCTTCGCTGGGGCAGCTAGATCTGCTGTTGCAGGAAATTCGCCAAGACCAGCAAACCTGAGCATGGCAGTTCAGAGTGGAGAAATAACAGCCATCGCTTCGATGCAGCTCCCAGGCCTCTCTTTGGCAACCCTTGCCGCCAGCACCTTGCTCACCATGGCTCCGGTCTTGGCCCAGGCTGAAAGTTTTCTTTTGGGCCCGGGCAGTTCCGTGGGGCCATCCACCAAGGTCAAGCCCAAAAATTGCGTCACAGCGGCGGATGGATCCATTACTTGTGACACCCAGCTGGAAAACTCCCCCAGCGACACCCAAGCCCGACCTATCTATGAACAGTTCAAGAATTAATGGGCGACCGTGATCAAAAAACTGCGCCGGCTCTGGCAAGACGCCACCTATCTCCAGCTGGTTGATCGCGGCGAGCAATCCCTGGCCAAGCTGCTCGGCATCGTGCTGCTGGTGGTGTTGGTGGCTGGCACCGTGCAGTTGACGATCGCTGTAACCGCGGCGGTGCTGCAGCCCGATACGCCCTGGCTCGGCAGCAAGATGAATGCGGTTTTGGGCGATCTGCTCACCCTGCTAATTGCGGTGGAGGTGCTCCAAAACGTGACCTCCTATCTGCGCCGTCATGTGGTGCAGATCGAGCTGGTGTTGCTCACAGCCATGACCGCGGTAGCTCGCAAAGTGATAGTGCTGCCCCCCGGGGCTGAAAACAAGCCCCAGCTTCTCGGCGGGCTAGGTATTGCGGTGCTCGCCCTAGCGGCGGCGTTCTGGCTGGTTCGCAGCGTCAACATTCGCCAGCCTCCCGCCAGAACAGGGCCAGCCATACGGTCCCAGGAGCAGGATCCGTAGCGAGGATCCGGTGCCGCCGGTGGGCTGCAATCAGCAGGCTGTCACCTCGGCAGAGCTCTACGGGCAGCTCCTCACCGTCTAGCTCAAGCAGGGCGCTGCCTTGGAGCAGGGTTACCCACTCGTGTTCCTCTTGGTCGTACCAAAAACCCTCAGGACTGGCTGCAAGGCAGGAGTGAATCCGCTCAAGTCGCCAGTTTTTTTGATCCACTAAAACGACGCTGATTTCCTGCCCCGTAGCCGGGCAGGGAGTAGCTAAGAGATTGGCTTCGGCTTGGCGGGGGGGATCGGTTTCACCCCAGCGCCGGCCGATCTCGAAGCCCCGGCTGCGGGCTAGTTCCACCACCGCGTGGTGATCACTGCAATTCCGCAGGGCCTGGCGCAGGGATGGCTCGGCCTCGCTGAGGGCCACGAAGGCATTCAGCTGGCGTACCTTCTCGAGAAATTGCTGCAATTGGGCTTCAGCCATCGCGGCCCCGTTCGCTTTGCTGGCTTAGATCTTTGATCATCCGCCATCGCAGGAAGGATTCACCAGCAAATATCACCTTCTCTTCGGCATCGATCTGCCAGCCGAGATGGAGCAAAAGCGGTTTGGAAAGCTGGCTCGCCTCGGTGTGCAACTGGCGCCACCCCTGTTGCCAGGCGTGGCTTTCAAGGGACTGGAGAATTAGGCGGGCCCTTCCCTGCCGGGAGGATCTGCCGCGGCAGTACAGAAGCGATAGCCGTTGCGGCGGATCCAGCACCCCAAAAGCTTCAATAATGTTTTGGTTGTTGGCTGCGCAGCTGGCCAGGCCATAGCCCCTATGCAGGGCTTCGCGAACAGCATTGCTGGTGTGGGCATGGTTGGCCCATGCCGCAATCTGAGCTTGGCTATAGAGGCCTTTGGCCTGGCTGATCACGGCGTCGTGATACACCGCTGCTACTTGATCGAGATCGACGGGATGCAGCACCCGCAGGTTTTCCATCCCGTTGCTGGGTTCAGCCTGCTTTCTATCACCGCTGCCAGCCAGCATCGAAATGGGCTGAATGTTTAGGAATTGATTTGCCTGGCAAAGCTTGGCAGCTGCAGTTAATGGTGTAAATTCTAAATGTAATTTCCAGGGGCAAACCTCTTAAGCCCCGCCAATTCACCCACCAATCCCCTAAATCGATGCTCACAGGATCAGAACTGCTTGCCAAGGTCAAAGAGCTTGGCGATGTGGGTAAGTCGGAGATCGTCCGGGCCTGCGGCTATGTCTCCAATAAGAAGGATGGCGGCGAGCGCCTTAATTTCACTGCCTTCTATGAGGCCCTCCTTGAAGCCAAGGGCGTTGAGCTTGGCGGTGCTGGCAAGGTTGGCAAGGGCGGCCGCAAACTCAGCTACATCGCTACCGTGCAAGGCAATGGCAATCTGCTGATCGGCAAGGCCTACACGGCACTGCTTGATCTCAAGCCCGGCGATGAGTTCGAGATCAAGCTCGGCCGCAAGCAGATTCGCCTGATTCCCGCCGGTGCCACCGACGAAGACGAAGAGTGATAGTCGCGTCCCCATTTGACGCTGCTTAAGCATCTGTTGATTGTTTACCCCGGCTGGTCCGGGGTTTTTTTTGCCTTGCCGCCTAAGACTCTTTGCTCAGGCGGCTAAAGCGATTTCACTGCCAAGCTCGGCAGCCAGCGCCTGATAGTCATTCGGGTTGCAGGACAGCAGGATCAGTTGCATGCCGTGGTTGGCCCCTCGGCGCAGCATTTGCTGCAGCGCTTGCAGGCGCTGTTGATCGCTGTTGGTAAAGGCGTCGTCGAATATCAACGGCAGGCAATCGTCGTAGGCGGGTTGGAGCACCTCCGCTATGGACAAGCGTAGGGCGGCGGCTAATTGTTCGCGCATGCCTCCACTTAGCTGCTCGAAGCCAAAGCGGTGTGGGCCTTGCTGAAGTTCGAAATTGCCAAACCCACTTTTGGGGTCAAAGTCCAGGCTTGCCTGGTGCCTGCCGTTTTGCAGGTATTGGAGGTAGGGCCCAATGGCCTGCTCTAGCGGTTCGCTGTAGCGCTGGGAGAAATCCTGGCGGCTCTGGTGAAACAGGTTCTGCAACATCTGCAATGCCTGGGTTTGGAGCTCCAGCGCCTCCAGATCTGCCTGGGCCGACTCCCAGGCGGCCTGGCGGTGTTCGACTAATGCCGCTGGATCATCCGAGCTAAGAGTGAGGCAGCGTTGCTCGTTTTGGCCGCGGCTGGTGAGTAGGGCGTCTTTCTCGCCATCTAGCAGGCGAAGGCGCTGCTCGATGGCGCCGCCAGCTGGCAGCTTGTCGAGTATTTCCTTATCCAGGGCGGCCAACTCCGCCTCCTGGATGAGCAGGGCCTGGCGGCTGCTGTTCACCGCATCAGTTAGTTGCTGCGCATCACCGTGACTGGCTTGTAGGGCTAGTTCGCGTTCCGCCAAGGTGCTCAGGGAGCCCGTGAGTTGCTCGAGGTTTCGCTCCAGCTCCTGGCTGCTTCGGCTCTGCTGCTCCAGCTGCTGGCGCCAGCTTGTGCGCTCGGCCTCGGCCTGCTGCTGCCTTTTACTGAGCTCATTAGCTTGTCGCCGCAGCTCTTCGATCCAGGCCTCGAGCTCCGCACGCCCCTGGGGCAGCTCGCCGCGTTCGGTCAGGCTCTGGCGCTGCAATTGATGCTCTGCCAGCCGGCTGAGCAGGCGCTGACGCCTGGGCTCAAGGGCGGCGATCTGCTCTTCCAGGCGACTCCAGGGGATGGAGCTGGCCGCTTGGCGCAGGTTGGCCAGCTCCAGCTCCAGGGCCTGGCGCTGCTGGGCAATTACTTCTGCCGCTTCGCTGTTGGCCACGCCAATGGCGGTCTGCAGCTCGCGCAGGGCCGCGCCGCTTTGCTGCAGGGCAGCTGCAGCTTGGGCGGTTGCCTCCCCTCCTCCAGGGCTGATTCGCAGCCGTACCCCGCAGCCCACCGCTAGCTCGGCGCTGCCATTGAGCTGAGCTGTTTCTCCAGGGGATAGGGTCTGGCCGGCGAGGCTCACGGGCTGATCTGCCTCAATCAAACTGATTGCTGTTGCCATGGCCTGGCTGCGGGCTTCGGCCTGGGCCCATTGCTGTTCGGCCTGCCGCAGGGACTTCACAGCGGCGGCATCGATCGGGGCCAGCTGGGCAAGGCTTTGCTTGCACTGTTCCGCCTGGAGCTGGAGCCGCTGGAATTGTTGTTGATGCTCTTGGAGCTGCTGAGCCTCCCGCTCGAGGTTGGCTAGATCGAGCAGTTGCTGGGCTAGCTCGAGACGCTCGACCTGTTGCTGCTGCTGGTTTTTCAGCTCCTGGCAGGCCTGGTCTGAGCTTTGGCAATTGGCTTCCAAGCTGCGGAATTGCTGTTGCCGGGTGCTGCGTTGCAGCTGGCAGCCCTGCTGCTGCGCCCCTAGTTCGCCCAGCTGCCGCTGCACCGCTTGCAGCTGCGCCTGGGCCTGCTCAAGATTGCTCAGTTGCTGGCGCAGGGGCTCCACCTGGGCTCGCCGCAGCCGTAATTGGGCCTCCAGCTGGAGAGCTCGCTGCAGCTGCGGCCGCTCCTGGGCTTCGATCAATTGCAACCTTTGACCTATTTGACGCAGCTGCTCCATGGCCGCTTCCAGCTCAGCTTGGAGGGCTTGGGCCTGCTCCAGGTTCAGTAGGGCGCTTGAGCAGCGCTGGCGGGCCGCGGCCAGGGTGGAGCCGGCTTTGAGCTTGCCTGTGGCCGTGAACTGCTGGTCGAGCCGGGCTTGCAGCTGCTCGCTGACCAGGCGATCTAGGGGGGATTCCAGGGCTGCGGCCGCCGCGCCCCGCTGCTGCAGTTGCTGTACAAGCTGTTCAACGTCGTAGGCCTCGCTGGGGCTGGCCAGCAGGTTGGTGCCCGCCTCCCCCTGGCGCACCCAGAGGTGGGCCCAGCGCAGCGGCAACTGACTGTGGCGCCTGCCCTCGATTGGCCCATCCACCCCCAGCAGACGGGCCAGCTGCTCCTCCGCCGCCGCCCCCCGCAGGGCCAGGCCAGCATCACTGCTGAGCTGGCAGGTGCCACTTGCCCCGGAAAAGCGCTTGCGTAGCTCCCAACGGGCGCCGGCCACTTCAAAGGCCAGCTCCACCTCGGGCAGGCCGCTGTGCAGGCGGGAGCGCATTTCGTCTACCGCGCGGCCCGTGGCACTGGCCTTCAGGAACAGCACCTTGTGCAGGGCTTCCACCACCGTGCTCTTACCCGCCTCGTTGGGGCCGCCTAGCAGGGTGAAGCGGGGATCAAACTGAAGCTCGAGCTGCTGGTGCAAGCGCACCTGGCGCAGGGTGGCGTGGAGCAGGCGCATATTTAGCCCTGCAACTGGGCCACGGTCTGGTGCAGCTCGCTGAGGGCTAGACGCACCACCGTTGGGTTGGCGTCGCCAGGGATCTTCAGGCAGCGATGCAGCTCTTGGGCAACCCGGGCAACCAGGGGATCGCCGGGGCGCTGGGTGAGCTCGGCTAGTTCGGCTTCACCCGGCGCTGCTTCGCAGCGACCCCGCAGCTTCAGGCGCAACAGCTGGGCATCCAGGCGCTCCAGCAGCTCTGCGTAGTGGCGATGGCCAGCCAGGCTGAGGCTGCCGCCCACCTCCAGCAGCAGCAGGTCGCTGCCGATGCGCCCGCCAAGCAGGCTTTCCAGCTGAGCTTCGAGTCGCTCAAGATCGCTGTCCTGTTGCAGTTGGACGCGGAGGGGATGCCAGCTCAGCGCTCCGGTGGCCAAGGGGCTCACCTGGGGCAGCACGCCCCGCCCAATCTGCACCTGCAATACCTGGCCGCAGCGGTAGTCGGCGCTGCGGGGAAAGCGATCTGCTTCGGGGGTGCCGCTGTACCAAACCTTCTCGGATACCCGTTTGAGTCCGTGCCAGTCGCCCAGTGCCACATAGTCAACATGCTCCATCCAGGCCCCACCTAGCCGCAGACGGTTGCTGGCATCGCCGGGGTTGTCGTCGTCTGGCTCGCCAGCGGCATCAAGGTCGGTGGCACCAAAGCCGTGAACCGAGCCATGGGCGAGCACCAGCCGGGGCTTGTTTTTAGGCAGCTCAGTCCAGTTGAGGCCGTTGAGCCAGCCGCAGGGATCGCTCGCATCAGTGCGACGCAGAAGCGGGCAGGGCAGCACCACCACGCTCTCCAGTTCGATGGGTGTGGCCTCCAGCAACACCTGCAGGTTGGCGGCGCGGCGCCCCTGCTCCGCCTGGAAATAGGGCGTATGCCACACGCTGCCTGGGGCACCGTGGTCGTGGTTGCCGGGGATCACCAGCACGGCACAAGGGATCGTGCCGATGGCGGCACACACGGCACTCACATCCGCTGCTCCAGGCGTGGGTGAGTCGAATAGATCCCCAGCTACCACCACCAAGTCGGCTGCTGTGGCGGCGGCGTGGGTTGCGATCCGGCCGATTGCCTGGAGCCGCACCTGGCGCAGCAGGGCGCGTTTGTCTGGATCTCTGACCCGGGCATAGGGCTTGCCGATCTGCCAGTCGGCGCTGTGCAGCAGGGTGACGGGTGGCAAGGGGCTAGCCAGGGCCCAGGTGGCGGCGTAAGACCCTGTTTAGCGCCTGCAGGCGCACACTGGAATCATCGATTGCAAGATTGCCAAGGTGCTGCAGAAGCTGTTGCGGGGGGTGGGGTTGGCCAGATTGGCCTTGTTAGCCGTGGTGATGGCGGCACTGGTTATCAGCGCAGAGCCGGCCTGGGCTGCCCCTGAGGCGGATGGGGCTGAGCTGTTTACCAACCATTGCGCTGGCTGCCACGTCAACGGCGGCAACATCATTCGCCGGGGTAAAACCCTGCGCCTGGCGGCCCTGGAGCGCAATGGCATCGATGTTCCGGAGCGGATCGCCGTAATAGCCGCCGCTGGCCAGGGCCAGATGTCGGGCTATGCAGCCGTGCTTGGGGATGGGGGGGCAGAGGCGGTGGCCGCCTACGTATGGCAGCAGGCCCAGCTGGATTGGCCTAAGGCCTGAAGTTGCTTCAGAAGGCCTGGATCCAGGGATACACCTGAACCTCAGTCCAGATGCCATTGAGCCAGTAGACGTCTGCCTTGACAAGGGCTTCAACCTGCTCCTTGCTGCCCGCCTCGTAGATACCGAACACATGGGTGCTGCCTTCGGTGGGGCCCAGGGTGATCAGGGTGCCGGCGTCCTTAAGGCCCTGCAGTCCGGCCAGGTGCTCTTCCCGATAGGGGCTGCGCTTTGCGAGGGCGTTATCGCAGTAGGTGCCCCAGAGCACGAAGCGCATGGTGATGGGAGTTGTCGGGGCCTGACATTACGGGGTTACCTGCTTACTGGCTGCATATCAATGGTGTTAGGACAGAGATGAAGCTTCCCAATCCCCGTTTTGCGCTCCTTTCTCGTTCTTGCAGCTGCTGCCTTTTTCACGGCTCCTGCCCACGCCAACATGGTGAAGCAAATCATTGTCGGCAAGTGCTCCAGCGCCATGCAGGATGACTTCAAGAAGGCAGGTAAAACACCCCCTGCTGGAATGGTCAGCGAGACCTGTGGCTGCATTGCCGACGGCTACGGCAAAGGTCAAAGCTTGGACCAGGCCAAGGCCGCCTGCGTTAAGCAGTCAACTGCCAAATACAACCCTTGAGCCTTAGGGCTGTGAGCGATTTCGCTTACCCCCTACAAGGCCCAAGCCAGAGGTTGGCGAAGGTACTCAGCCCAATCATTCCTGAGCTGGCTGCCCTAGTGCACCAGACCCCAGGCACCCTGTCGCTGGCCCAGGGAATGGTGGGCTGGGATCCGCCACCGGGGGTAGCCCTTGCCGTGGCCGAGGCTCTGGCTGCCGGGGGGCCAGCGCTGCACCGTTACGGCCCACTCCGGGGTGATCCAGAGCTGCTGGCGGCGATCACAGCCAAGCTCACCAACCAAAACGACCTTGATCTCACAGGGGCTGAGCTGCTGGTCACAGCCGGCAGCAACATGGCTTTCAACGCGGTAGCTCAAGTGATCGCAGCGGGTCCCCCTGGGGAACCCAGCGAGGTGATCCTGCCTGTGCCCTTTTATTTCAACCACGTGATGGCGGTGCAGGTGGCCGGTGCCGTGCCGGTACCGGTGCAGGCCGGCCTGATACCCGATCCCGAGCGACTGGCGGCGGCAATCACCCCGCGCACCCGGGCCATCGTCACCGTGTCGCCAAATAACCCCAGCGGCGTGGTGATTCCGGCCCAGGTGTTGGCGGCGATCAACCAGCTCTGTGCGTTGCACGGCCTCTTTCACATCAGCGATGAGGCCTACGAGCAGTTCGTTTACGGCGAGGAGCCCCACTGGAGCGCCGGTTCGCTGCCCGGCAGCGCCGCCCACACCGTTTCGCTGCATTCGCTGTCTAAGGCCTATGGCCTGGCGGGCTGGCGGTTGGGCTATATGGCCGTACCGCAGGCGCTGCTGCCTCCCTTGTTGAAGGTGCAGGACACGGTGCTGATCTGTCCGCCCCGACTCACCCAGCACGCCGCCCGGGCCGCCTTAGCTGCTGGGCCGGCTTGGTGCGCGCCCCGGATCGCAGCCCTGGCGGAGCTGCGCCTGCAGCTGCTGGCTGCCGTGGCAGAGCAGCAGGACCAGGGCTTGCCGGTGCGTTTGCTGGCCCAGCCCGATGGGGCCTTTTACGGCCTGCTGCAAGTTGCAGCGCCGTTGCCCTTCGCTGCGGACACGTTGATGCGGCGGCTGGTGCTCGAGCACAGGGTGGCGACCCTGAGTGGCGGCAGCTTCGGGCTGGATTCCAGCGACGCTGGCCCAGTGTTGCGGCTCAGCTACGGCCTGCTCGACGCTGCGGATCTGGCTGAGGCCCTCGATCGGCTATTCAGCGGCCTGCGCAGCCTGCTTGCTACAGCTGGCCCCAGCGACCCATGAAGGGCCAGCGCACCAGCAGCGCTGCCTGACCCATCTCGGGCCATAGGGACTCCAGCTCAGTCTGAAGGTTGGGGAGTGGATCACTACCGGCCTCACGGCTGCGCTGCACCGCCGACCAGGTGCCGATATGGGCGATCAGTTCGGCCAGGGTCCAGTGGCGTTCGATCCATAGCCCAGCCGGAAACTGCTACTCCTCAGCTGGGAAGGCCAAACCGGCGTAGCTCTGCTCCACCCAGCGGCGCTCGGCGGGCCACCAGGGGGCCAGGGTGACGCTGTGGAACGCGTCCAGTGATGACTGGAGCCGTTGATCCGCCAAGCGCAACGGCAGGTAGCCAATCCAGGCCACCACAGCCCCCGATTTGCACACCCGCCGCACTTCGGTGTTGAACGCGTCGCCGGCAAACCAGTGCACTGCGGCCGCCACCAGCACCCCGTCGACGCTGGCGTTGTCCAGGCCGCAGCCGCAGCCGCAGCCGCACTCCCACACCAGGGGGTTGCTGATCAGGTGGCCCAGGAAGGCATCTAAGAAGGCAGCGGGGTAGGTGATCCGGTGGCGGGCGTAGGCCGCGGCTATCGCGCTGAATAGCTTGGTTGTCTCGTTGGTTGCCTCGTTCATCGACGCTCGAGCACCAGCATTCGATTGTTGGCTGGCAGGGGCAGATCGGCTAGGCGCTCGAGACCGAGATTTTGGGCTTGCTGCACCAGCTCAATGGCATCACGCACCCCCATGCCTGGATCGAGGCTGCGCAGGTGCTGGTCGAAGGCGGCGTTGCTGGCGGCAGTGTGAACGCCGCCGTCGTGGAAGGGGCCGTAGAGCAGCAGCAGCCCGCTCGGCCGCAACACCCGCGAGGCTCCGGCTAGCAGATGCGGTAGGGCCGCTGCCGACATGATGTGGCAGGTGTTGGCGCTGAAAACAGCATCGAAGCCCTGGCGTGGCCACTGCCCAACGTCCGTGACATCCAGGGCGATGGCTGCTGGCAGCGCGGGGCTCAGGGCCTCCAGCTGGGCCTGCAGATCCAGGAGGCTCTCTTGGCGTTCACTGGCCTGCCAGCTGAGGCCTGCGATCTGCTCGCAGAAGAACGCTGCGTGCTGGCCGCTGCCCGAGCCGATCTCCAGTACTTGGGCGTGGGCAGGCAGCCACTCTTTAAGCACAGCCAGGATCGGCCTTTTGTTGCGCTCGCAGGCGGGGGAAAACAGCATGAGGGGAAATCCCTGCAGCCTGATTGGGGCTTAAGCGTCGAGCCCGGCCCGCAACTCGGCGCAGAAGCGCCCGGCCGCGGCGGCAACGTCGCCCTGCTGGCCATGGGCGGCCGCCATCACTTTCACTAGGGCACTGCCCACAATTGCTCCATCGGCGCCCCAGTCGCGCACCTGACGGGCTTGCTCGGGGCCGGAAATACCAAAGCCCACGGCGATTGGCGTATCTCCCAGGATCTTGAGCTGGCCCACCAGATCGCCCACCCGGGACTCAAGGTTTGTGCGCACCCCGGTCACGCCGGTGACGCTCACTAGGTAAGTGAAGCCGCGGCTGGCCTGATGGATTCTTCCCATGCGCTCGGCTGGCGTGGTGGGCGCCACTAGCAGCACCAGATCGAGACCGGCAGCTGCTGCGATTGCTGAGAGTTTCTCGGCCTCTTCAAGGGGTAGGTCGGGCACCACCAAGCCGGCGGCTCCGGCGGCGGCGGCGGCGGCACAGAAGGCCTCCATGCCGCGGTTGAGCAAGGGGTTGCTGTAGGTGAACAGCACCACCGGCATGGTCAGTTCACCCTTGAGGGAGCTGAGCATCTCCAACACCCCTGCTGGAGTGGTGCGAGCCTTCAGGGCTCGGCTGGCAGCGGCCTGAATCACCGGTCCATCGGCCAAGGGATCGCTGTAGGGAATGCCTAGCTCCACCAGGTCGGCGCCATTGGCCTGGAGGGCCAGCAGGCTGGCCCGGGTGTGGGCCAGATCCGGATCGCCCGCCATCAAAAACGGCATCAGGGCACAGCGTCCGCGTTGGCGAAGGGAGCTGAAACGCTGCTGGATTTGGGTGGGGGCGGCAGACACAGCAGCGAGTAGGGCTTCGGCCAGTGAGCCTATGCCTCTCCCTGGGGAGCATCTGGCAGCTGGCCCGTTTCGCGCAGTAGACGCTCCTGGTCTTCGGGGCTGAGGGCGTCAAACTTGCGTTGCAGGGCTTCAGTGGTGAAGGCGTCGTAGGCCTCGCGGTATTGACGCCGCTGCTGGATAAAAGTCATTTTGCCTGTGACCACCCGAAATAGGTAGCTGCCCGTCCAGGCGAGTACCAGCACCATCAGCAGCGCTGAGGCGGCGATACCAGCAGAAAAGCCCTCAAAGCCCCCGGCCTGAAAAAGCCAATAACCGCCACCGCCCAAGCCAAAAACCCCCAGGGCAAGCAGCAGAGCCCGTCCGTTGGTCATGAGAGCACGTTGCCCTGGCCTGCCATGCGCAGGTTGATGAAGGGTGCAAACAAAATCAGACCAGGGAAAAACAGAAACACCAGTCCGTAAACCCCGAAGCGCTCAAGCTTGCCCATCACTGTCCAACGCTTGATCATCCAGGAGTAGAGCAGCAGGGGCACTGCCACTAGGTAGGCGCCTCCGATCACGGCATAGGCCACCAGTACCAGCAGCAGATCAGGCGAAGCGGATTGAAGAAACCCGGGCAGCTGCACGGCAAACCTTCGTGTTGCCACCAATTTAGGATGACCAAGCAGGGGGCATGGCGGAATTGGTAGACGCAGCGGACTTAAAATCCGCAGACGGCAACGTTGTGGGGGTTCAAGTCCCCCTGCCCCCATTGATTTTGGTTGGACTTGCCTCGTGGTAATTCGAGAGGTTTTGAGTGGGCGCTGGAAGCTGCTGCTGCTGCTGAGCGCTGTGGCGATTGTGGTGCCGCCTGAGGCGGCGGGCCCTTTCAAGCTTCCCTATTTCTTGCTTTGCGGTCTGGCCCTGATCCCTCTGGCCCAGATCACAGCTGAGCTGGTCGATCTCCTTGTGCACCGCGTTGGTGAGCGGTTGGGAGGGCTGCTGAACGTCACCCTGGGCAATTTGCTTGAGCTGGTGATTGCCCTGACGGCCTTGAAAAGCGGCCTGTACGACCTAGTGGTGTTGAGCATTGCCGGTGCCGTGATCACCAACAGCCTGTTGGTGCTCGGAATCAGCACGATCGTGGCTGGCCGGCGTGAGTTGGTGGTGGATCTCAATCGCCACAGTCGTGGCCTTAGCACCCGCCAGTTGTTGATCAGCGTGATTTTGATGTCGGTCCCCTCGATATTTTTCTGGGACTCGATGCACCCGATCACCGAGGGCAGCAACGTATTTGATCTATTTGCCGTCTACTCACTGATCGTGGCGGTGATAGTGATGCTGGCTTATCTGCTTTCCTACCTATATCAACTGGGAACCCATCGGGGGCTCTTTGCTGTTGAGAGGGAGCTGACTGAAGCCAGTGCTACCAGCGAGTCCAAGGGGTCCCTGCTGGCAATTGTGGGGGTACTGGTTTTGGTGGCCCTGGCCATTGCCGGGGTTTCGGAGCACCTGGTGGCTGGGCTCGAGGATCTGGTCAAAGGCAGTGCGGTCACCCCCCTATTTGTGGGCATGTTGTTGTTGCCGTTGTTTTCGGCAATCCCAGAAGCTCTGGTCGCCTTTCGGGCGGCCAGTCGAGGTCGGATGGCCCTGGCGATGGCCAGCACCGTCGAATCCAGCGTCCAGTTGATGTTGTTCGTATTGCCCGTTTTGGTGCTGCTCGGACCACTGATGGGGCGTTTCCTGCACCTCACCTTCCCTCCCCAGGCCCTTGCTTGCCTTGGGGCCACTGCCTTTGCAGTGCACTGGGTGACGGAAGGGGATTCCCTGACCTGGTACCAGGGTTTGCTGCTGCTCAGCATCTATACGGCCCTGTTCGTGGGTGCTTTGTTGCTCAAACCCATCATTTGAATCGCTCAAGCGAACGGGTACCTGCTCTCGGGCTATGGTTGAGGGGTCTGGCAGAAGCCGGCTAGCTCTAAGAGCTTGCGCAGGCCAGAACAAGCACCATGCATCCCCTGCGCTTCCTGGGGAAGGCCGATCAGTCTGCTAATTCAGATCTGTAGGCCAAGTCAGCTCAGTCCAGTTTGATTGTTCTGCTTAGCGATTGCTCCGTGTGAATTCCCTTTGCGGGAATGGCAATCTTTCGGTGCGAGATCCATATCGATTCACTTTTCCATGTTTCTTGTTTCCCCGTCCTCATCCCGCTCTAGCCGCACCAGCTATCCCAGCTGCCCGCTGCACTCCCGTCCCCAAGGACGTCCCACCTCCCAACCGCTCACTTGGGAGGAGTTGCTAGGCCAGCGCTGAGCAGGGCCGCAAAGTGTCTGCCCTCGTCTCCAGGGGTGTCGGAGGTGTTTAAAAGCACATCTAGATGCTCGCCCCAGCGCACCGTCAACTCACGCAGTGCGGCGTCTTGGTCAGAACCAGCCAGCCAGTTGGTGTTGAGAAATACCGTTTGGCTGCTTTCTGAAAAATGGCTGCGAGCCCCTGGCAATTCGTCGTCTGCCATCAACTCCACCTTTGGCAGACCGCTGAAATCGCCCTGGGCCAGGGCCTTAGCCAAAGCTGTCAGAGCCAAAGGCTCCTGACCTAGCCCCAGGGCATGCACAGCGGCGCTCACAAGTTCGCCGTTCTGGGCCCAGGACCTGATCTGCTGCTGCCAGAGATCAAGCAGGGCCAGGAGTTTGGTTGTGGTCATGGGGCCTGCAGGCGCTGCCGCTGCAGATAGACACGAATCAACTTTTCGTCCATCAGCCCCTGGCGCGCCAGAGGCGCTTCATTGCAGCGCTCGAACAGTCCCAGCAAGGTGGAGGCCTGGAAGCTGAAGCCCTGATCGGCGGCTATGGCCACCACATCGGGAGCGGTTATCACTTCGTTGAGCTGGTCGCGCAGGGCACCATCCTGCTGAATCTGGCCCAGGAAGGTAAAGAGGCTTTCGAGCTCGTCGGGCTGACCGGAGCCAGCTGCTGTGGTTTTGGCGTCCGGATCAATCACTCGTAATGTCTGCCCGAAATCAAGCCAAATCGTAGGTCGGAGCACCCAGGTTGACCCCTGACGGAGGGCGACCGTACAGAATCCCTATATCGCTTCTTTGGCAGCCCTTCACCGATGCCCCTGTTGCCCAGCGCCATCGAAATCATCGTTGGCATCCTGCTGCTGTTTGGTGGCGGCGAGTTGTTTGTGGGTGGGTCCACGGCCGTGGCCCTGTTGTTTGGCATTCCCCAGATCGTGATCGGGCTCACGGTGGTGTCTCTCGGCACCAGCGCGCCAGAGCTGTTTGTGAGCTTGATCTCCACGATTCAAGGCAACGATGCTATTGCTGTCAGCAACGTTGTGGGTAGCAATATTTTCAACGTGCTGGTGGTGCTTGGGCTCAGCGCCCTGGTGGTGCCGCTGCGAGTCAAAAGCCGGCTGATACGCCGTGATGTGCCACTGCTGCTTGGCGTGTCGATGGCTGTGTGGGGCATGGCCTCTGGCGGCCGGATCACCTGGCAGGCCGGACTGGCCCTGCTGGTTGGCACGGTGATCAACGTCGTTTGGGAGATGCGCACTGCCGGTGAGAATCCTGATGAGGCTGATGATATTGACGAAAACGATCGGGCTACACCGGTTGTAGCAGGAGCCAAATTGGCGGGCGGGCTTGTGTTGCTTGTGGTGGGATCCCAGATTTTGGTCAAGGGGGCCACCGCAGCGGCCGTGGGCTTGGGCGTCAGCCAAACAGTTATTGGCCTCACGATTGTTTCCGCCGGCACCTCGATGCCGGAATTGGTTACTTCACTTGTGGCGGCCTACCGCGGCAAGGCAGACCTGGCAATCGGCAACGTGGTGGGCAGCAACCTGCTCAACCAGCTGGTGATCCTTGGGGTATGCGGTGTGGCTTCCGGTGCCCAGGGCCTGGCGGTTGATCCGGTGATGGTGAGCCGAGATTTTCCAATCATGGTGCTAACCACCCTGGCTTGCTTGCCGATTTTCTGGACCCATGGCGTGATCACCCGCCTCGAGGGGGGAATCTTGGTAGGTCTCTACGGCTTGTATCTGGTGGAGCAGGTGCTTACAAATACGGTCACATCAGCAGTTGATGAGTTCAGGTTTGTAGCCCTAGTGGCGATCCTGCCGCTGGTGTTTGTGTTTCTCGTGTGGCAAACCCTTAGCTGGCGCCGGAATCGCTTCGCTTGAGCCACCTGGCCAGCAGTGCTGAGCCAGCCCTCTTGAGGCCTTTTCCCTTCACCTAGGAGTGGGGGGGCTTTTTGCCGCCAGCCACCAGCCAGGCGCTCAGGGCTAACAGAAATAAACTGCCGCTGAATACCAGCAAGTTGGTGGTGCTATTGATTGGGAAGATCAACATTGCCTTGAAGGCGGATACGATTAATGCCACTACGATCACCTTAACCAGCTTTTCCTTGAGGTCATCGAGGCTGCGAATGTCGAGCAGGCCGCTACCTCCGTCTTTCCCGTCCAGGTGCGCCGCTTCGATGTTGGAGATCAGCAGCTCATACACCCCGTAGCCAAAGATCATCAGGGCGATGCCGATCAGGTAAAGGTCTACTCCGCCCACCAATCTGCCCAGCTGCATGGCGATTGTGTAACTTGAGTCGCTAGAGCCATCGATCAGAATTTTCAGGGCACTAAGCACCTCCAGGGTGCCGGCAAGGTAAGCGGCTGCAGCACTGAGCAGGCTCATCACCACCGGCACAATCGCGATCAGCCGGAAGCGCCACAGCCAACGCTCAAATATCCACTCAAGGCGATGTTGACGGTGAGCCATGGCTCTGATGAAAACATTAGGGCGCCACACTAACCTTGATGTAACACTGGGCCGAGATCGGAATTATCCATGGTCCTGATGGTCCTGCTTCGCCGGTTCAATGCCGTCATACTCCTGATCGCGTCCCTGGCCCTGGTGGCCTGCGCAGGAGACGGCGGTGGTGTTCAAAGCCAGAAGATGGCCACTATCAAGGCCCGGGGCAGCCTGCTCTGCGGTACCGATGGAAAGCTGCCTGGCTTTGGCTACGTGGACTCAGACGGCCGCTACGCCGGGCTCGACGTGGATACTTGCCGGGCCGTTGCCGCTGCGATGTTGGGCGATGGCGAGAAGGTGCAGTTCCGAGATCTAAATCCCAGCGAGCGCTTTGCCGCCCTCTCCAGTGGTGAGGTGGATTTGCTTGCCCGTAACACCACCATGACCCTCAGCAGGGATGCGCCCGGGGGCAATGGGCTGAGCTTTGCCCCAACTACTTTTTACGACGGCCAAGGTGTGATGGCGCCCTCGGCTAGTGGTATCCGCGAGCTCAAGGATCTGGCCGGCAAGCCTGTTTGTGTTCCAAGCGGCACGACCAGCGAGCTCAACCTGGCCGACCGGATGCGGGAAGAGGGCATTGCCTATACCCCGCTGAAGTTCCAGACCCTCGACCAGATGTGGACGGCCTATTTCAGCGGCCGATGTGCGGCTGTGAGCACCGATCGCTCCCAGATGGCGGCCTACCGCAGCATCCTTCCCCAGCCGGCGCTCCATAGCTTGTTGCCGGTGGTGATGAGCAAGGAGCCGCTCACGCCCTCCACCATCAATGCCGATCCGGCTTGGGCTGATGCAGTGCGATGGATCGTTTATGGCCTGATGCAAGCCGAGGAGCTGGGGATTACTCAGGCCAATCTTGAGGCGAAGCTTGCTGAAGCCAAGGCAAATCCAAATCAGGCTGAGCTACGCAGATTCCTCGGGGTGGAGGGAGAGTATGGTCGTCAACTTGGATTGCCTGCTGATTTTGTGGTTCAGGCCATAAGAGCTGTTGGTAATTATGGTGAGATATTTGAACGTAATCTTGGTCGAGATTCTAAACTCAAATTAGATCGAGGCATGAATCGTCTCTGGACTCAAGGCGGGCTGATTTACTCGCCCCCGTTCCGTTGAACCGGTCTGCGATGAGTTCTGGAGTCACGCTTTGGTGGCGCAACCGCCGACTGATTGCTTGGCTGCTCCAGGCGGTTGTTGGGCTTGTTGTGCTGGTGCTGGTAGCTTTTTTGCTCGGTAATTTGGTGCGCAACCTCACCAATGCCGGATTGCTACTTACCTGGAGTTGGCTTGGTAATCCCTCTGGATTTGAAATCTCCGAAACGGTGATTCCATTCGATGCATCAATGCCCTATTGGCGTGCATTGATGGCTGGCTTGATGAACACCTTAAGGGTGGTTTTATTTGGCTTGTTCGGTGCCACCTTGCTAGGGGTTGCAGTTGGTACTGCTTCTTTCAGTTCCAACGGACTGCTGCGTCTCCTGTCCCGCATCTACGTTGAGCTGATTCGCAACATTCCCCTGTTGTTGCAATTGGTGTTTTGGTACTTCGTGGTTTTTCTGTCTCTCCCTAACGGCGCAGCAGCCCTGCAGATGCCCGGGGTGGTGCTGGCTAAATCTGGCCTCTATCTCAGTTGGTTTGATTCGGCGTTGCAATGGCAGTTGCCCCTGCTCGAGAACGGGGTGTGGCAAGCGCCATTGAGGATTTCAGTGGAATTTGCAGCCTTGCTGAGTGGTCTAGTGATCTATTCGGGAGCCTTTATCGCCGAGGTGGTGCGCGGCGGTATTGCCTCGGTGCCTAAGGGGCAGTGGGAGGCAGCCACCTCGCTGGGCTTTTCGCCCCTGCTGACCCTGCGGCGGATCGTTTTGCCCCAAGCCTTGCGCGTGATTGTGCCAGGTCTCAACAGCCAATACATTTCGCTTGCCAAGAGTTCATCGCTGGCAGTGGCCTGCGGCTTCACCGACCTTTATTCGGTGGCTGAAACCACGCTCAATCAAACCGGCCGTGCCATTGAGGTGATGTTGATTTTATTGGGTTCTTATTTAGTGATCGACCTTGTGATTTCTGCTCTGATGAATGGGCTAAATGGCCTTGTGCAGCTGAGAGAACGCTGAAATGGCAAGTACAGCTCCTCTGGTGGTGCGAGCCAATCCCTTGCGCAGATTGCAAAAGGAGCTCTTTGGCAGCCGACTCGATGGCTTGATTTCAATCGCCCTTTTGGCCGCCCTGCTGGCAGCGGGCTTGGGCTTTTTCCGCTGGGCGCTATTCCAGGCCCAATGGGCCGTGCTCAGTGCCAACAGCACCCTGTTTGCTGTAGGTCGCTATCCAGTTGAGCAGCAGTGGCGCCTATGGCTGCTCACTACCTTGCTGGCCCTCGCAACTGGGCTGAGTTGGGGTCTGTTGAGGGCTTTTCCAGGTTCCGGGGCTGTTCAGCCTCTTTGGCCCCGCAATGACCGCTGGGCCGCCGCAATCTTGGCGGCCCTAGCCCTCTGGCGGCCTATGGCGCTCCAACTAACCCTTGCTATCCAGGTGCGTTGGTGGGGGATCGCTGCCCTACTGCTTCTCGCCCGCTGGGCCTCTGGGCGTTACGGGCAAGCCATTCCCCAGGCTTTCCGCCGGCTGATTCCCCTGCTTTGGCCCTTGCTTTACCTGGTGGGCATGGTGCTGATTAGTGGTGGCCTGGGGCTGGTGCAGGTGCCGCCTTCCGAGTGGGGTGGCTTGCTGCTCACGATGTTGATGGCCACCTTTGCCATCCTGCTCTGCTTTCCCCTGGGGGTGCTGCTCGCCCTTGGTCGCCGCAGCGAGCTGCCGCTGCTGCGCTGGGGCTCGGTGATTTACATCGAGTTCATCCGCGGGGCACCGCTGATCACCTTGTTGTTTCTGGGGCAAAACATCCTCGGCTTCCTGCTGCCAGGGGGGCTGGCTCCCGATCGGGTTTGGCGGGCTGCCTGGGTGCTCACCTTCTTTGCTGCTGCCTATGTGGCTGAGGCGTTGCGATCAGGTTTGGTAGCGGTGCCTGCGGGTCAGATGGAGGCGGCTCGCTCCCTGGGCCTGCCGGTGCCACTTGCTCTGGTGCATGTGGTGCTGCCCCAGGCCATTCGAGTTGCCCTGCCAGCCACGGTGGGCCAATTCATCTCCCTGCTGCAAGACACCACCTTGCTCTCCTTGATCGGCCTGCTTGACCTACTCGGCACCGCCCGTACGGTGATGGCAAACCCAATGTTTCTTGGTAAGAACGCGGAGGTGTATTTAGTGCTCGCCATTTTGTTTTGGAGTTGTTGCGCGGCCCTCGGGCTGGGCAGTCGCGCCTTAGAAACTCGCCTTAACCCCCATTCCCCCTCTGCGCCCCAGGCATGACCAGCTCACCCGCCCTGATGATCGAAGCCCGTGGGGTCGAGAAGTGGTATCCCAACGGCTTCCATGCCCTACGTGGTGTTGATCTATACGTGCATCAAGGCGAGGTGGTGGTGATCATGGGTCCTTCGGGCTCGGGAAAGAGCACTTTTCTGCGCACCTTCAATGCCATGGAGGATTTTCAGAAGGGCTCAATCGTGGTGGATGGCATTGAAATCAGCGACGATTTGCGCCGCATCGATGCGATCCGCCGGGAGGTGGGCATGGTGTTCCAGCAGTTCAATTTGTTTCCCCACCTCTCGGTGCTCGACAACCTCACCTTGGCGCCGGTGAAAGTGCGCAAACGCCCTAAAGCTGAGGTGGAGCGCCAAGCGCTGGAGTTGTTGGAGCGAGTTGGGATCGCCGAACAGGCCCACAAGTTTCCAGGCCAGCTCTCGGGCGGCCAGCAGCAGCGGGTGGCGATTGCCCGCTCGCTTTGCATGGAGCCCCGGATCATGTTGTTTGACGAGCCCACCAGCGCCCTAGATCCCGAGATGGTGCAGGAGGTGCTGGCGGTGATGCAGGAGCTAGCCCGCGACGGCATGACCATGGTGGTGGTGAGCCATGAGGTGCGCTTTGCGCGCCAGGTGGCCAGCCGGGTGGTGCTTATGGCAGATGGCGAGGTGGTGGAGGTGGCGCCGCCGCAGCAGTTTTTCACTAACCCGCAGCATGAGCGCAGCAAGCAGTTTCTCAGCCAGATCAGCTGAGTTCTCCCTAGGTATTCCACCCCAACTGCGCCTGCTTTCATGACAACTCCCATGCCCCAGAGCTGGCATGCCATCGATGGGCAATCCTGCCTGCAGGAGCTGCAGTGTGGGGATGCTGGGCTGACCACGGCTGAGGTAAGCCGGCGGCTGGCCGCTGCTGGCCCCAACCGGCTTGAACTTGCAGCGGGTCGCAGCAACTGGCAGATCCTCTGGGACCAGTTCAGCAACGTGATGTTGATCATGTTGCTGGCGGTTGCGGCGGTTTCCGCCGGCGTGGCCTATGTGGAGCAGAAGTTTCCTAAGGATGCGATCGCCATCGTGCTGATCGTTGGTCTTAACGGGTTGCTGGGCTACCTGCAGGAGAGCCGAGCCCAGAAGGCGCTGCTGGCTCTGCGCGATTTGGCCCAACCCCAGGTGCAGGTGCGCCGCGACGGCCAGTGGCAAAGGTTGTCGAGTGAGGAGCTGGTGCCGGGCGACCTGATTCGCCTCGAGGCCGGCGATCGGGTGCCGGCTGATGGGCGCCTGCTGGAGACGGCCGATCTGGGCGTACGCGAAGCCGCCCTCACTGGTGAATCGGAGGCCGTGTTTAAGCGGGCCGATCTGGTGCTGGAGCCAGGCACGCCGGTGCTGGAGCGCCAGAACTGCCTGTTCCAGGGCACCGAGGTGGTGCGGGGTCGCGGTGTGGCGGTAGTGACCTCTACCGGCATGGCGACTGAGCTGGGGCAGATAGCCACCCTGATCAATTCCGCTGGCGGCGAGAGCACCCCCCTGCAGGAGCGGCTCGATGGTCTGGCCAAGGTGCTGGTTGGCACCTCCCTGGCCTTAGTAGCAGTAGTTGTGGGCCTTGGGCTGTTGCTGGGTCAAGACCCGCTCAACCTGCTCGAAGTTTCCCTGTCGATGGCGGTAGCGATCGTGCCCGAGGGCTTGCCGGCGGTGATCACCGTCACCCTGGCGATCGGCACCCAGCGCATGGTGCAGCGTGCGGCCCTTATCCGGCGCTTGCCGGCGGTGGAGGCCTTGGGGTCTGTCACCGTGATCTGCTCCGATAAAACCGGCACCCTCACCCAAAATCGTCAGGTAGTTCAGGAGCTGCGCTTCGGTAACCAATCGGTGGCGGTGGGTGGCCAAGGCTACGAACCAACTGGAGAATTCACGTCGGTGCCCCTTGCAACCCCTGAGGGTGCCTTGGCCGGTGCCCATCCTGGTTTGCAGAATCTGCTGCTGCAGGCGGGCGTGCTCTGCAGTGATGCCGAGTTGCGTCAAGGCGCAGATGGGCTCTGGGAGGTGCTTGGCGACCCCACCGAAGGCGCCTTGGCCGTGGTGGCTGGTAAGGCTGGTTACGACGATTTTGAGCTCAGGCGGCGCTACGCCCGCAAGGCTGAGATTCCTTTCAGCTCAGAGCGTCAGTTGATGGCTGTTTGGGTGGACGATCCTGACGGCAGCCTCCAGGCTCCCCTCGGGGCAGCGGCAGAAGGCTCCCATCAGTTGATGATCAGCAAAGGTGCCCCAGAAGTGATCCTGGCTAGCTGCAGCCGCTGGCTGGATGGTTCCGGGGTGATAGCTCTCAGAGCCGATCAGCGCCAGTGGTGGCTCGATCAGGCTCGCGATCTGGCAGCTTCAGGCTTGCGGGTGCTGGCCTTTGCCTGCGCCCCACACCATCCCAGTCCAGAGCAAGACCTATCGGGTTTGGTGTTGCTTGGCCTGATGGCCCAACTTGATCCGGCCAGGCCTGAGGTTGCTGAGGCGGTGGCGATCTGCCGCGGAGCTGGCATTCGGCCCGTGATGATCACCGGCGATCACCCTCTCACCGCCAGGGCCATCGGCGCTGGGATTGGGCTCACCACCCTTGATGCTGAGGTGGTGCTGGGCAGGGAGCTGGAAGCTTGTAGTGAAGAGGAGCTGCGCGCGGTAGTAGCTCGCTGCAGTGTCTATGCCCGGGTGCCGCCTGAGCAGAAGCTGCGCATCGTTAAGGCCCTGCAGGCCAATGGCCAGGTGGTGGCGATGACGGGAGATGGGGTCAATGACGCCCCTGCCCTTAAGCAAGCCCATATCGGCGTGGCCATGGGCATTACTGGCACGGAGGTGAGTAAGGAGGCATCCGACATGGTGCTGCTGGATGACAACTTCGCCACGATTGTTAGTGCGGTGGAGGAGGGGCGACTGGTGTACGCGAATATTCGCCGCTTCGTTAAATACATTCTTGGTAGCAATGTCGGCGAGTTGGTCACGATTGCGGCAGCTCCCCTGGTTGGTCTCTTTGGCGTGCCCTTGACTCCGTTGCAGATCCTCTGGATGAATCTGGTCACAGATGGGGTTCCTGCCCTAGCCCTGGCCCTTGAACCGGCGGAGGCGGGCCTTATGGACCGGGACCCGGCTCGGCCAGGTGAATCGATCTTTGCTAGAGGAATTGGCCGCTACATCGTGCGAGTTGGTGTGGTGTTCGGCTTAATGGTGATTGCTTTGATGGTGTGGAGTTACCGCATCCAGGGGGCTGATGGCCCCTGGAAAACCATGGTATTCACCACCTTGTGCCTGGCCCAGATGGGTCATGCCCTCTCAGCTCGCAGTGATCGCCCCTTGTTGCAAGTGAATCCCTTCAGTAATCCCTGGCTGCTCTGGGCAGTGGTGTTTACTAGTGGCCTGCAATTGCTGCTCCTATATGTACCCTGGTTGTCTCGTTTCTTCGGCACCGTGCCCTTGGCCTTTGCAGATCTAATGGTGTGTGTAGGGGTGAGCCTGGTTTTCTTCACCTACCTCGAGGCTGAAAAAATTCTGCGGCAGTGGTTTGGCCGCCGCAGGGCTAATACCCCGGCAGTAATGAATTGATGGCTGATCTGTCCGCCTTGATGGAGAAGCTTCCCCAGCTTCTCTTGGCGGCGGTGGATGCCAATCCGCTGCTGGGTTATGGGGCAATTGCCCTGGTGATGTTGCTGGAAAACCTGGTGCCACCTATCCCTTCGGAGGTGGTGATGCCGCTAGCCGGTTTTCTGATCCAGCAGGGAAGGCTGCAGCTGTTTCCTGTCGTGCTGGCTGGCCTGTTGGGCACCGTGCTTGGCGCTTGGTTTTGGTATGGAATCGGCCGATTAATCAACGAGGAGCATCTGGAGCAGTGGCTGGCAAACCATGGCCGCTGGTTTGGCTTGAGGCCTGCGGACCTGGCCCGCAGCCGCCGTTGGTTTAATCGCCATGGAGTAGCGGTGGTTTTTTGGGGGAGGATTATCCCCGGGGTCCGCACGCTGGTGTCATTACCGGCTGGCATCGAGTTGATGCCCCAGCCTTTGTTTCTGATTTGGACTACGGCAGGCAGCCTGATTTGGATATTGCTGCTCACGGTTGCCGGTCAAACGCTGGGGGCTGGCTACGAAGGTGTTGCAGCCGCCCTTAAACCATTTACCAGCGTTCTAGTTGGGATCCTTTTGGTGGCGGCAGTTGGCGGATTGTTGTGGCTGTTTTTGAGGTGGATTGGCAAGAAATTCCACTGGCGCTAGTAGTTGCTGAAATAAGTGTTGGCTCTGGTTTCGCCTAGATCCCAAATTGGCGGCAAACCAATAGGGGTACCAGCAGGGTCATCACCATGGTGAGGGGGAAGCCGTAGCGGGCCACATCTAAAAAGCGATAGCGGCCAGGGCCAAATACCATCAAGTTGGTTTGATAGCCAACCGGGCTTAAAAAGCTTTGGCTGGCCCCAAACAGCACGGTGAAGATCAGCGCCATTGGCACAATGTCAAGGCCTATGGCCAGTTTGCCGGCGATCGGAATCAGCATGGCGACTGTGGCGGCATTGCTCATCACCTCGGTTAGCAGGGTGGTGAACAAGAACACTGCCGCGATGGCCCAGTAGATGGGCCAGTCATCTAGGCCGCTGAGCAGTCCCTTGGCCATAGCTTCGGCCAGGCCTGTTTTCTCAAGGGCCACGCTGAAACTGCCCAGGGATCCCAGCAGCAGGATTACATCTAGTCGGATTGAGCGCTGCAGCTCACCGCTGCGCAGGCAGCCTGTGGCCACCATCGCCACGGTGCCAAGCAGTACTGAGGCCACAAGCGGAATTAGCCCCAAACTCGGCAGCAGGATTGCCAGCACGGCAATGACTAGGGCCAGGCGCTTGCGGCTCACGGTGGGCAGGTCGTCTTCTAGCTGTTCCAGCACCACTAGATCGTTGTTGGCTTGAAGACCGCGAATGGCATCCTTAGGCCCCTGCAGCAGCAGCACATCGCCCTCTCGCAGCACCGCCTTGCCAAGGCGCTCCCTAAGCACGGAGTTTCCGCGGCGCAGGGCTAGCACTGTGGCGTTGTATCGCTGGCGGAAACGCAGGTCGCGCAGGCAGCCACCAGCCAGGCTCGATCCGGAAGGCAGCAACACCTCCACCATACGCTGGCTGCCAGAAAGGGTATCTGCGGTGTCTGGGCTGTCGGGGGTCGGAGCAAGCACCACCATTTGCTCCTGCTGCAGGCGCAGTAGATCGGCCCGGGTGCAGCGCAGCAGCAGCCGGTCGCCCTGCTGCAGGGGGCGGTCGGCCAGGGGTGGGGTGAAACGTTCTGGGCCCCGATGCAGTTCGAGCACATCGACATCGAAGCGTCGTTGCAGACGGCTGCCATGCAAAGACTGGCCGATTAATTCCGAGCTGGCTGGAATCATCACCTCGGTGAGATAGCCACTGCTGGTTATATCGCGGGCTAGGTCGTCGTCATCGCTGCCGCGATCTGGCAGCAAGCGATCTGATAGCAGGGCCATCACCAGGCTGCCCACGAGCCAGACGCCGATGCCGATTTTTGTGAAGCTGAACAGGCCGAAGGCGCCATAGCCGAGCTTTTCGCTGACTTCGCTGGCCAGCAGATTCACCGAGCTGCCCAGCAGGGTGAGGGTGCCACCCAGCACCGTGGCAAACGAAAGGGGCAGCAGCACCTTGGAGGGAGATATGCGGCGGCGGTGGCACCAGCCCTCAACTACCGGCAGCAGCGAGGCCACAATTGGGGTGTTGGGCACAAAGGCCGATACCGGCCCCACCACTGCCGATAACAACACAATCATGCGTTTGGGGCTTCGCACCGCATCGGAGCCGATCAAGCCCCGCAGGCGATCGAGGGCACCGGAACGAAACAGCCCCGCTGACAAGGCGAACAGGGCCATCACCGTGATCAGGGCCGGGCTGCCGAAGCCCTCGAGGGCTTCTCCCGGCTTGAGTACCCCAGTGGCCATCAGCAGGCCTACCGCCAGCAGGCCCGTGACTTCTGGCGGGATCACTCCCCACACGAACAGCACGATTGAGAGGACCAGCACCGTCAGGGTGATCAGGGCGCCGGGCTGTAGTGAGGCCTGCAGAAGGTCGGTCACAGATATCCCTCGGGCATAGAGATCTTAAACTACGGTTCTCTGATCGGGATACGAGGTTTAGGTGGGGGCTGGTTTGGCCCCGCGTTGGCCTGCCTCAGCTGCCAGGCAGTTTGGCCAGGTCTTCACTGGCGCCCATCACCACCAGCAGCTCGCCCGCATCGAGGACGTGGGAGGCGGGGGGGTTCACGGTCAGCTGGTTGTCAGGCCCGGCGGCCAGCACGCTGACGTTGAAGTTCTTGCGCAGATTGATCTCCCGCAGCGACTGGCCGATGAACGCCTGGGGCACTCGGATCTCCTCGATGCTGTTGCGGTCGTCGAGGCGCAGCTTCTCCAGCAGGTTGGGCCGCACCAGTTCCATCCCTAGGCGGTGGCCCTGCATCTTTGAAGGAAAAACCACCCGATCGGCGCCCACCCGCTGCAGCATTTTCATGTGCAGATCACTGGTGGCCCGGGCGATCACCTGCTTCACCTTGCTGCCCGGGCTGTCTTTAACAATCAAAGTGGCCGTCACACTGGCTTCTATCGGCTCGCTCATCGCCACCACCACCGTGGTCATGTCGAGAACGCCTGCGGCCCGTAGGGCTTCTTCGTCGGTACAGTCCACCACCCGGGCCTCGATGGCGGGGTCGATTTGACGCAGCTCATCTATGGCCCGCTGGCTGGCGTCGATGGCCAATACCTCTGCTCCCGCTTTTACCAATTCGCTACACACGGCGGAGCCAAATCGCCCCACCCCGATCACAGCAAAGCCACCTTTAATGGCGCCTTCAGACGGATTCCAATGCCACCAGTTCGTCATGGAGTCAACCTGTTCAGGGGATTCAGATGTAGATCTCTTCGCGGGGGTAGCCCACGCGGGGTTGGGGCCGGCTGCCGTAGATCGCCGAGAGCAGTAGCAGGATGCCCAGTCTGCCTACAAACATCCCCACCATCAGCACCAGCTGGCCCCAGCGGTTGAGTTGGGCGGTCACGCCCAAATCCAGGCCCACGGTGCCGAAGGCCGACATGCAGGTGAACAGCTTTTCGAGGAAGTTGAAGCTGGTGCGGGTGGATTCTCCGGAGGCTGTTGGTCCGAGGCCCAGCAGCAGGGCCATCAAGATCACAAAAATTGCTGAAGCTAGGGTTACCCCCACTGCCCGAAGCACCACGGTGTCAGGGATCTGGCGCCGATGGATCACCACCTCCTCGCGCCCCTGCAGGGTGGAGCGGGTAGCTCCCATCAAGGTAGCGAAGGTGGTGGTTTTGATGCCACCGCCGGTGCCGCCTGGGCTGGCGCCGATAAACATCAGTACGATCAGCAGCAGCAGCCCGGCGTCTGAAAAGGTCTGGATCGACAGCGGCACGGTGTTGAAGCCTGCCGTGCGCGCCGTGATCGACTGAAACAGGGTGACCTGGATCCGCTGCCACCACTGCAGGTTTTCGATTATCCCACCGGAGGCGAATTGTTCGGTGAACAGGAGGCCCAGGGCCCCAAACACGATTAATAAGGCCGTGCTGCGCAGCACCAGCCGGGTATGCAGGCTGAGGCGGCGCAGCCGTTGCAGCCGGGAGCGGTTGCTCCACAGATCGTTGATCACCCGCCAGCCGATGCCGCCCACCACGATCATTGAGGCGATGACTCCATTCACCACCGGGTTGTCTCGGTAGCGCACCAGGTTGTCGCCCCAGAGGCCGAAGCCAGCGTTGTTGTAAGCGCTAATGCAATGAAAAAGAGAAGCCCAGAAGCGCTCAATCGGGTTGGCGATGTCGGTGAAGCCGAAGCCGTAAAGCACCACCGTGCCGATTCCCATCACACAGAAGCCCGTGATCAGGATGCTGTTGAAGGTGGGGCCGATGCCCCCCACGCCAAATTCGTCGAGGGCGCGGCCCCTATCAAGCCTGTGGCGCAGACCCGAATTTCCCTGCACGAAGCCCTGCAAAAAGGTGGTGATCGCCATCAGCCCCAGGCCGCCGGTGACGATCAGCCCCGCCAACGTCACCTGGCCGAAGGCAGTCAGATCGCGGCTCACATCGATGATCGAAAGACCAGTCACCGTGATTGCCGAAGTCACGGTGAACAGTGCTTGCCATAGCCCCACGTCGTCGCTGGAACAAAGCGGGCTGGCCAGCACCAATGTGCCGATGGCGATCACAAGGGCGCCGGTGACCAGCGTGAACTGGGGCACCGTGAGGCGTTGGCGCCACGTCTTAAGAGCGGTCCAGGGTGTGCTGGTCAGGCTGATGTTGCGTTTGTGGTGCCTAACCTAATCACAGTTCTGTGCCTGGATTTTCCCTTTGATTCAGCAGTTGATCGACGGGCTGCCAGACCTGATCAGCGCCGCGGTGGAGACCAGCCCCCTGCTCGGTTACGGAGCGGTTGCTTTGGTGATGCTGCTGGAAAATCTCATCCCGCCCATTCCCTCAGAAGTTTTGATGCCCTACGCGGGCTATCTGGTGCATGCGGGCCGGCTGCAATTACTTCCCACGGTGGCGGCCGGACTGGTGGGCACCGTGCTGGGTGCCTGGTTTTGGTACGGCATGGGCCGCTGGATCAATGAAGAGCGAATCGCTGGCTGGCTGGCTGGCCGGGGCCGCTGGCTTGGCATCCAGCCAGATGACCTGGCCAAAAGCCGCCGCTGGTTCAACCGCCATGGCTCGGCGGTGGTGTTCTGGGGACGACTGATCCCAGGGGTGCGGACCCTGGTGTCCGTGCCGGCTGGCATTGAATTGATGCCCCAGGCGAAGTTTCTTGCCTGGACCACTGCGGGCAGCCTGATCTGGACCGCTTTGCTCACCCTGGCGGGGAGGGAGATGGGCCAGGCCTACGGCCAGTTCGAGGCTCTGCTGGCCCCCTGGGCCGAAGGGATCAAGCTGGTTTTGGAGATTGCCCTCATCTGCGGAGTGCTTGCGCTGCTGAGGCTGTGGCAGCTACGCAGCCGGGCCGCTGGCAGTGATGGCCAATAACCCGGTTGACCCGGCTAGTTGATCTTTTCTATTTGAGATTTCCTATCTAATGGTGTGGACATGGAGCTGACTATGTCTGAAACCAGGGTGTGAAACACAGCCCCTCTAGCCACCATCAACACAAACATCAATGTGGATAGCTGGCTCCACTGGAAGGCCAGTTGATCAAAGGAAAGGTCGCGTGGGTGGCTGCAACCGCTGCAGATCAGCATCTGCTTAGAGCGCCCCCCTTGGTGAGTAGGCGGCAGCTGCATTTTGGGCAGGCCATGGTTTTTACACATTCGAGAAGTTTTTACAGAGTGGAGAAGTATGGAGCTGAGAGGGAATCCAATCGGTCTCGACGCTTGATAAGCACTTCTACTGACGCCGATTGGCTTTGCCCTACTTTTGCCGCCCCAAGCCGTTTCAGCTGTTTCTATCGTCACCAACCCGAAGGCATTTCCACGGTTTTTCCAATGTATGAAATGTTGAGATTTTTGTTGCCTGGTTGACACAATGACCGTCTTTCTGCTTCAGGCGGCCTGGCTGATTCCTGCCTACCCCCTGCTGGCGGCCGTGGCCTCGCTGGCCTGGTCCCCGGGGTTGATCTCCCGCACCGGCCCTCGGCCCTGCGGTTACCTGAATCTATTGATGGTGGCTGTGGCCTTCGGCCACAGCCTGGTGGCGCTTACCGCTCTGCACACCAACGCCCGTGCCGGAGCCGAGGCCCTCTATCGGCCGATCAGCTTCGGCTGGACCTGGCTTGACACCGCCGGCCTGCGGGTGGGTTTTGACGGGTTGGTGACCGAGCCGGCCCTGATCGCCATGGCGGTGATCACGGGCCTGCACCTGCTGGTGCAGATCTATGCGATCGGCTACCTGGAAATGGACTGGGGCTGGCCCCGCTTCTTCGGCTCCCTGAGCTTCTTCGAGGCTGGCCTCTGCGCCCTGGTACTCACCGATTCGGTGTTCTTCAGCTACGTGATCCTTGAGTTACTCACCCTGGGCACCTACCTGATTGTGGGCACCTGGTACAACCAGCCCCTGGTGGTGAAGGGGGCCCGCGATGCCTTTCTCACTAAGCGGATTGGCGACCTGATCCTCCTGGCCGGGGTGATCGCCCTGTTGCCGATGACCGGCACCTGGAATTTCCATGGTCTGCAGGGTTGGGCCGCCGACCTCACCAACAACGGCACGCCCTTGCCCATGGGCTTCCAGCTGATCCTGCTGGCCCTGATTGCTGGCCCCATGGGCAAGTGCGCCCAGATCCCCCTGCATCTCTGGCTCGATGAGGCGATGGAGAGCCCCCTGCCTTCCACCGTGCTGCGCAATTCGGTGGTGGTGGTGGGCGGCGCTTGGGTGCTGCTGCGGTTGGAGCCCCTGCTGGAGCTCAGTCCCTTTGTGCAGGCGGTGCTCGTGGTGGTGGGTGGCTCCACCGCCGTGGTGGCCTCGCTGATCGCCCTGGCCCAGGTGGATGTGAAGCGGGCCCTCTCCTTTCTGGTGAGTAGCTGGCTGGGGCTGCTCTTCGTGGCCGTGGGCCTGGGTGGCACCGCCGTGGCCGACCACCTGCTGCTGGTGTATCCGCTGCCGATGGCCCTGATCCTGATGGCGATCGGCACAATCGTGATCAGCAATGTGACCCAGGACCTCACCCAGCTGGGGGGGCTCTGGAGCAAGCGGCCCCTGATCGGCATCGCCTTCCTCGCCGGCGCGGGAGGCCTGATGGGCTTGCCTCCGTTCGCCAGCTTCGCGGCCCTGCGGGAATTGCTTGCCCTCACGGCGGCGAGTGGCCATCCCGTGCTGCTGGGGGGCGTGGTGCTGGTCACCAACGCCCTGATCAGCGCCGGCCTGATCCGGGTGTTCGGCCAGATCTGGGGAGGTCGACCCACCCCCTTCACCACCCGTTCTCCGGAGGTGCTCTGGCTGATGGTGCTGCCCACCATGGTGCTGGTGGGCATGGTGCTGCATCTCCCCATGCTCCTGGTGGCCAATGGGGTCTATTCCCTCACCCCCCTTGCCGGTTGGGGACCTCTGGCCTGGCCCCTGATCGCCTCCACCCTGGTGGGCGGAAGCCTCTCGGCCGCCTTTTACCTGCGTCCCCACGGCCTGGCCCAGCTGCCGGCCTTCCTCGGAGGCCTGCAGGATTGGCTCGCCCACGACATGCAGACCGAGCGCTTCTACCACCGCACCGTGGTGGCCCTGGTGCTGGCCCTGGCCCGCTTCGGAGCCTGGAGTGACAGTCGCCTGGTGGATGGCTTCAGCGGCGGCACCGGTGCCGTGGCCCTGGAGGGAGCCCGGCGCCTCAGCCTCACGACCTCCGGTCGCTCCCAGGCCTACGCCCTCACTTTGGTGCTCGGGGTGTTGCTGATGGCGGCCTGGCTGATTGCCGTTGATCTGCCGCCCGTGTCCATCGCTCTGCCCTGAGGCCGCCGCCATGACCCTGCTGCTGTTGCTCCTGCTTCCTCTACTGGTGGGCCTGCTGCTGCCGCTGCTGCCGCCTGGGCGCTCCGGGCTGGTGCGCGGGCTGGCCGCCGGCGCCGCCCTGGCCCAGTTGGTGGTCGGCCTGCTGGCCTGGCGCCAGCCGCCCCCTGCCCTGAGCCTCGAATGGCTGCCCCGGCTTGGTTTGGGCCTGGATCTCGGCCTCGATGGGCTGTCGCTGCCGCTGGTGCTGCTCACGGGCCTGATCACCGCCATGGCGGTGCTGGCCTCCCCCGCAGACCAAGCCCGCCCTCGCCTCTATTACGCCCTGATGCTGGCCACCAACCTGGGGGCGGTGGGGGCGTTCCTAGCCCGCAACGCCCTGTTATTTGTGTTGGCCTTCGAGCTGGTGCTGATCCCCACCACCCTGCTGCTGGCTATCTGGGGCGGCGAGCGCCGTGCTGGAGCCGCCGTGCGCTTCCTGCTCTTTGGCGCGGTGTCGGGCCTCAGTCTGCTGGGCGGCGTGCTGGCCTTCGGCTGGTTTGGCCAGGGCGCTGCCGGCGCCGACACCGCCGTGAGCTTCAGCTTTGAGGCCCTTGCCGCCACGCCCCTGCCGGCCTCGGCCCAGCGCTGGGTGTTGGCCCTGCTGTTGCTCGGTTTCGGCATCAAGCTGCCGGTGGTGCCCCTGCATGGCTGGCAGCCGATCAGCTACGCAGAAGCGCCGCCGCCGGTGGTGATGCTGCTGGGGGGTGTGGTGTCGAAGCTGGGGGCCTACGGCCTGCTGCGCTTTGGTGTGGGCCTGCTGCCCGACGCCTGGAGTGCTTTTTCGCCTTGGATCGCCGCTGCCGGTGCCGTGAGCGCGGTGTACGGCGCCCTCAATGCGGTTGCCGCCACCGACATCCGCCGACTGATGGCCTACAGCTCCCTGGGCCATATGGGCCTGCTGGTGCTGGCCCTGGCTGCAGCCACGCCGATGAGCCTGCAAGGAGCCATGGCCCAGGTGCTGGCCCATGGACTGATCGTGGCCCTGCTGTTTGACTGCGTGGGGCTGATCCAGCGCAAGACCGGCACCACCGTGATCGCCGAGCTCTCGGGCCTGATGAACCCCATCCGCGGCCTGCCCTTCACCATGGGTCTAATGCTGCTTGCCCTGATGGCCGCCGCCGGCATCCCCGGCCTGGCGGGCTTCCCGGCAGAACTGCTGGTGTTCGAGGGCAGCTGGACCGTGTTCCCCCGGGCCACCCTGATCTGCATAGTGGCCTCGGGTTTTACTGCGGTCTACGCGGTGCGGCTGTTCAATCGGGTGGGCTTCGGCCGGCTCGATAACAGCCGCGCTGACTGGCAGAGCACCCGACTGGCTGAACGGCTGCCGGCCGTGGTTTTAACCACTCTGGTGGTGCTCGCCGGCATCTGGCCGGTCGGTCTCACCTCCTGGAGTGAGGCCAGCACGGCCGCTATCGCGCTGCGCCACAGCGATCCGGTGGTGCAAACCCTGGCCATGGCACCCCGTTCTCCGTCGTTGACCCTGCCCGCATGACCACCTCCACTGCTGCAGCGGGTACCAAGACGGCCCTGATCCCCCCCTCCACCCACCGCTTCGCCGAGGTGATCCATCGGCTCGAGGCCGGTGGATCGATGCTGCCGGATACGCCGGAGAACCTCCAGCAGATCATCGGCATCTACAAGGCCTACGCCGTGCCGATGGACTTTTATTGGCGCGACCTTCTCTACATCGCCGAGCAGGTGTTTCTTAATCCGTTGCCGGCCTTCAAGTACTTCATCTCCCAGGAGTATCTAGATCTCCCCAACAGCTACGCCGGCGATCAATCGAAGCTGCGTATCTGGCGAGGCGGTGAAAAGGCCCATCCGGAGCTACTGGAGTTCATGGCCAAGGGTGAAACCCGGGCCATGCCCAAGCTGCTGCATCACCTTTGGCATGACCGGGTGAACATGGAGTTCGCCGAGGCCTGCATGCAGGCCATGCTCTGGCACCAAGGCATGGGTGGTCGCTTCAACGACTACCTCGCGAGCGATGCCTACAAGGCCAACGCCGACCGCGCCATCAAGGCCTACTTCCGCGGCAATCCGCTGATGCTTGGCCTCTACAAGCTGTTCCCGGACATGCTCCTGGAGCAGGTGAAGCAGCTCAGTTATTACAGCAACCTGGGCCTGTTCTGGGAGGTGATGGCACCGGTGTTCTTTGAGATGAGCGATATCTACGACGAGGGTGGCTTTAAGGGGGTGCCAGACGCCATGGACTTCCTCGTCAACGGCATCTTCGCTGTGGCGGGCCGACCCATCTACCACCACGTGTTCATTCGGGGCGAGTGCTTCGAGATCATTCCCAAGAGCGAGGGCTTCACCTGGCTCTATGAGGCGGCGTTGCCCTATGTGGAGGCGGTGTTCTACCGCACCTCACCTTTCCGTGGCACCAAGAGCTACAACGCCCAAGCCAATCAGGTGCCGGCCGATCAAGCCGACTTCCACTACGGCATTCTCTATGCCGATGTGTTTCCGGTGGGATCCGCCGGCATTCCACCCACCCTGCTTATGCAGGACATGCTGCATTTCCTGCCCCCCTATCTGCAGGAGCTTTATAAGCAGCATCGCCGCGGCGAAGAAGATCAACTGATCCAACTGGGCATCACCTTCCAGCGCTCGATGTACAACGTGACTTCGGCAGTGATCCAGGCGTTGCGCTGTGCCTTGCTCTATCCCCTCGACGACACCGACCCGGAGCATCTTGCTGCCAACCGCCGCTTCTTTGAGGCCCAGATGGATCGCTTCCTGCGGCCCGAGGCGCGCCTTGCCGACATTCAAACCCAGGATTACCGCTAGGAGAGCTGCCATGGCCACGATTCTGGAAACCGCCCTCGCCGCCGGCGGCTTTAACACCCTGCTGGCGGCCGTTGATGCCGCCGGCCTGCGAGGCGCCCTGGAGGGCCCGGGCCCTTTCACGGTGTTTGCCCCGGTGGACGATGCCTTTGCGGCACTGCCTGCGGGCACGGTGCAAACGTTGGTAGACAACCCACCCCAGTTGGCCAGGATCCTTAAGTACCACGTCCTGGCTGGTGCCTACACCCGCGAGGACCTGGTGGCCCAGTCCGAGTGGCCGTCTTTAGAGGGGGCGCCTATCCCAATCCGCCGCAGCGAGCCCTTTGAGGTGAAAAACGCCACAGTGGTAACCGCAGACATTGCCTGCGACAACGGCATTGTGCACGCGATTGATCGCGTGATCCTGCCGGGCTGATCCACTTTCGCCACTACCCGTTTGGGTTCCTCCCTGCTCACCACCCTGCTGCTGTTGTTGGTGGGGGCCCTGCTGGCCCGGTTGACGGCCACCCGGCTCGCCCGTTGGACGGTGCCGGCGATCGTGCTGGAGCTGGGAGTGGGCTTTGCTCTGGGCAACACGGTGCTGCCTTTTGAGCAGATCCGCTCCCTCTCCGGTCTGCTGGAGCTGGGGGTGCTCACCCTGTTTTTTCAGGTGGGTCTGGAGGTGCGCGGAGGCTTGTTGGGCTCCCGGCCGGCGGCAGTGCTGCGCACGGTGTTGCTGTCGGCGCTGACGCCGCTGCTGGCCTGGTGGCCGCTGCAGCAGGCCTTTGGCCTCTCGACTGCCACCACCCTGCTCTTTGTGGCCGTGCTCAGCGCCACCGGCACCGGGGTGACCCTGCGGGCCCTAGGCCAGCTCGGCGCCTTGAAAACCCCCTCCGGTCGCCTGCTGGTGGGGGTGTCGGTGCTCGACGATCTGCCCGCGATCGGCCTGCTCACCTGCTCTCTGCTGTTGGCGGGCACCCGCCTGGGCGGTGGCGCGGCTACGGCCGGGTCGGGTTGGCTGGTGCTGCTCGGCCCAGCCCTGGCCCTGCTGAGCGTGCCGCTGTCGAGCTGGTGGTTGCGGAGCCACGGGCCCTGGCAGCCGGGGCCGCTTGGAATGTTGCTGCTGTTGATTGGCTGCAGCTGGATCGGTGAGGTCACCGGGGTGACCAGCCTGCTGGGGGCGCTCTGGGGTGGGGTGCTGTTCAATCGCCTGGCGCCCATGGGGGAAGGGAGCACCGAGGCCCGCGAGCTATTGGGCAACCTGGCTCTGCTGTCGGAGGTGTTCCTACCCCTCTATTTCCTAGGGGTGGGCATGCGCATCCAGGCCGGCACCTTGCTGCAGCCCGCTGCCTGGGCCCTGGCCCTGAGCCTGCTGCTGCTGGCGATTAGTTGCAAGTTGATCTGTGCCCTGGGCATCAGCCGCCAGGATCAAGCCGCTGGCATCGATCGCTGGGTGGTGGTGTTTGGCTTGATTCCGCGGGGCCTGCCGGGCTTGGTGTTTGCCTCAACGGCCCTGGCCAGTGGCGTGATCACTCCGGCGCAGTTTTCGGCCCTGGTGCTGATGGTGAGCTGCACCACGGTGCTTGGACTGCTGTTGCTGGGCCGCCGTTTGGCAGCTATGGCGTCGCCTTAGCCCAAAGCAACTATGGCCTGCTCTAGAGCTTGATAGCACTGCTGCAGCTGCTCATCGCTGCTGCCTAGGGGCGGCAGCAGATACACCACGTTGCCGAGGGGGCGCAGGTAGACCCCGTGTTCCAGACACTGACGCTGGATCTGTTTGCCGATCGGGTTGAGGTAGCTGTTTTCACCGGCGTCGAGCTCGAAGGCGGCCATGGTGCCTAGGCAGCGGGGGCGCAGCACCCGGGGCTGGCGACTCAGCTGCTCCAGCAGGGGGGTGTGCCGTTGCTCAAAGCCCTCAAAGCGCTCAGGGTTTTGCTGCAGTAAATCTAGGCTGGCCAGGGCGGCGGCACAGCCCAAGGGGTTGGCCGTGAAGCTGTGGCCATGGAAAAAGGTATCGCTGGGCTTCTCGCTGATGAAGCCCTGGTAGAGCCGTTCGCTGGCCATCGTTGCGCCCATGGGCAGAAAACCACCCGTGAGCCCTTTGGAGAGGGCCATCAGGTCGGGCTGGATACCGGCTTTCTGGCAGGCGAACAGGGCTCCGGTGCGGCCGAAACCGGTGAAGACTTCATCGGCGATCAGCAGCGCACCAGCAGCCTGGACCCTTTCCGCCACTGCCCGCAGGAACGCTGGACGCACGACGCGCATGCCACTGGCCCCCTGTATGAGGGGCTCAAAAATCACCGCTGCTGTGGGTGTCTCCAGGGCCAGCTCAAGCTGGCCAAGGGCCTGCTGTTCCCGCGGCTCAACGCTGTCGTCGCCCCAGTGGCTGTGGGGCCAGGCGACCCTGGCCACGTCAAAAAGCAGGGGCTCGTAGGCGGCGGTGAATAGGGAGCGATCGCCTAGGGCCATGGTGCCCACGGTGTCGCCGTGATAAGCCCCCTCAAAGGCGATTAACTGGCGGCGCTCGCTGTTCTGATTGCGCCACCACTGCCAGGCGATCTTGAGGGCTACCTCCACGGCGGTGGAGCCGTTGTCGGAGAAAAACAGGCGCTGCAGCCCAGTGAGGGCGCTGAGCCGAGTGGCCAGCTGCTCGGCGGGTTCGTGGCTGAAGTTGGCGAAGATCACCTGCTCCAGCTGCTGGGCTTGGCGCGCAACCGCCGCCGCAATGGCCGGCTCGGCGTGACCATGCAGCGTCACCCACCAGCTGCTGATGGCGTCGATCAGCCTTCTGCCATCGTCTAGCTCCAGCTCACTGCCACGTGCCGACTGCACCCTCAGGGGCGCCGGGCTGGTGGCCACCTGGGTGGTGGGATGCCAGAGATGGGGGTGCCAGGTCATGGGCTCAGGCTTGAAGGTGATCAATGAAGCGCACCGAAAGTCGCCGGATTGTTGCATTGGCCCTTCGTTCTAAACCTCGGGCCGTATCACGGGTGATGCCCATCTGCCGGGCCGTGGCGCTCAGGCTCAAAGGTTCCCCAGCTGCGATTCCATAGCGCAAGCGCAGCAACTCGGCTTCCTGTTTGGGAAGTTCATCGAGCAGCTGATGGATATCTTCTTGCATCAAGGTGGCATCAACATGCTCCAGGGGCTTGCTGACCTCGCAGGCCAGGCTTTCAAGCAAGCTCCACTCAGATTGGGAGGTTTGGTGCCCATCGAGGCTCAGGGGTTCTTGGGCCCGGAACAACACCTCGCGGATGTCCAGTGGCTTAAGCCCTGTGGCGGCCGCCAGCTCCTCCAGATTGGGGTCCCGCCCCAGCTGCTGGCTCAGGGATTGCTGGGTCTGGCGCAGCCGACAAAGCTGATCCACCATCGCGGCCGGTAGGCGGATGGTGCGTCCCTTGGCCAATAGGGCACTGGTGATCCCGTGGCGGATCCACCAGGTGGCGTAGGTGGAAAAGCGGTAGCCCCGGCTGGGGTCAAACCGCTCCACGGCCCTGATTAGGCCGATAGTGCCCTCCTGGATCAGATCTTCCAGATCGACAGGGGTGTGCCGGTAGCGGCGAGACATTGTTATCACCAACCGAATGTTGGCTAGCACCATGCGGCTGCGCGCTTTGTTGGCCTGCCTAAGGCAGATCTGCAACTCGCGCACCGTCATGCCTGTTTCCTTGGCCCAAGCGGTGGGACTGGGAGCCGCACCGCCTGCTCGCAGCTTCATCTCCTGAGCTATGTCAGTGGCTTTACAGCCGCTTTGGACAAGCCTGGCCAGGCTGATTTCCTCCTCAGCGGTGAGTATGGCTATGCGACCAATGGCGCGCATGTGCTGGCTTAGTGCGTCGCAGTCACCCTTGGGGCGCTTCTGTGGCGCAGGCATCGGTTGGGCGTCTGCGGGGGTGTAAGAAAACGTTAGTGGGTATTTTTTAGGCCTGGGCATTTGGGAGTTGATTTATCAACTAGCATGTGCAATCTCTGTGATCAGGGATCCTGATCCATGGTTGTATTTCTGCAGTTGCTTTGCGGATCATGTCTTGCTTGCTTCATTGGCTAATAGGCGGCGGCAAGACCAGCCACAATGACGTAAAGCCTGCGAGGAGTTTGGATTTGCTTTCGCTTCCTGCTGGCAGCGCCATGAATTTTGGGCTACGGCAGTCATGGGCAGGCAGTCAGGTTCTACGGCACTTCCAAGGCGATAAAAGTCACAGAAGCCGATTGTCGTTCATATCCGTGGATGGTGGAGAGGATCGTTTGTCGTTGAGCAGATTCTTGTGGCGTCACTAAAGACAAAAAAAGGGCCCGGTTTTGCCGAGCCCTGGGGGGTTGGATTGGGGCGTCAGCCGATGGCTGCGACAGATCGCTGGAGAGCGTCGCGACGGCTCAGGTTTGTGCGATCAGGGGTCAGCTTCTTGTAGAGGCCGAGCTTTTCCAATCGGCGCTGAGTTGTGCCGTTGGCGCCCACTACAAACACCTCACGCCCTTTCTCTATCGCTTCCTCAACTGCGTTCTCCACAGCCAGCGCTGCAGTAACGCCCAGGTGAGATACCTCGGTGAGATCGAAGACCACGGCAGTAACGTCGCCGATGGCGTTGTGTTCACGTCCGATGGCCTTGGCCACACCAAAGATCATGGCGCCGTTGAGCTGGAAGAGCAGCACCTTGCCTTTGCCTTGGTCGAGCAGAGCCTTCTCGTCGTCGGGCAGCATCAGGTCACCGTCGCCGGTGCTGATCGACTTGACGCTTTTGCTCTGCAGGGCGCTCATCTTGTCGATGGTGAGGATGTTGGCGATGAACACGCCGATGCCCACAGCGGCGATCAGATCGACCAGCACGGTCAGGGCGATCACCAGATACATGATCAGAGCGCCGCTGATCGAGATGCGGTGGGCTCGCTTGAGGAAGCCCCAGTCGACGATGTCGACACCCACCTTGAGGGCGATACCGGCCAGCACTGCCTGGGGGATCTGGGCAGCTACGCCAGTGAAGGCGAGGATCACCACCATCAGGATTACGGCCCGGCTGATGCCTGAGAGGGCACTGCGGCCGCCGGCTTGAATGTTGACCACGGTGCCCATGGTGGCGCCGGCACCGGCGATGCCACCGAACAGGCCAGAAGCGATGTTGCCTAAACCCTGGCCGATCAATTCCTTGTTGGAATCGTGCTCTGTGCGGGTGATGCTGTCAGCCACGACGGCTGTCAGTAAGGCATCAATGCAGCCGAGCATGCCCAACACGGCAGCATCGATCAGCATTTTGCTCGCTTGCCCCAGCTCGAAATAGGGCATGCGCAGTTGGGGGAAGCCAGAGGCGATTTCGCCGATGCGGCGAATTTCCTCGCCACCAGGGCCACCGCTGAGCAGGCTGAGAGAGAGCACCGTGCCGGCTATCAGGGCAATCAGCTGGGGTGGGGCGATTTTCTTGATCGCCGCCGGAGTGAACCAGAGGATGGCAAGTGTGATCACCGCCAGAACCACTTCCGGCTGGCGGGCGTTCTGAAGCAGCTGTGGTAGGGCGCTGAGGGTGCCCATCACGCCGCCCTTGGGGATGGCCTGGCCGAGGAAAGGACCCAGCTGCAGGATGATCAAAATGAGCCCGATGCCGCTCATGAAGCCCGAGATCACCGTGTAGGGCATCTGGGTGACATAACGCCCCAGCTTCAGGAAGCCGAAGACGATCTGGAACACGCCGGCCAGCATCACCACGGTGAAGGCCATGGCCAGGCCGTTTTCCGGATCAGCAGCGGTCAAACTCGCGATGACGGCGGTCATTACGACCGTCATCGGCCCCGTGGGCTCGGAGATCAGGGAGGGCGTACCGCCGAAAAGGGCAGCAAACAGGCCCACCAGAACAGCGCCCCAGAGGCCGGCTGCTGCACCTGCACCCGAGGCCACACCGAAGGCGAGGGCCATGGGCAGGGCGATCACCGCAGCGGTGACACCTCCGAAGAGGTCCCCTTTAATGTTGTTGGTGCTGATGTGATTCAGCAGGGACGGGCGCCGGGGTGGCGCCGAAGCGGTTGTCATCGCTACAGGCGTGGGTTGGCGCAGAACCATAGGGAGTGCCGTTGGAAGTTGGGTGACTGTCATCCGACCCAGCTGCTTTCTGTTCTGCCCAGGATTGCTTCGGTCCACGGTTTGCCTCCATGACCTTGCTCCTGCTTGTCGGCCTCGGCTGGTTGAGCCTGCGCACTGTGCTGTTACTTAGCCAGGTGTCACGCCATAGCAGCGAGGCCCAGCTTGGGCGGGCCTTTGAGCAGGAACTCAGGGATCGGGGCCTGATCGATGCCCCTGCTGACCGCTAGGAACCTCCCGGGTCTGATTGGCTTTGCCACCCCAAACCCAATGTCATCGTCCCTATAAAACTTTAACCCTGCCCATTGCCGATGTTGCCGATCTCTCCGGTGTTGCTGGAGTTCAGTTCCCACCAGCTTGAGGTGGCGGAAACCCTGATTCAGGTGGGTCGCTTTGTGGTGATCTTCCTAGCTGCGAGGGCCATCGCGGAAGTGATGGTGCGCTTGCAGTTGCCCACGATCCTCGGTGAGCTAGTGGCTGGGGTGCTGATCGGTGTTTCGGGACTGCATCTAATCGTGCCGCCAGAAACCCAGGCCCAGCTCAGTGCCGGAGTCGCCGGTCTGCTTGCCTCCTTGGCCCAGATCAGCCCGGACGCGGCACGAGAGGTCTACAGGGAAACATTCCCGAACCTGCAGGCCGTATCCCAGTTAGGTCTGTTCGCTCTGCTTTTTCTTACTGGTCTGGAGAGCGAGCTTGACGAGCTGGTGGCTGTGGGCGTTCAAGCCTCCACTGTGGCCGTGGCTGGGGTGGTGCTGCCCTTTGCCCTCGGTACGGCTGGTCTTTACTTCATATTTCATGTGCCGTTGATTCCAGCTGTGTTTGCCGGGGCCGCCATGACGGCCACATCCATCGGTATTACCGCCAGTGTTTTCGGCGAACTGAAATGGCTGAAGCGCCGCGAGGGCCAGATCGTCATCGGTGCCGCCGTGCTCGACGACATCATCGGCATTGTGATCTTGGCGGTTGTGGTGGCGATCGTTGGTGGTGGTGCCTTCAGTGTTGGCCCGGTGCTGAAGCTGTGTCTGGCGGCGGTGGCGTTTGTGGCGGTGGCCTTGGTGCTGAGCCGTAAGGCCGCTCCCGCCTTCGACTGGGTGGTGGATCAGCTCAAAGCTCCCGGCGACGTAGCAGTGGCAAGCTTTCTGGTGCTCACCGTTTGTTGCTTTGCCGCCCAGGCGATTGGGTTAGAGGCGGCCTTGGGTGCTTTTGCCGCTGGATTGATCCTCAGCGCCTCCAAGCACACCCACGACATCGATGCGGCGGTGAAGCCCTTGGTGGCCCTGTTTGCCACCGTATTTTTTGTGCTGATCGGCACCGGCCTGGATCTCTCGGTGCTCAACCCTTTCGATCCCGCCAACCGAGAGGGCCTGATCGTGGCCGCTTTCCTGCTGGTGGTAGCCATGGCTGGCAAGGTGGCTGCCGGCTGGAGCTATTTCAGTAAGGAACCCACCAATCGTTTGGTGGTTGGGCTGGGAATGATGCCCCGTGGCGAAGTGGGCCTGATTTTCCTGGGGCTCGGCAGCCAGGCCGGCATTCTCACGCCGGCGCTGGAAGCAGCAATTTTGTTGATGGTGATTGGCACCACCTTTCTGGCTCCGATCCTGCTGCGGCTGGTGATTCCGCCCACTGTTGAGGAGGCTCAGTCGGCCAGCTAATCAAGCTCAGCCGTTGCTGGAGCGACCTGGTGCCCACTGGTGGATGAGCTGTTCGAGGCGCACCAGCTGGTAGCGGGTCTGCTCGTTGGGCTGTTGGATGTAGGCGCTGCGCAGCTGGTCCAGCTCGGCGTCAAGCGAGAGAAGCACGGGGTGGTTCTCGTTCACGGAGCAAATCCAGGACTTACTCGCAAATCCTAAGCCTTTATTAAATTTCCGGGATGGCCGGGCAGGCCTTGATCGGCTCAGGTTCCGATTGGCAGTGGGCCGTCCCTGTCGGAGCGGAAGGTGAGAGGCATAGATGGCACATGCCGCTGAATCAACTCCAGCAGCAGCTCGAAAACCTCGCGGGTGTGGGGTGCGGTGGTTCCCATGGCTTCGCGACTCAGAAGCACCAGCTCCAGCACCTTGCCATCTGCTTTTGATTGCACATCGGCAAATAGCTGCATCCGCTGGCTTTCACCGCCACCGCGGATCATGGCGCTGAGGTGGGCTGGAGTGCGGTGCTCGATCTCCGCTCTAAGCCCCTCTAGTACGGGCTGGAGGGCCTCCAGCATGGTGACGGCCTCCACAGGCACGCCGGGTTTGAGCACTACTAAAAACCGCGCCACAGCCACTCCCTTATCAATTCACGCTACCTGTTACAGCCTGCCCAGCTGGTTGGTCCGGATCCAGAGGTAATCCCCGCACAGCAAGGGCGAGGCGCCGGGCCAGCAGCAGCAGCGGGTAGAGGCGTCTTGCTCTCCCCGGTGTGGCGAGGAGCGGGCCAAGCAGCTGCAGCAGGGTGGCGCTGGGCTCCAGCCGGCTGCAAATCCACTGAATCGCCTCGGCTCCATGCAGCACCCGGCCCTCTGCCAACACCACGGCACCCCGGCTCAGGTCCCAGCCCTGCTGCCGCAGCTGCCGTCGCAGTTCGTGATCGCTGCGGCCATCGCGGATCGCCAAGTTCGGGATGCCACTGCGGAGTTCCGCCAGCTCAGCGAAATGGCGGCAGAAGGGACAGCCGCCGTCAAACACCAGTACCGGATGCTCAAGTGCCGGGAGGCCAATCATCGGCTGCAGCCTTTGAGATCGCTGTCATCCTGAAGGCCTAGCGGTTTAGTTGTTGTGTATGCCCAGTTCGGGCCCTGAATCCATCGCCGTGATCGGGGCCGGTGTATCGGGCTGCGCTTTCGTTGCCCAGCTGCGCCGCTTGGGTTACACCGGAGCCCTCAGCCTTTGGGAGACGGGGCGAGGCCCGGGCGGACGGGCCAGCACCCGGCGCTCCCGCCAGGATCATGGGCTGCGCATCGATCACGGGGCGCCCCTGCTCAACATCACCGGCGCAACGGAGCCGCTGTTGTTGCAGCCCCTGCTGGCAGGAGGCTGGATTGAGCCGTGGCCTGGTTTGATCGCCCAGCTCCAGGGGGAAGCGACCCTGCGGCCAGGTCAGGCTGATGCCCTAGGGCTCGGCCAGCTTTACCGGGGTCGGGGTGGCATGGATCATCTCTGCAAAGGACTGTTGAGCCTGGCTGGCGAGGCTGGCGAAGCGTGGCAGCCTCACTACGGCACCCTGGTGCGCCATCTCATTTGGCAGGATGGGCTCTGGCAGCTGCTGGATCGGGAGGGGGAGTTGCTGGGGCAGGCCCATTGGCTTGTGCTGAGCAGCACCTTGTTGGCCCATCCGCGCAGCCGGCAGATCTTTGGCTGGGAGGAGGTTCCCCTCAAGCAGGCCGCAGAACGGCTGGGCGACCTCCGGCTGGAGCATGCCCTCACTGTGATCGCCGGCATCCGCACTGAGGCTCGTAGCAATCTGCTGGTGCTGCTTGAGGCAGCCGCGGCAGGACCTTGGGCCAGTCTTCCTTTCAGCTTGCTCCATTTCGATGCTGCAGCCCAGCAGCGCTGGGGGCTGCAGCGGATCACCGTCCAGCCCTTGTCCGACGGTCGCTGCGCCGTGGTGGCCCATTCCAGCCACTCCTTTGCCGCCGATCACCTTGATGTCTATGGCACCCATTCCGCCGTGGCCCGCATGCTTCAGCTGCCCCCCGATGAGGGCCGCGAAGATACGGTGATCGCTGCCCTCACTACTGCGCTTGAGCAGGTGATGGCCCCCTGGTTGCCTGGCCTAGACCTAGCTACGGCTGATCGCCAGCTGATGCGCTGGGGTGCCGCTTTTCCCCTGGCTCCTGGACTGCCCTCCGAACTCAGTTGCTGCCCAAGCAGCCGGGTGGGGTTTTGCGGTGACTTCATCGCCGGGGTGGGATTTGGGCGGATTGAGGGTGCACTGCGCAGTGGCGAACAGCTTGCCCACGAACTTTGTGCACTTGTCTAAAGCTGCGTGCTGTCGATCATTGCGATAGGTGCAGCCTTGCTACAGATCGCCCAAACGGTGTTGATTGCGATTGCAGCCACTGCTGCGGTGGGGCTATCAGTTGGAAGGTGAGACGTCTTGGATGTCTTACACGCGATCACCTCCTGAAGTGCGATGCGGCCACTCTCACCACAAACGGCACTCAGCAGTGCTGTTCACGGTCCGCCGCGTCGCTGCCGCAGCCTTCCCGTGTTTCCTGCCCAGCAACTTGAAGTAGTGAAGCGGGCTGCCCATTACTTCGCCCATCATTTTTCCGAGCAGATCGAGCTGGAGGTGGTGGCTTATTCGATCGGTGTAAGCGCTGAGTGGCTCGATCTCTGCTTTGACCACTGCCGCGGCAAGACACCGTTTCAGACGCTCCAGCACATTCGGCTTAGTCGGCTGTTTGAGGGCATTGCAGCCCAACCGCAAATGCCCCTTGAGCAGCAGGTGCATCGCTGTGGCCTGGCTTCGGTGATGGCCGCCAATCAGCTGTTTGAGGAATTGTTCGGCATTGGCCTTGCACCCTTTCGTCGGGTTTGTCGCCGCGCCGAGGCTGATCGCTTGCTGCGCCAGCGGAGCGGCTGAATCCTGGGACCTTCCGCATCTATTTGGATCGCGCTGGCCAGTGGCTGGGGGCTGATTTCCTGCCTTGGTCTGGCGGTGATGCTGGCCCTATTGGAACGCAGCTTCAGTGCAGCTCCAGCTCTTCAACCAGCTCCATCAGGAAGCTTCCTTGCCCCTACTTCCTGCACCGTGGTGGTGCCGGCCTACAACGAAGCGGACAACATCAGCGACTGCGTGCGGGCAATTCTCGCCAGCGAGGCGCCCTGTGAGCACTGGGCACTGCTGGTGGTCGATGACGACTCAAGCGACACCACTGCGGCCTTAGCCCTGGAGGCGGGCGCAGGCGATCCACGCTTTGGTCTGCTTTCGGCGGGTGCCCGTCCCCCGGCGGAGCGCTGGGTGGGTAAAAACTGGGCCTGTTTTCGCGCCAGCAGTGAGCTCGAAAGCGACTGGTTGATCTTCATCGATGCGGATGTGCGCGTCGCTCCGGGAGCGCTGCGGGCCGCCTTGACAGACGCCATTGCCCACGGGGCAGATTTGCTCACCCTGGCGCCGCGGCTCACCTGTGGCTGCCTGGCCGAGTGGCTTGTGCAGCCGATCATCGCCAGCTTGCTGGGCCTGGGTTTTCCAATTGAGCGCGCTAATGATCCCTGCGATCCCCTCGCCTTTGCAGCGGGTCCGTTTCTGCTGTTCCGCAGCCAGGCCTACAGAGCTATTGGTGGCCACGCTGCCGTGGCCGGCGAGGTGGTGGAGGATCTCGCCCTGGCTCGGGCGATCAAGGGCCAGGGATTCCGCCTGCGCTATCTGCTGGGGCTCGACTGGTTGACCCTGCGCATGTACCGGGACTTGGCCTCTCTCTGGGAAGGCTGGACCAAAAACTGGCTGCTGGGCCTCGATGGTGATGTGGCGAAGGCCTTGGCGGCTGGTGCGGTGGTGGTGCAGCTCTACGCCGTTCCCTGGTTGTTGCTGCCCCCAGCCCTTCTATTGGCCTGGCGATCGCCCCTGCCCCTGTCCTGGTTGCCGGCTCTGGCGGCTCTGCTGGCCATCGCGCTGCAATTGGCGATCCGGCTCTGGAGTCGTCGCCATTTCGGCACTCCCCTCAACTGGTGGTGGTTGGCGGGTCTGGGCGGGCTGTTGATCGGCGCCATGGCCCCGGTCTCGGTGATCAAGACCCTCAGCGGCCGGGGCTGGACCTGGCGGGGCCGCTCCTTGCACATGTACCAATAGCCCCATACGTTGAGTGCCCACCGCCAGCGGGGTTTCCCCAGGCATGCCCAGCCCATTCAACGAATGGATGCCCGAAGTGGTTGTGTTTCACCCCACCCGCTTCGAGGAGGCCCAGTGGATCGTGCACCACCTGCGCGAGCGCAAGACCGTGCTGGTCCACGCCGGGGCGATGGAGCGCAGCGAGGCCCAGCGGTTGATCGATTTTGTTGCTGGTGGTGTCAGCGCTATCGACGGACAGGCCGAATGCCTCGACGAGCTCACCTTCGTTTTCGTCCCAGAGATGGTGGCCTTGCGGCGGGATCCCGCACCGCCGTGATTCAGGCTGCAGCGCTCTGCCTCCTAGGCTCGAATCCATTCCGGGAGTGGGCTGAGTGCCCCGTCTACGTCGCTTTCTGTACTCCCTCGGGCCCGTCTTGACGATTGCTGCCCACCTTGGCTGCCTGCTGCTCTTTTGGACCGGTCTCAGCCTCGGTGCAGCCCTTTGGGCTTTGGGGCTCTACTTGGTGCGCATGCTGGCAACCACGGCCATCTATCACCGCCTAATTACCCACTCCAGCTATAAGGCGCCCCGGCCCGTTGCCTGGATCGGTGCCTTTGTGGGTGCTTCGGCAGGTCAAATGGGCCCTAGCTGGTGGAAGGCCCACCACCAAACCCATCACCGCCACGTCGACACTTGCGCCGACCCCCACACCCCCCTTGCTCCTTCAGCGGGATGGCGAGGCCTGTGGCGCTCCCAGGTTGGCTGGTTGTTGTCTTCAAGTTTTTTCCCCACAACCCTGCCGGCCGATGTGGAGGCCGATCCGGTACTGCGCCTGATCGATAGGCTTCATTTTGTGCCCGTGCTGCTGCTTGCCGGCCTGTCTTGGCAGCTGGGCGGGCTGCCTTGGCTGGCGGCCTTTTGCCTAAGCACAACAGTTCTTTATCACGGGGTAGCCAGCGTTAATTCCCTGGCCCACCTGCAAGGCGATCAACCCTTTGCCACCGGAGATGCCAGCCGCAACAACCTGTTTGTGGCCTTGATCACCTTGGGCGAGGGCTGGCACAATCTTCACCACGCTTTCCAAGCTTCGGTGCGTCAAGGCATCACCCTCAAGCAAGGGCGAGTGCGGTTATTGCCAGATCCCACCTACCGCTTTATCCGTCTGCTCGAGCGTTGCGGCTGGGCCTGGGATCTAAGGATCCCCAGTAATCACGCCCTGCTTGCTCGCGGTGCTGAGAGCTAAATAGCGCAGGCCACAAGGCTCAACTGCAGCCAGCATCCTCCTGGCGCCAGCTTTTCGACAACCACATTCTGGAGCCGATCGTGGGCTACCAAATGGGCGAAGGTCTCTGCGTCATCTCTGGTGTTGAAGCGAGCTGCTTGCACTTGCAGCGGCACGCTTTGTTCGCGCTCTACGGCAGCGCGTACGCGATAACGACCCGAAGCGATGGGATCAGCCATGCCTGGATTCTGGATCCAATTGCTGAAAATCGCGTCAGCCTTCAGAGTTTCAGAGAAATTGAAGGTTGGGGGGTTGTAAGCCAGTTCAGGGGCGCAGCAATTCGGCAACCAGTGGCTCCAGCGCCGCGGGATGTTGCAGTAGCTGCCGGTGGGTGCGCACGGGCAAGGGCTGCCGCGGGCCCAGCGGTAATACGGCGCGCCAACCAGGCAGCACCATCAGGTCGGCAGCGCAGTAGAAGCTGCAGCACTCCACGCCGTCTAGCTCCTCGAGATTTGTGTTGAGCTGGTGCAGCAGCGGGCTGCCCCACTTCATGTCGGCAATACCAGCCAGCAGCCAGCTTGGCCAGGGCTGAGCCGTGAGAGTGCCCTGCTGGGGGCTGCCGACGCTGATGAAGCGGCGGGTGCGGGATCGGCCGCCCTGAAGTTGGATCCAGGTACGGCCGATCACGCCGCCCATTGAGAAGCCCAGCAGGTCGATTTGGGTTTGGGTACCAAAGGTTGCTTCGATTTGGCTGCCCAGCCGGTGAGCTAGCTCCAGGATCGGAGTGGCACCGAGGCGATTGGGTAGGTAGGGGATAAGCAGTGGAGATCGCCGCCCATCCAGCCGGCTTTTGAGGCGATCAAACAGGCGTGGCGTGTCCCACAGACCATGCACCAGCACCAAGGGGGGAGCGCTTGCCATGGGCTCAGGCTAGGAAGCTGGTTGGTTGGCATCAAAAAGCCGCCCCCGTAGGGACGGCCAATGGATCGGCGGAGTGATCCGGAAATCAGATTTGAGAGCGGGGCTCAGTAGCGGCTGCCGCCACCGCCGTAGCCACCACCGTTGTAGCCACCGCCACCGCCGAAGTCGCGGCGACCGCCGCCACCACCGCCGCCACCGCCACCGCTGCCGCGGGGCTCAGCTTTGTTGACGCGGATGGCGCGACCCATCCACTCAACGTCCTGGAGGTCTTCAATTGCCTTGGTCTCTTCGGCCTCATTGGCCATCTCGACAAAAGCGAAACCGCGCTTGCGGCCAGTGTCGCGGTCGAGGGGGAGGCTGCACTTGCTCACCTGTCCGTACTGGCTGAACAGATGCTGGACATCTTCCGCTTCTGCATCGAAGGAAAGATTGCCGACGTAAATGGTCATGAACTCAGAAACTATGAATTGATCCTTCGACGGCCCAACAGAAAGTGGTTAGCTCGCTACAGAGAAATCTTTGAATCACTTTTCACCATACAGGGCCGCCTAACGCTTTCGTCAAAACTGCCCCTATCGGGATCTGCTTTGACCAGCGGTTTGATGCCAAATCATCAAACCCTGGCTAGGGATGGGGTGTTCCATGCCTTGCAACACCATGTCGAAAGCCCAGCTCACCGCCTTCATGGTTAAGGTTGATGCCGATATGGCCCTAAGGGCCCGGGTTGATGCCGCCGGCAGTGTCGATGCGGTCGTGGCGATTGCCCTGGAGCAGGGCCATACCTTTTCTCCTGCTTCCTGGTCCCGCGCCCAGCGTCCCTGAGCGCAGTTGCGCCTGATTAGGGCCAGGGCGTGAGGGTGGCGGGCTGGTATTTAACGATGCCGATCCGCCAGCCCCGCTGGGCCAGTTGCTTCAGGCTGGCTAGCAAATCTTCAGTTGTGCCACCGGCGATCCAGTCGGCCTTGATCAATGGCAACCGCTCGCTCATTACCTCGAGCGGCATCTCCAATAGCAACAGGCTGTCTTCAGCAGCGGCGCGCCGCAGGGGCCCCTCGTCACTGCGCTGCCAAAGCCTCAGCAGCAGCTCCAGGGCCAGGGTGCGGCCTGCTTCGCCGGGTTCGCCGCCGCTGTCTTCCCGCTGGGACTTGCCGGTTAGGGGCAGGGCCCGCTTGCCATCGAGTTCGACTAGGGCTAGGGCCACCAGGTATGGAGCGTCAGCCATGGAAATCTCTGTGATCCGCCACACCATGGCGAGGGGCGCGGCTTCGGTGTGGAAACTGACACGTATTTGGTCTTCTGTTGCCGTTGGCGGATCGGGCAGCCCTACCGGCATTTGCCGGGACTAAATTTTCTGCCGTTCGCTCACAACTCCTTTTCAGGGAGCCAGCGCCATGTCGAGCATTGCTGACCAGTTGGTGACCTATCACTCAGCACTGGCGGAGGCCACGGAGCGGGGAGATCAGGCCGTTGCCCGCAAGATCGAGCAGCAGATCAAGGAGCTGCAGGATTTTCAGTTGCGCCATCCGGAGGAAACCGAGGCTCCAACACCGTTTGAGGTGTTCTGTGATCTCAACCCATCGGATGTCAATTGCCTCGTCTACGACGATTGAGCCCTGGCTTAGTTGTTCGTTTTTTAATCATCACAGTCAGGTAGACATCACGTCCACACTTTTAAGGGCGGTGCCAAGCAGCCGGGTGAATCGGTCCAGCTGCTCCTGACTGCCCATCACAACAAGCATTTGGCCTGGAGCCAGGCGAGTGTCGCTTCCGGGATTGGCCAGCAACTCTGGCCGCTCTTGGGAGTACTGGGATCCCCGGTACTGCCTTGGGACATCACTCCTGGCTGGCTGGGGCGGCACGATCGCCAGCACTAGGGCACCAGAGCGCGAGCCGAGCTGGAGCTCCGCCAGGGATGCCCCATTGAGGCTGCCAAGGTCAGCTGGGTCGCTACTCAGCAGAAATTCCTCCACCTCGCAGCCAGAGCCCGCCAAAAGATCCATGAAGGTCACCGCTAGGGGCCGTAGGGCGGTGGCGGCCATGGTGCGCCCCCCACTGACGTACGGGCTCACCACTTGATCGGCGCCGGCTAGGCGCAGCTTGCGTTCCGCTTCCTCACTATCGGAACGGGCTATGAGCCGGCAGTTGGGCGCCATACCCCGGGCGCTCAGCACCACGTAGAGGTTGGATGCGTTGTTGGGTAGGGCCGCCACCAGGGCACGGCAGCGGTGGATGCCGGCATCCAGCAGAGTTTCGTCGAGGGTGGCATCGGCCATCAGCACGGCCAGCCCCCGCTCTTCTGCTGCCTCACGGCGCTCCGCGTCCATCTCCACCACCAGCAGGGGAACGTTTTCCCTGGCAAGTTGTTCGGCGATCTCGCGGCCGATGCGGCCATAGCCGCAAAGGATCACATGGTTATGCATGGTGGAAAGCCAACTGCGGAATCGGCGCTCGCGCAGGCGCCGGAAGTAACCGGATTCAGACAGGCCCAGCACCCCTTGGATACTGATCTGCACCACCACCAGCCCGCCCAGGATCAGCAGGGTGGTGACCACCCGCCCACCGGCGCTCAGGACCTGGGTGTGACCGTCGCTGAATCCCAGGGTGCTGAGGGTGATCAGCACCATCCAATAGGAATCTCCCCAGTCCCACCCCTCACTGAGGTGATAGCCGATGGCGCCAGCGTTCACCAGCATGGCCAGCGACAGGGGAGCTCGCCAGGGCTTGCGTGCTCGCCGAGAGGGTGGTCGTCTGGGGACGATTGACCAGAAAGGCTTGGGCATGGGACCTGGACCCGGTGCTCCAGATCACGCATCCAAGATTATCGGCTGCAATTAGTTACGGCCTGTGGGCTGATCCCGAACATTTGTAGTCGTTGTCGACAGTTGGCCTGCCAGCTCCGTTAACCCTTAAAGGTTCTTTCCGCAGGGGTCGCCTGGATGGGCGCGTCTTCGGTGATTGGTGACATGACAACTGGTTTGGCGGAGCAGCCGCCCCTACAGCTGCTTAAGGAGAGCGGTCAGCGGGAGGTGTTCTGCGGACTCACCTCGATTGTCTGGCTGCACCGGCGCATGCCGGATGCCTTTTTTCTAGTGGTGGGCTCCCGCACCTGCGCCCACCTGGTTCAGAGCGCCGCCGGAGTGATGATCTTTGCCGAACCCCGCTTCGGCACTGCGATTCTGGGGGAGCGTGATCTGGCCGGCCTAGCCGATGCCAATGATGAGCTCGACCGGCTGGTGAAGGATCTGCTGGAGCGGCGCCCCGAAATCCGCACCTTGTTTCTGGTGGGCTCCTGCCCCAGCGAGGTGATCAAGCTGGATCTGGCTAAGGCTGCCGAGCGGCTCAATACCCAGCTGGCTGGCCGGGTGATGGTGCTGAACTACAGCGGCAGCGGCATCGAAACCACCTTCACCCAGGGAGAAGACCAAGCCCTGCTGGCGATGGTTCCCCTGATGCCAAGCAGCGAGGTCGACCAGCTGTTGATCGTCGGCACCTTGGCCGATGCGGTGGAAGACAGGCTGGTGCAGCTTTTTGGTCGCCTGGGTATTCCGGTGGTCACGAGCTTGCCGCCGCGGCGCTCCACCGAGTTGCCCCCGATTGGGCCTGGCTCCCGGGTGCTGCTGGCCCAGCCCTTCCTCTCGGCTACGGCAAGGGCCCTGGTGAGCCGCGGCGGCCAGCTGCTTACGGCTCCCTATCCGTTTGGTGTGGAGGGCAGTCGGGCCTGGATGGCTGCGGGCGCCGCTGCCTTCGGGGTGGCCCCGGCCCTGGTGGCCGAGGTGCTCGATCCGCTGGTGGAGCGGGGACAGCGTGCCATCGCTCCCCACCGGGAGCTACTGGCCGGTAAGCGGCTTTTTCTGCTGCCCGATTCCCAGCTGGAGCTCTCCTTGGCGAGGTTCCTGCAGCGCGAGTGCGGCATGGAGCTGGTGGAGGTGGGCACTCCCTATCTCGATCGCCAGCTGCTCGATGCGGAGCTGGCCCTGTTGCCACCTGGCACCCGTATTACCGAGGGGCAAGACGTGGAACGCCAGCTGGAGCGGGTCCGCGCCGAGCGGCCAGACCTTGTGGTGTGTGGCCTTGGCCTGGCCAATCCCCTGGAGGCGGAGGGAATCGCCACCAAGTGGTCGATTGAGCTGGTATTCAGCCCCATCCACGGTTGCGACCAGGCCGGCGATCTGGCCGAATTGTTTGCCCGCTCCCTGCGCCGCCGCGCCGCACTCTCCTTTTCCTGACCACCCGTCTCATTAATCAGCCATGGAACTCACCCTCTGGACCTACGAAGGGCCCCCCCACGTGGGTGCCATGCGCATAGCCGCCTCGATGGAGGGGGTGCACTACGTGCTGCACGCCCCCCAGGGCGACACCTATGCCGATCTGCTGTTCACGATGATTGAACGGCGCGACCGGCGCCCGCCCGTTACCTACACCACCTTCCAGGCCCGCGACCTGGGTGGCGACACCGCCGAGCTGGTGAAGAGTTCGATCGCTGCAGCCGTGGAGCGCTTCCAGCCCGAGGCGCTGCTGGTGGGCGAGAGCTGCACGGCCGAACTGATCCAGGACCAACCTGGCTCCCTGGCGGCGACCATGGACCTGGGCGGCATCCCGGTGGTGAGCCTGGAACTGCCGGCCTACTCCAAGAAGGAGAACTGGGGCGGCGCTGAAACCCTTTATCAACTGGTGCGAGGCCTGCTCAAGGCCCAGGTGCCGCCGCCCGGCGAGCCCAAGCCCGATCCGACTCGCTGGCGTGCCGAGGGCCGGCGGCCGCGGGTGAATCTGCTGGGACCCAGCCTGCTGGGTTTCCGCTGCCGCGACGATGTGCGCGAGATCAGCCAGTTGCTGGCTGGCTATGGCATTGATGTGGCGGTGGTGGCGCCCCTGGGGGCCCGCCCGGCAGACCTCATGCGTATCCCCACGGCTGATGCCAACGTGAGCCTCTACCCCGAGTTAGCGGGTCCGGTATGCAGCTGGCTGGAGCGCAGCTTCGGCATGCAGACGGTGAAGACAGTGCCGATTGGTATCGGCGCTACGGCCGCCTTTTTGCGGGAGCTGCACGGGGTGCTGGGTGTGGAGCTGCCCGCTGAGCTTGAAACCGCAGCCGACGGCACCTGCGCTGCTGAACGGCGCTCGCGGCTGCCTTGGTATTCGCGTTCGGTGGACTCCACCTACCTCACCGGTAAGCGGGTATTCATTTTTGGCGATGCCACCCACGCCATCGCTGCAGCCCGCATCGCTAGCCGCGAGCTGGGCTTCAAGGTGGTCGGCCTGGGGAGCTACAGCCGCGAGCAGGCACGGGAGGTGCGGGCGGCCGCCCAGGAGCTGGGGCTGGAGGCGTTGATCTCAGACGACTACCTGGCCGTGGAGGCGGCGATGGCGGAGGCGGCCCCGGAGCTGGTGCTTGGCACCCAGATGGAGCGCCACAGCGCCAAGCGCCTCGGCATCCCCTGTGCCGTGATCAGCTCGCCGCTGCACGTTCAGGATGTGCCAGCGCGCACTTCGCCCCAGATGGGCTGGGAGGGGGCAAATGTGATCTTCGACAGCTGGGTGCACCCGCTGATGATGGGTCTGGAGGAGCACCTGATCGGCATGTTCCGCCACGATTTTGAATTCGTGGATGGGCACCTCAGCCACCTAGAGGGTGCCAGTGCCCCCGCCAAGCACCCCACCTCTACGGCCACGTCCACGGTCACGGCCACGGTGACTGCTACAGCAACTGCTGCTCCCCAAGCTAATGACACTGCGCCAGCCAGCATTCCCGGCGATGGGGTGATCGTTTGGAGCCCGGATGGTGAAGCTGAGCTGGCCAAGATCCCCTTCTTTGTGCGGGGCAAGGTGCGTAAAAACACGGAGGCCTACGCCCGCGAGCAGGGCCTAGCTCTGATCGACAGCGAAGCCCTTTATGAGGCCAAGGCCCATTTCGCTCCATGATGGGTTGGATGGCAATAGCAGGCCCGCGCTGCGGGGGTGACCCTGACGCTCCTTCACTGATTCCAAAAGTCAAGGACTAAGCCTTACGGTCCTAAATTATTTAGCTAAGAGTTTCAGTTCCGATCTTTCCTGTTTCCCCAACTTCAATGACCACAACACTCAATCCTCCAGCTACTTCCAAGCCTGATGGCGAGGGCAGTGTGCAGGTACACCTTGATCCCACCATGGCTATCGAGGAAGGTGCCTTAGTGCTGGCAGTTTATGGCAAAGGTGGGATCGGTAAATCGACTACCTCTTCAAACCTTTCGGCGGCCTTTTCGAAGCTGGGCAAGCGGGTGCTGCAGATCGGTTGCGATCCCAAGCACGACAGTACTTTCACCCTCACCAAGAGGATGGTGCCCACCGTGATCGATATTCTCGAAACGGTAGATTTTCATACAGAGGAGTTGCGGCCCGAAGACTTTGTGTTTGAGGGTTACAACGGCGTGATGTGTGTGGAGTCTGGTGGTCCGCCGGCGGGTACTGGATGCGGTGGCTATGTCACAGGTCAGACGGTGAAATTGCTCAAGGAGCACCACCTGCTCGAAGAAACCGATGTGGTGATCTTTGATGTGTTGGGAGATGTGGTGTGTGGTGGCTTTGCTGCACCGCTTCAGCACGCCCACTACTGCCTGATTGTTACTGCCAATGATTTCGATTCGATCTTCGCGATGAACCGGATCATGCAGGCCATTAATGCCAAGGCCAAGAACTACAAGGTGCGTCTCGGTGGTGTGATCGCCAACCGCTCTGAGGAGACCGACGAAATCGACAAGTTCAATGCCCGCACGGGGCTGCGCACCATGGCCCATTTCAAGACCGTGGACGCGATTCGTAAATCCCGCCTCAAGAAGTGCACTATCTTCGAGATGGAAAGCACACCGGAAGTGGATGCTGTTCAGCAGGAATATTTGAACCTGGCCCAGCGGATGCTCGACGACGTCGAGCCCTTGGAGGCCGAATCCCTTAAGGATCGGGAGATTTTCGACCTGCTCGGCTTCGACTGATGGATGGGGGATCTACCCCACGACAGCAGAGCTACGGCCATCTGCTGATCGTTTGTCTGTTGGTGCTGATCACCTTCACCCTGCCCCAACCCTGGAATCGTCTTTCCTCCTTGGGCTATCTACTGATGGCTCTTGTGATGATCCGGGGCCTGGGTAATCCCACTGGCAGCCTGCAGTTCGGAATACTCCCGCGGCGGTTATTCAAGGGGCTGGGAGTTGCGGCCATTGCTGTTGGTCTGCTCTGGTATTTCACTCCGCTGGAGCTGCGCAGCACCGGTATCCCGGTGATTGCGCTGTGGGCCTTATTCAGCGGTTGGAGTGCTATCCGCCTAATCAGGGGCCTGGCCCAGGAGCGACGGGTGTCGGATGTGGTGTTGCGGGGGGCGCTGGCGGGCTATCTGATGCTCGGCTTGGCAGCAGGCTTGCTCTGTTGTGCCCTGGAGACGATTGATCCGGCCAGCTTCAGCAACGTGAACTTGTCGGCGCAGGATATGGGCCAGAGCAGCCCGGTGTGGGGCCTCAATTTTGTGCGACTCAATTACTTTGCCTTCGTCAGCCTCACCACGATGGGCTACGGCGACGTGATTCCCGAGAGCCCCCAAGCCCAGATGGTGAGCGTGGCCATCGCCATAGCGGGCACGTTTTATGTGGCCGCAGTGATGGGGGTGTTGATCAGCCGTCTTACGGTGCAGGAAAGCCAGCAGCCTTAGGGTTGCCCAACTCCCAGCCCTTGACGATCCGGTAAACCACCGGCACCGCGAACAGGCTGAGGACGGTGGCTACAAGTAGCCCTGAAAACACCACCGTGCCGATACTCACCCGGCTACCTGAACCGAAGCCGCTGGCCAGCAGCAGGGGCACGAAGCCCGCCAGTGAGGAAATGGCCGTAAGCAGGATCGGCCGTAGGCGGGCGATGGCGGCGCCTCGGATCGCCGTGTCTAGATCCAGTCCTTCGGCCATGCGCTGGTTGGCAAACTCCACGATCAAGATGCCATTCTTGGCGGCCAGGCTCACCAGCACCAGCAAGCCCATCTGTCCATAAACGTCCAGGGGCAGGGCCCGCAGCATCAGGCCGCCGATGGCCCCCAGCATGGCTAGGGGCACGGTCACCAGGATGATCAAGGGGTCGGCAAAGTTGTCGTAGAGGGCTGCTAGCACCAAAACCATCACCAGGATCGCTAAGGCAAACACCCGCAGGTTTCCGCCACCGGCGCGTGACTCTTCCCGAGCCAGGCCGGCCCATTCCAATTCGGTACTGCCGCCGAGCTGCCGCTGCACTTCCATCAGGCTGGCCATGGCTTGGCCACTGCTTACGCCAGGGCGGGGCAGGGCCCGGATGCTGATCGAACGCACCAGCCGGGTGTGATTGATCGAGGTAGGACCTGTTTCTTGTTCGACTCGCACCAATTGGGCCAGGGGGATCAGCTGGCCGTCACGGGTTTTCACCTGCAGAGCGAGCACGTCATCGGCGCTGCGGCGCGAGGCGCCGTCAAGCTGCACGATTACCTTGCGCACCTGGTCACTCTCAAAGCTGTCATTGACGTAGTCACTGCCGAAGCTGGCTCCGAGGGTGTCCACCACGGTGCTGAGATCCACCCCAAGGGAGGCAATCTGCAGCCGATCTGGCACAAGCTGCACCAGGGGGGCACCGGCGGTAAAGCGGGTTGAAACCCGTTCAAAGCGATTGGTGGCTTGGGCGGCGCGGATGAAGGCCTGGGCTTGCTGCTCGAAGTCAGAGAGGCTGAGTTGCCCGTTGCTGTTGTCCAGCAGTTCGAGCTCGAGCCCGCCTTCAGCACTAAAACCGCGCACAGAGGGGGCCTCGCTGAGCTGTACCACTGCACCGGTGATGCGGCGGCGCAACTCGCCATTGAGTCTCTGTCCCACGGCCCGAGTAGCTGCCTCGGCGCCACGGCGCTGCTCGATCGGCGCCAAACGCAGGTAGAAGATGCCCTTATTAGGGCTGCTGTCCCCAAAGGAGCGCCCTGCATAGAAGGTGGCTCGAGTGATCAGCGGCTCGTCGGCCACCACCTGGCGCACCTGCTCCAGCACCCGTTGGGTCTGCTGCAATCCGAGGCCATCAGCCAGAATCACAACTCCCCGCAGCTGACCGTTGTCCTCCTGGGGAATGAAGGCCTTGGGCAGGGCTTGCAGGGCGAATCCCGTGATCATTAGGCCAGCCAGCAGCAGGGACATCACCAGCCGCCGCCGCTTCATAGTCCAAGCCAGCCAGCGCTCGTAGGGCACCTCCAGTCCCTCGAGCCAGCGCCGCGGCGGGTCGATCCAACGCAGCAACCAGGCCGGTTCGCGGCGCTCGGGGTTTAGTAGTCGGCTGCCGGCTACCGGCGTGAAGCTCAGGGCATTCAGGGTGGAGAAGGCGATGGCGCCGCTGATCGTGATTGCGATCGGCGCGTACAGCCGGCCCAAGCTGCCCCCCAGGCCCAGCACCGGGATGAACACCACCACCAGGGCTAGGGAGGTGGCTACCACGGCCCCGCCCAGCTCGGCCATGGCTTCGCGGGCGGCTTGTAGGGGCGGCTTGCCAGCCTCCAGCCGGCGGCCAATGTCCTCGCTCACCACGATGGCGTCGTCCACCACCAGCCCAGAGGCCAGCACCAAGCCAAACAGGGTGAGGGTGTTGAGCGATTGGCCGGCAAGCTTCAGCACGCTCAACGAGCCGATCAAGGCCACTGGCACTGCGGCAGCTGTAATCAGGGCCAGGCGGCTGTTGCCAAGGCCAAGAAGTAGCACCAAGAACACCAGCAACACCGCATCGCGCAGGCTGTCGAGGGTGCCCTGGATGCTGCCGCGCACAAAGTCGGCCTCATCAACAATCAACTGCTGATCTACCCCGGGCGGAAATTGGGGTGCAAGCTCATCGAGGGCTGCATTCACAGCTTTGCTAACGGCGATGGCGTTGCTGCCGTCGCGCTGGTTGATCAGCACGGCTACCGCTGGTCTGCCTTGCAGGTTGGTGGCGATCGTGTCGTAGCTCTCGCTGCCCAGGCTCACTCGGCCCACATCCCGCAGCAGGGTGACGCCTCCATTAGCGCTGCGGGCCACCACCAGCTGCTCAAATTCCGCCGGACTGCGCAGGCGCCCCTCCATGCGCAGCGGCAGGGTGAGCTCCTGGCCGTTGGGGCTGGGGGCTTCACCCATTTGACCCAATGCAGCCAGCACGTTTTGCTGTTGCAGGGCCGTGCGCACATCGGTAATGGTGAGGCCGCGCTCCTCGAGATGAGCCGGGTTGAGCCAGAGCCTGAAGGCCAGGCTATTTCCACCTGCAAGGGTGACGTTGCCCACCCCAGGCACCCGCTGCAGCTTCTCTTTCACCACCTGGTCGAGCCAGCCGCTCAAAAAGGTTTCGCCATAGAGCTTGGGATCGGCACTGAAGCTGAGAATCATCAGCAGGTCGTCGGAGCTGCGCCGCACCTGCACCCCGAAGCGCGCCACCGGTGCTGGCAGCTGGCGAGTCACCACCGCCACTTCGTTCTGGGTGTTGATCTGGTTGAGCTCGGGGTCGCCGCCCTCGAATCCCAGGGTGATGGAGCTGCCGTTGGCTGAGCTGGTGGAGCGGATGCTGTCGAGCCGCTCGAGGCCGTTGAGCTGTTGCTCCAGCAGGGCGGTGACCCCCTGCTCCACCACCTCTGGGCCGGCACCTGGGTAGGTGGCCCGCACCGTGACTCGGCTGGGAGCAATCGGCGGCAGGTTTTCCACCTGCAGCAGCGGTAAACACACCAGCCCTGTCAATAGCACCAGCAGACTCACCACCAGGGTGAGCACGGGCCGGCGCAGAAAGGGATCTGAGATCGATTTCATGGGAGCCTTTGCGTTGCGCTGCTCGGGCCGGGATGAATGATCAGCCGAGATCGCGCTTCAGCACAACGCAGAGATAGTCAGGCGCTTTATAGCGACTAGGCAAGCAGATATGCAGTTGCTCCAAACGGCTCCAGCAGACGGTGCGCTGAATGGCGGCTACGGTTTTTCCCTCCTTTAGAAGCAGCCTCAGGGCCTTGCAATAAAGCGAATAATTGGCTTCGAGTTCCCCGATGGTGAGTCCCTGACTGCTGCTCATCGCACGGGTGGGCGTCCAGGAGTTGCAAAGACGCACCAATCACCCTACGGCTTCAGGTGGCGCCGAGATCAGGTTGAGCCGACGGCAGAGCCGCGGCAGGGTGAGGCCTTGGGCTAGCAGGTTGATCAGCACCACAACGAATACGATGCTTTGGGCGTTGTGGGCTAGGGCAATGACGGAGCCTGGGTCAACACCGCGTAGGTGGTTGATCTGATCGACCGCGCTGTAAGAGAGGGCCAAAGGCACTGCCCCCCTTAGGCCACACCAAGAAATCAGCACGCTGTCTTTCCAGCGGAAGGGGGAGAGGGGTTGGAACACCAAGACGCTGATTGGTCTCACCACCAGCATCAACACCGCCGCGGTTATCAAGCCCACAGGCAGGGCGGGAACCAGGCTGCTTGGATTCACCAGCAGACCAAATAGTAAAAATATACAGATCTCAGCCATGGTGTTGAAGGGCAGTAGTACCTCCTGAATCGATTCATGGTTGATATCGGCTTGGCGGTAGACCATGTTGGTCATCATTGCTCCAGTGATGTATACCGAAATTAATCCGGATCCGCCTAGAAAGTAGCTGCAGCCATAGTCTACAAAGGCAATAGACATGGCTACGATTAGTAGCTGGGATTTGTCGTGGGCCAGCTCATTGATCACGAATTTGGCCACATAGCCAAACAGTGCTCCTATGACTAGGCCGCCGCCTACCTGTTGCACGAAGCTGCGCAGGCCGTTGAGCATCACTACTACAGGTGCTGCTTGCTCGAGGCTGGCGCCGGCGCTGGAGGTGCTGAACAACCCCACGATCAACCCAAATAGCAGCAGGGCCGTTGGGTCATTGACCGAGGATTCGAATTCGAGCAGGTGCTTGAGCCGTTCTGGCACCAGGTGCCGCACCGAACTCAGTACGTTGATGGTGGCTCCGGCATCGGTGGAGCCCAGGCAGGCGGCAATCAGCAGGGCGGCCCCCAGGGGCATGGCGTTGCTGAGTCCTGGTGCCAGTTGGTTTCCACCAGCGGAAGAAAGCAGCCAGATCAGGCCGGCCAGCAGACCCGTGGCAATCGCCACACCGCCTACCGCCAGGGCCAGGCCGTATTCCAAAAAGCCCCGGATAGTTTTGATATCCGTTTTCAGCCCCGCATAAAAAAGCAGCAGGGCCAGGGCGAATACATGCAGGCTTTCGGCCTGTTCGTGGGAGACGTTGAGACTTTTGATGTTGATAGCTAGGCCCAGCAGCAGCACCCCGAGAATCGCCGGGATTCCGATCTGGACAGAGAACCGGCTGATCGCCAAGGTGCCTAGAAACAGCAGGCCGATAAACAGCAGCTGGCCCTCCAAGGGCACTCCATTAAGACCTGGTGCCTGAGCAAAGAGGGGTGCCTGAGCAAAGAAAGGTGCCTGAGCAAAGAGGGGTGCCTGGGCAAAGAGGGTCGCGATCACGGCTGGGCTGAGTTGGCATGGGCTGAGCCGAGGCTCGCGGCCTGGGCATCGCTGAGCCGGCTGGCCCGCTGCAGCACAGCGGTGATCTGGGCGATGTCCAGCACGGAATGGCAGCTGTAGCCCGCCGCCGCCAGCCGCTCCCGGGCGCGGCGGTCATGGTCGCCGCCATGGTCGATGAACACCACCACGTCCTGCACCGTCAGGCCCGAGCTCTCCAGCTTGCCGATGCCCTCTAGGACGCTGCCGCCTGTGATCAAGATGTCGTCTACCACCACCACCCGGTCGCCTTCCTCAAAGTCGCCCTCGATCAGGCGCCGGGCGCCATGAGCCTTTACCTCCTTGCGGGGATAGATCAGCGGCTTGTGCAGTTGCAGTGAAAGCCCAGTGGCGGTGGGCAGGGAGCCGTAGGGGATGCCGGCGATGCGGTCAAATTCGAGGCCCTGCAGCTTGCCGGCATAGGCGTGGAGCACTCGGTGGAACAGGTTTGGGTCGGAGATGATCTGGCGCAGATCGACGTAGTAATTGAAGACCGCGCCCGAGGCTTGTACGTAATCGCCGAATAGCAGGCAGCCGATGTCGAACAGATCAACAATCAGGCTCTCGAGCGGGTCGGCGCTTGGTTGCTTCTCAGGTAGCCACAGGGCACAGGTATCAGCGTTGCCTTTGTCGTGATTTTCCAGCCACTGGTGCCGCTTTGCCGTGATCTGCTGTTTGAGCGCCTCGGCTCGACTGGCCATGTCGTCTTCTACCAGCAGGTTTTGAGGTAGGGGCAGCAGCAGCCCATCGGCGGCGGCCCCCAGGCCGGCCTGCAGCATGGCGTCGAGCTTTTCCTCTTCCCCCCAGAGGCTGCGCAGGATCAAGAAGCGCTCGGGCGCTTCGGCCCGCACCCGCGCCAGGATTAGCGGATCACTGGTTCCCACCTCCAGCAACAGCTGGTCCGGGGTGGCCCACAGCTGGGTCTCGCGCACAATCTGCAGGTAGAGAGGTGTCTCCTCATTCGGGTAGTGCTGGATCTGGCGCGCCGCCTGGTTTGAGCTGTGGCAGGTCATCACCACGGCCTTGTCTGGATAGAGCAGGAAGGGGGCAGCGATGTCCTGGCCAGCCAGGGGGGAGAGGGTCACCGCATCGGCGCCCAGATCTTTGAACAGGTAGTGGGCCAGGGCCGAGGAGGAGTTGAGGTCGCCGTGTTTGGCGTCGATGATCAGGGGGAGATCGCGGGGCACCAGGTCGCGCACCTCCAGCAGCAGCTCCAGTCCCACCGGCCCAAGGGCCTGATAAAAACCAAGGCTGGGCTTGTAGGCGCACACATGGGGCGCTGTGGCCTCGATCACCGCCTTGATCCAATGGCGGGCCTGGCTGAGGAAGGAGCGGCCCGCTAGGCCCCGCCTCGCTGCCCAGCTCTGCAACATCTCCGGGTTGGGATCAAGCCCGGTAACCAGCAGCGACTGGCGGTCGGCGATGGCATCGGTGAGTTTGACGAAGAAGCCCATCGCCCGCAGGCTGTTTGGGCTCGTTGTTAAGCCAGCCGTTGGCCTGTCCGCCGGCTGGTGACACAGCTCTTTGCAATCAGCCGCACCATCAACCCTTCCTCATCGGCGGCCACCCGCAGCCAGCGCAGCCCGGGCAACCAGGCCAGGGCCTGCTCCAGTTCGGTGGCGAGGGCGTCGTCGTGTTCGCCGATACCGCCGCTGAGGGCGATGGCCTCCACTCCTCCGAGGCTGGCTGCCATGGCCCCAATCCCTTGCAGTAGCCGGTGGCGGAACACCGCGATTGCCAGCTGGGCGCCCCGGTGGCCCTCGCCAGCCTGGAGGCGCAGCTCCCGCATGTCTCCGCTGAGCTCGGATAGCCCCAGCAGGCCGCTCTGGCGGTTAAGGGCCGTATCCAGTTCGGAGACGCCAATGCCCTGGCGCATTAGGTGCAGCAGCAGCCCTGGATCCACGCTGCCGCTGCGGCTGGCCATCACCAGTCCCTCGAGCGGCGTGAAGCCCATCGTGGTGTCGACGCTGCGCGGCTGGCCTTGAGGATCGATTTCGATCGCGCAGAGGGAGCAGCCGGCGCCGAGCTGGCAGCTGATCAGGCGGCGTATGTCTGGCTCTCGGGCTGCCACCGTTTCGCCCACGTGCTGGTGGTTGAGGCCGTGGAAGCCGAAGCGGCGCAGGCCCTGCTGGCGCCAAGGCGCCGGTATGGCGTAGGTGGAGGCAGCTTCGCTGAGGCTGGCGTGGAAGGCGGAGTCGAAGCAGGCCCACTGCTGGATGGCGCTGCCCTCCAGTTGACCCTCGAGTTGGCCCTGCAGCCAGTTGATTGCCTCCAGCGCTGGGCCGTTGTGCAGCGGGGCCAGGGGCACCAGGTTTGCCAGCTCCGCCAGCACCTGCGAGCTCAGCAGGGTGGGAGCGCTGAAGTGGACACCACCGTGCACGATCCGGTGAATTACAAGCTGGGGTAGGGGCTCAAGGGCCGCGAGCAGGGGGGAGAGCCACTGCTCCAGCAGTTCAGCCAGTTGCTGGCTGCCCGAATCCGCTTGGGGAAGACCCCAGCTGCGCTGCTCCTGCCAGAGCCGTCGGCCGCTCGCATCGCAGAGGGCCAGCTTGACGCTGGAGCTGCCCGTGTTCACCACCAGGGCGTGGGTCATGCGATCGGGTGCAGGCCTGGATTGGGCATAGCCTGGCAAGCCTGCGTTAGAGCCGCCATAGATGCCAGTCCCTGGCTCAAGTAGCCGCTGGCGCCCATGACACCCCCATGACGCTCTCCGGCAGTTCCCTGTTCAACGCTGCCGGCGGTCTGGGACTGTTTTTGCTGGGGATGGGCTTGATGACGGAGGCCTTGCGCAGCCTGGCGGGCAACAGCCTGCGTCAGGCCCTGCTGCGCTTCACCCGATCCCCCTGGAGCGGTGCCGCCGCTGGGGCGATCGGTACGGCACTAGTGCAATCTTCAACCGCCACCACCGTGGCCACGGTGGGTTTTGTCAGCGCTGGGCTGCTCAGCTTCCAGTCGTCCCTGGGCATCATCTTCGGCGCCAACGTGGGCAGCACGGGCCTGGGCTGGCTGGTGGCCCTTTTCGGCATCAAGTTTGAGCTGGCCGGGGTGATGCTGCCGCTGCTGCTGGTGGGGGCCGGCCTGCGGCTGCTGGGCCGCGGCCGCCAGGCGCTGCTGGGCCAGGCCTTGGCTGGGCTAGCGCTGCTGTTTTTGGGTATTGACGCGCTGCAGGAGGCGCTGGCTGGTCAGGGGTTGCTGCTTGATCCGGCCCGCTTTGATGCCTCCCTGCCGGGGGGGCGGCTGCAGTTGCTGCTGCTCGGTCTGCTCAGCACGGTGATCACCCAATCCTCGGGGGCGGGGGTGGCCACCACCCTGGCGGCCTTGGCGAGCGGGGTGATCGGCCTGCCCCAGGCCTGTGCCCTGGTGATCGGCATGGATGTGGGAACTACCGTCACCGCCGTGATGGCCTCGCTTGGCGCCAGCCTCAGCGCCCGTCGCACCGCGGCGGCTCATGTGATCTTCAACCTCCTCACCGCCATCGGGGCCTTCCTGCTGCTGCCGGCCTACCTGGCGCTGCTACGGCTGGGTTGGCCAGCCCTGAGCCAGCAGGACTCTGAATTTGCTCTCACCGCTTTCCACACCGGTTTCAACTTGCTTGGCGTGCTGCTCGTTCTGCCGTTCACCGCGCCATTTGCCGCCCTGATCCGGCGCTTGGTGCGGCCGGGGGAGGGACGCCTAATCGATGACCTGGCTGACACGCCGCCGGCCGATCTCGCTGCCGCCATCGGCCTAGCCCGCCAGTCCCTGCAGGCGTGTCTGCTGGAAATGCTCCAGTTGCTGAGCGATGGGCTGGCTAGGGGCAACGGCAGGCCCGCCTCAGGCGCTCAGCGGCTGGCTGTGCTGCAGGCCGATTTAGATCGACTCCAGCTTTATCTCGATCAGATCCACTTGGCGCCGGGGCCGCATCCGGGCAGCGATGAAGCGGTAAGGGAGGCCCTGCTCCACCTGCTGCATGGTCTTGATCATCTTCAGCGCCTACATGAGCGTTGTGAAGAGGAGCAGGACCGCCTGCGCACCGCAGCCACAAGCCCGAGTTTGGCTAGCGAGCGCCAGAAGCTCCTGGCCACCCTTGAGCAGCTGCCCGTGCTGGTGCAGCAGGGCCACTGGGCTCAAGCCAGCGCCCTGGTCAGCGCCTGTGCCCAGGAGTTACATAGCCGTGTCGGGCCATACCGCCAGGAGGTGCTGGCAGTGGTGGCCAGGGGCGAGCTGAATGTCGATGCCGGTACGGCCCGGCTGGAGGCGATTCGCTGGCTGCAGCGGGTGAGCCAGCACCTGGGGCGGGCCTGCTACCACCTCGGTGGCTCAGGGCTGCACTAGCCGCCAGGGCAGGGTTTCTCCAGCATGGAAGGGCACCAGTTCGACGGCGGTGCCGGCCGCATCATTGAGGTGGAGCCGGCTGGGTACCTCCAGGGGCTGCCGCTCCAGGGTGACCTTGGTCTCGTTGAGCGGTAGCCCGTAAAACCGGGGCCCAAACTCTGAGGCGAAGGCCTCCAGCCTCTCCAGGGCGTTCTCCTGCTCAAATACCGCCGCGTAGCTCTCCAGCGCAAATGGGGCATTGAAGATGCCAGCGCAGCCGCAGGCCGCTTCCTTGGCAGTGCGGGCATGGGGTGCGGAATCGGTGCCCAGGAAGAACTTCGGGTTGCCGGAGGTGGCGGCGCCCCGCAGGGCGATCCGGTGCAGTTCCCGCTTGGCCACCGGCAGGCAGTAGAGGTCGGGCCGCAGGCCGCCGGCAAACATGGCGTTGCGGTTGATGTGCAGGTGGTGGGGCGTGATCGTGGCCGCCAGGTTGCCCGGCCCGCTACGCACAAAATCAACCGCATCACTGGTGGTGATGTGCTCAAGCACCACCTTCAGGCCGGGGTGGCGCCCCAGTAGGGGCTCCAGGTGGCGCTCGATGAATACCGCCTCCCGGTCAAAAATGTCGATATCGGCGCTGGTTACTTCGCCGTGGATCAGCAAGGGCAAGCCGATGCGCTCGAGGGTGTCGAGCACGGGCGTGATCGCCTCGATTGAGCTGACGCCAGCGGCTGAATTGGTGGTGGCATGGGCTGGGTAGAGCTTGCAGGCCACCCAGGCCCCCTGGCGGAAGCCCCGTTCGATTTCGGCGGGATCAATGGCATCGGTGAGGTACGCCGTCAGCAGTGGTTCGAAGCGACTGCCGTCGGGCAAGGCTTCGCGGATGCGGCGGCGATAGGCCTCGGCTGCCGCAGCAGTAGTGACAGGCGGGCTCAGGTTTGGCATCACGATCGCCCGGGCGAACTGGCGGGCCGTAGCCAGGGCGACGGCTTGGAGCATGGAGCCATCCCGCAGATGCACATGCCAGTCATCGGGTTGACGCAGGCTCAGCTGCTGGCTTGGCATGGCGCGGGATCGGTGGTGGTGGAACTGGTAAGGATTCGTGTCTGGACGGCATTGTTGCCGCGGGCACACAACCCTCTGTTTAGCGTTGTATCGAGCTCGTCGGCGGGCTTCCTTCCGAACTTTCCCAGCATGACCGTTGCCCCCAAACCCACGATCGGAGAATTGGAAGCTGGTTACTCCGGCTGCTGCAAGGCCCTACGGCTACTGATCCGGGAAGGGCGCAGTTTGGAGGCGATCAAGCGCACCGTGGCCTGGGACCGACTCAGCCTGCTCCACTCCTGCCTACCCACCCGTTACAAGGCACCCGACTATCTCTACGCCCTGCTCAAACGCGAGGTAACCGAATCGGTGTGAATCCTTGGCGGTGTGAACCCTTCGTGCTTGTCGACTTGACGCTTCCCGTCTAAAGCGGGGGAATGGCATCCAGCCGCTGCTCCACCAGCGGCCCTTTTTATGGCCCATCACCAAATTTTGATTGTCGGCGGCGGCGCCGCCGGCATCACCGCCGCCGCCCAGCTGAAACGGGCCCGTCCGGCCCTTGCGGTAACGATTCTCGAGCCCTCCAGCGATCACTACTACCAACCGGGCTGGACCCTGGTGGGTGCAGGTGTGTTCAGCCTTGAGGAGACTCGTCGCTCTGAGGCAGATCTCATCCCAGCGGGGGTGACCTGGATCCGGGATGCGGTGGCTGGTTTCGATCCGGATCGCAACCTGGTGAGCACAGCCAGCGGCCAGAGCCTCAGCTACGACGTGCTGGTGGTGGCCACCGGCCTGCAGCTCTGCTGGGACAAGATCAAGGGCCTGCCCGAGGCCCTTGGCCAGGGCGGGGTGTGCAGCAACTACAGCCAGCACCACGCCGCCTACACCTGGGACACTCTCCAGGCCTTCAAGGGCGGCCAGGGGGCCGACGGCAACGCCGTGTTTACTTGTGCGCCGATGCCGATCAAGTGTCCTGGGGCGCCCCAGAAGATCGCCTATCTGGCTGCCGATGTTGTTGCCAAGAAGCGACTAACGGCAAAGGTGATCTATGCCACCGCCACGCCTGGCATCTTCGGAGTGCCCGTATATGCCGCACCGCTACGGGAGGTGGTGAAGCGCAAGGGTATTGATGCCCGCTACAACCACGTGCTTACGGAGGTGCGTCCCCAGAGTCGGGAGGCGGTGTTCACGGTGAGTGAGGGAGACACCAGCCGCGAAGAAGTGATCGGTTACGGGATGCTGCACGTGACGCCGCCGATGGCTGCCCCCCAGGTGGTGGCAGATAGCCCGCTGGCAGCGGTGAGCGGCTTCGTCGAGGTCGACAAGTTCAGCCTGCAGCACACCCGCTACGCCAATGTGTTTTCGCTCGGCGATGTCAGTGGCATGCCGAACTCCAAGACGGCCGCGGCGGTGCGTGGCCAGGCGCCGGTGCTGGTGGCCAACCTGCTTGCCCTGCTCGATGGCCAGCCCTTAGCGGCGGCCTACGACGGCTATAGCTGCTGCCCCTTGATCACCGGCTATGGCAAGGCGATCATGGCTGAGTTCAACTATGAGCAGCAGCCGGTCCCCTCCTTCCCGCTCGACCCGACTAAGGAGCGCTGGAGCATGTGGTGGATCAAGCGCAAGCTGTTGCCGGGGCTTTATTGGAATCGCATGCTCACCGGTGCCCAGCACGAGCGGCGTTTTATCCCCGGGCTGAAGGGCTCAGCCGTGTAGCCGTCGCCCTTCACGCAACATCTCTGAGGGGCGAATGCCGTAGGTGTTGTGGAAGTCGCGGCTGAAGGCGGAGAGGTTGCTGAAGCCCAGTCTTGAGGAGATGCCGGCAACGCTGTCGCTCGGCGAGGGGTTGAGCAGGTGCTGCCGGGCCAGGCCAAGGCGCTGGCGGCGGATCCATTGGATTGGTCCGCAACCGAAGCGTTGGCTGAAGGCGAGCTGCAGGTTGCGTCTCGAATAGCCACTGCGCTGCTCCAGCTGCGTGAGGTTGATTGGTGATTGCAGATTCGCCCCAATCCACTCCAGCAGTTCTTCGAAGATCAGTTCCCTGCAAAGCCCCTCGTCCTTCCGGCGGCCCTGCAAGTCCTGCTTTTCTAGTTGAGGGCAGAGGGCCAGGGCCAGGATGCGATAGATGAGGTCGTCGATCTGCAGCGCCGCCAGATCGCCATGGGCTTGCAGCTCCGGCGCATCCAGCAGGGCAAAGGCCCGGCGCATGGTGATCAGCAGTGTGGCCTGCCGGCCCTCGGTCATTGAGAGCACCTGGGGACGCTGCAGATCGGGGGCAAAGCGTCGACCGGATAACCCCATGCCGCCGATGGCAGCTGCCGTGTCCTGCAATCGCTGTAGGTCTACGTGCAGCACTAGACCGTTGTAGTGCCCAGTGGTGTAGTTGTAAGAGAAACCAGGGTTGAAGTAGAGGGGTGCTTCAGCGTGAATGTGGAAGGTGTTTCCATCCACTTCGTAGGAAGACTCCCCCCGGTAGCAGATGTTGATTGCGCCTATGCCGGGGTTATCACCGATGCAGCCATGAATAGGACTTGTATATCCAGAGGTGAGAGTGAGGTCTCCAGCCACGGCTGTGCTGGCCCGGTGCCGAAACGGGTTCAGCAAGGGGTTGCGAGGGGCAAAATCCTCTACAGGAAAGTGCTGGGCCAGCTTGGTAGCTAGGGCCTGGGGATCCAAATCCACCACCGCTTGCTGGTCGTGGAACACCAGGGGGAACTGGGAGACAGGATCCAAGCCAGACCAGATCAATGCTCAGACCCTAATGAAACCCGGCTGCGGTGCCAGCACCTGGGAAGCAGTATTAATCCTTAGTGATTTAGTGCTCAGCTCTGCTTCGGGAGGTTTAGCAGGGTGTCCTTGCTGTCCTTGAGATCCTTCCAGATGCGGCGGATTTCGGCGTAGGCCTCCTCCTGACTCACCTTGCCATTGCTTTGCAGGCCCACCACCAGTCCGACCCTCTCGGCAAATGATTCGAGGTTTTGGTGAAACATCAAACGCTGGGGAGTCCAATCAGAGCCCCGGTAGGTGGAATGGGGCTCCATGGGCGAGATCAGGCCGTTGGCCTCGGCTCTCGGATCGGATGGGGTGGGCCGGGGCCCCGCACTGGACATTGGTGTCTGCTGAACTCATGTCAATTTAGAAGGATCTGATTAAGGAGTGTTGAAGGGCGCTTCGGTGTCGTCAGGAGCACCGGCGGCATCAGGTCGGCGGCCGCAACATGCCAAATCATCCGATCTGCGCTCTCATGGATCAGTCCACGGGTGGTAGGTGGCTACAGGTAGTGATGTGTCTGCTGATCCAGGCCAGCATCGTTGCCGGTGGCCAACTCTTGATCCGCTGGCAGGCTCCTGATCTGACCCCAACGTGCTGCGCCCCACCCCTGGTGCTCTGAATTCCCACCTGCTGGAGGAGCGGCCTGCCAATTTGCCGGTCCACCTCTACGTCTCTGGAGGGCGGCACCGCAGTTGCTTCAGCGCCGTTTTGTTTGAGCCAGACGGCCTCCGGCTGATATCCCTGCACAACCCTGCCGAACTTTTGCCTCTGCAAGCGCTCGGCTATCCCATTTGGCTGAGGGTGATGGGCCTGGGCGATCCAGGGGCAGTTGAGGCCATGCTCGACATAGTCCAAGTGCCTCGCATGTTGCTGCCTCCCCTACTGGAGGTGCCTCAGCGTTCGCGGGTTGATGGTCTCGGGGAAGCCGTGATCGTGGTGCTGCACCGGCTCAGCTTTGCGCGTGATCCATTGCACCTGCTCAGTTCCCAGGTGGGTCTGCTACTACTGCCCAACCTGCTGGTCACCTTTGAGGAGGCTCCGGCGGGGGAGTCGTTTCCGGAGCTCACCGCCTGGCTGGAATCCAGGGTCGGTGCGGTGGAACATCGCGACCTCGATGACATTCTCCACTTCCTGGTGGATGAGTTGCTCGATGCCCTTTTCCCCATGCTTGAGCAGATCGCCAATCGCCTCGACGATTTGGAAGAAGCTGCCTTACGGGACCCTAAGCCGAAGTTATTGGCCCGGGCTTTTGTGCATCGCAGCAACCTGCGCACGATTCGCAACCAGGTCTGGCCCCTGCGCCACCAGATCCGGGTGCTGCTGCGCCAAAGGCAGCAGCTACTCGGCGCCGATGCCCTAGTTGGCTTTCAGGAGATGGCCGATCTGGTGGAGTTGCTGTTTGAAAACTGTGAGTTGTTGCGCCATCAATGTGATGCCATCACCCAGGCCTATGCGGCCAGTGTGGGCAACAGGATGAACCAGGTGATGAAAACCCTCACCATCCTCACCAGCATCTTCGCGCCGCTCACCTTCATCGCCGGGATCTATGGCATGAACTTCACCAACATGCCTGAGCTGCGTTGGCATCTTGGCTACTTCTACTGTCTGCTGTTGATGTCAATCGTGGGCGTAATCCAGACCTACTGGCTGTGGCGCCGTGGTTGGTTTGCGGATTGGACGGCACCGCGCTGAAGCCACAACCTGGCCTTAACCCCTCTAAGCCCTGGAATCACCCAGACTTCTGTTGTGGTTGTGACCGTTATGCGCCCTGCCTTGCGCTTTTCCTGGCTCCATCTGGCTCTCCTGTCGCTGTTGCCCTTGGAAGTTGCCCAGGCGGCGACTCCTGCTCCGCTGCGCATCGGCGGTTCCAGCACAGTGTTTCCGGTGATGCAGGCATCTATCCAGGCTTATCAAAAAGCCGGTGCCAATGGCCAGGTGCGCTTTGAGCTCAAGGAAACGGGCACCTCTGCCGGCTTCCGTCAGTTCTGCAGCGGGCAGCTTTACCTGGCTAATGCTTCCCGCCCCATAAGCGCCAAGGAGCTCAAGGCTTGCGCCGCCAAAGGGGTGCGCTTCCTTGAGCTGCCGATTGGTTTTGATGCAATCACGGTGGTGGTCAACCCTAAAAACACCTGGGCCACCCGCATCACCACCCGCGAGCTCTCCCGCCTCTGGAGCCAGGCGGCTGCCGGCAAGGTGACTCGCTGGAGCCAGGTGAACCTGGATTGGCCTGATCGCCCGATTCGGCTTTGCGGCCCTGGCAAGGATTCCGGCACATTCGACTATTTTAATAAGGCTATAAACGGCAATGATAAAAATTCGCGCGCTGATGTTTTTACAAGCGAAAACGACAACGATCTGGTTACCTGTGTAGCTGGTAACCCTGATGCTCTTGGCTACTTTGGCTATGCCTATTTTCAAGCCAACAGCAAGCGTTTAAAGGCCCTCAGCGTTGTGGGTAGTAAGGGTCCTGCATATCCGTCACCGCAGTCGGTTCAGAAGGAGAGTTATGTGCCCCTATCCAGGCCTCTCTTTATTTACGTCAACGATCAGGCACTGCTTAGCCAGCCTGAGCTGCGAAAATTTGTTGCTTACACAATCCAAAATGGTTTGAAGCTGGTCAAGCAGGCGGGATATATCCCCATGCCCTCCAGCACCTACCGCTTGGTGGAAAGCAAGCTCTACCGCCATGTGCTCGGCACGGCTTTTGGCGGCGATTTACCGGTGGGTCTTACCACCGGCCAAGCTCTGCAGCGCAGCTTAGATAGCATCAAAAAACCAGAATTCCGTTGAGTTCCGCATGGTGTTGATGGATCGCTGCCGCGGTTTAGCAAGCGGTGCCTTTGCGCGGGAACTGCTGCAGAAACAGGTCGCCAAGCTGGTCCAACTGCAGACACCAGTGGCATCAGGCGAGGGCAGCGAGCCGCTGCATCAGATGCGGGTAGTAATGCGTCGGCTGCGCACGACATTGGTTCAGTTTGAGCCGGCCCTGCAGCTGCCAGCTGCTGTTAATGATCAGCGCCTTGCCAAATGGGTGCGCCGTTTGGGGATGGCCCGGGATCTAGATGTTTTACGCGAACGCCTCGAAGATGGCTTCCTGCCCCAATTGCCGGCAGCGGAGGTGAAGGCCCTGCGCCCAGTGCTCAGGCAGTTGCGCCGCGAGCGTCAGCTAGCCCACGGCCATGTGGTGGAGGTGTTGCAAAGCCGCTCCTACCTAGAGGGGTTGGGTCAGCTACAGCGTTGGTTGAAGGAGCCCACCTTCACGTCGCTTGGTGAGCAACCGATTTCACAGTGGGTGGTGGAGTGGCAGGGGCCCGCAGTTTCGGGTCTGTTTCTTCACCCGGGTTGGCAGATCAGCAAGGATTCGGTTCAAAAGAATTCTGCTGAAACCGAGCAGTTGCATGAGCTGCGCCGCCAGCTCAAGCAGGTGCGTTATCTGCTGGAGAATCTTGCTCCCTTGCAGGGTGCCGCTACGGAACCCTGGATTAGCCGCTTCAAGCTGGGCCAGGAGCTGCTGGGGGAGTGGAATGATCTGCAGGTGCTGCAAAGCGCCATCCACGACCAGGTGCCAGGACGGTTTGAAGACACCTTGCCCCAACTGGAGTGGCTGCTGGTGCAACATCAACGCCATTGCTGGCTGCAGTGGCGCGAGCTGGTGGATGAGTTGTTGCCCCACCGGCAGCGCCGCCGCCTGCGGTTTGCCCTACTGGCGGAGCCGCGGCCCGCTGGGCCGCGTTCTTGGCTGAGTGTTGGCTTAAGGCGCGTCCTGGGAATTGGTTGATGGGAAGCGGGCACTGAGCCGCAATTCAGCCGCAATTCAGCCGCAATTCAGTCAAATGTGTCCAGGAGCACATTGGCTATGTCGCCTAGTTGCTCGTTTTGGCCTTGCTTCGTAGATAAGTTGCCCTCGACTTCCTTTGTGAAGTCTTTCCTATCGGTGTGAGGACCCGATGAATCTTTCTAAAAAGCTGCTGCTGGCTTTGGCTGGCACTGGCATGATGGCCCCCATGGCCGCTTCTGCTCAAGAGCTGGCTTCGTTGAACGGTGCTGCTGCCGTCAACGAGTACATGCAACAGCAAGACGTTGATCGCTTCCGCGCTTGGGAATCCAAGAACCAAGTCACCAGCGTCACCCAGTTTTCCGACGTCCAGCCCACCGACTGGGCTTACCAGGCTCTGAGCAACCTGGTTGAGAAGTACGGCTGCGTGGCCGGCTACCCCAACGGCACCTACAAAGGCGGCCAGGCCATGACCCGCTACGAAGCGGCTGCCCTGCTTAACGCCTGTCTCGATCGCGTCACTGAAGTGACCGACGAACTGCAGCGCCTGATGGAAGAGTTCAAAGCTGAACTTGCCACTCTTCGCGGCCGCGTCGATGGCCTTGAGAAGAAGGTAGGGGTCTTGGAGGCTCAACAGTTCTCCACCACTACCAAGCTGCGTGGTGAAGTGAGCATGATTATTGGCGGATCTCCCAACTACGACGGTGACGGTTCAACCAAAACCACCTTCAACTACGACGTCCGTCTCAGCTTCGATACCAGCTTCACTGGTAAGGACTTGCTGAGGACCCGCCTGCGTAGTGGCAACTTCCTCGATGATCCTTTCGGCAGCAGCGGCAACGTGTTCAAGCTGGATAAGGCTGAGGAAAATGCTGTTGATGGGGGAAATGCTGTTTCCATCGATCGACTCTTCTATACTTTCCCAGTAGGCAATGAAGTGAAGCTTACGGTCGGCGCACTCGCCCGTAACACCGAGATGCTTACCTTCCTGCCAACTGCTTATAAGTCTGATATCCTCGACTTCTTTAACCTGGCCGGTGCAACGGGTACCTACAACAAAGCCACAGGTGCTGCTGCAGGCTTATCTTGGAAGCAAAAGGTCAAGAAAGGCGACCCCTTTGTTTCCTTTGATGTCAACTGGGTTTCCCAAGATGGTGGCGAAGGAGATGGCTTCGCAAACTCCCAAATTGGTGCCTTTGAGTCAGAAGGTGCACAGAACATTCTGGCCCAGTTGGGTGTTAAAGGCCAGAACTGGGGGGCAGCAGTGGCTTATCGCTACGGCTCCGAAAATGCACGCCTGAGGGATCCCAACAGCCCTTCCAGTGACTTCTTCCGGACAGTAGGTGCTGGTCAGGATAGCAACAGCGTTTCGCTCGCTGGTTTCTGGGAACCGATGGATGCTAAGTGGCTTCCCTCGATCTCCGGTGGCTTTAGCTACACCAACTACACCAGCGGAGATACCCAGCCATCAGCGGACATCTGGTCTTGGATGGTTGGCCTCCAGTGGAAGGATGTGTTTGCCAAGGGCAACAGCGCAGGCTTCGCAGTGGGTTCACCCCTCTACGTGACCAGCAGCTCCGATAATGGTGTTGATCAAACCCCTGGCTACATGTACGAGTTGTTCTACCGCTTCCGTGTCTCTGACAATATCTCCGTCACCCCGGCCGTCTTCTGGATCACTAAAAACTATAACGACGGTAATGCTGGCGAAGGTACTTATGGCGGCGTGATTCAAACCACTTTCCGCTTCTGATCCAACTGGCGTTTATCCAGACACTCCTCACCGCTTTCTCGTAGCTACAACTCACACACCTTCAGCCCCCCAGCAATGGGGGGCTTTTTATTGTTTGCAAAGCTAATTTGCGCCAATCTTGAACCCCCCTTAACCGGGCGATAAAGACTGCTAGCTGTGCGTCTTGCTATTAATGGGTTGACCCTAAAAGTCTTTTTCCATGACCTTCGCCAAGAAGGCCCTGATTGTCGGTACCGTTGCAGCTATCGGTGCTGGCGCAACTTCAGCAATGATTCCTGCGCTTGCCCAGGCCACTATCAATGGCGCCGGGGCAACCTTCCCTGCAGCTTTCTATCAGCGCGCTTTCGCTGGTGTGGCCAACAAGGTGCGTGTCAACTACCAGTCGGTTGGTTCCGGCTCGGGCGTGCGTCAATTCGTAGCCGGTACTGTTGAATTCGGCGCCACCGACGAACCAATCAAAGACAAGGAGGCTGCTAAGGTAAAGCGTGGGGTGATTCAGTTCCCCGCCGTGGGCGGCACCATTGCTATCGCCTTTAACAAGGCAGACTGCAAGAACCTTAAGCTCACTCAGCAGCAAGCCGTCGACATTTTCCTCGGCAAGATCAACACTTGGGATCAGCTCAAGTGTGGTAAGGGCAAGATTACTGTGGCGCACCGTTCCGACGGTTCCGGCACCACCTTTGCGTTCACTAATAGCCTCTCGGCCTTTTCTTCCGAGTGGAAGAGCAAGGTGGGTGAAGGCAAGAGTGTCAAGTGGCCTGTAGGAGTTGGCGGTAAGGGCAACGAAGGCGTTTCTGGTGTGATTCAGAACACCCCCGGTGCAATCGGCTACCTCAACCAGAGTTACGTTAAAGGTGCTATCAGAGCTGCTGCCCTGCAAAACAAGGCCGGCAAGTTCGTCATGCCCACAGAAGAGAGCGGCGCTGCTGCACTGAATAACATTAAGCTAGATTCAATGCTGGCTGGGGAAGAGCCAAATCCATCCGGTGCAAACAGCTACCCGATTTCGACCCTCACCTGGATCTTGGCCTATCGCACCGGTAACGGTGACAAGGCTCCGGCGATCCGTGAGGCGATGTTGTTTCTGCTGAGCCCGAAAGCCCAGGGTCAGGCCTCCAGCCTCGACTTCGTGCCACTTAAAGGCAGTATTCTCTCCGCGTCTAAGAAGGCCGTCGGTCAAATTGGTCGGTGATCGCAGCCTTTCTACTGCGAACGTATTGAAAGCTAAGGCCCCGCAAGGGGCCTTTTTTTGTCTTGCTTTATGGGACGATTTCAAGCCTGCAGGTGCCAGGTATTAGACGTGCGTAAGTTCTTACTTTGGGCCCTTTCACGCAAGGATCACAAGGTAGCAGCTGAGCTCTCTGCTACATACCCCTCAAGGGTGATGAGCTGAAGCCTGCCAAGGCAGCCGTCGCCAAGATTGGCAGTTGAAGTCGAGATCCTCCGGATCTGATCAATAGGCTTAATCTAGGGTCTATTGAGGTCCCCTTCTCTCTTGCTTAGCGTTTGCCTCTTGACTAGGCCCTCAGTTAGCGTAGCTCTTGCCGGCATGCTTGTTGCTGTTGCGACGCTGCCAACTCCCTCGCGGGCGGAGGTGGGAGTTAGCTCCCGATCTATATTGGTTGGCCAGTCGGCTGCTTTTAGTGGGCCGGCGGGCCAGCTTGGCAGTGAGTTTCGCGAAGGTGCCCACCAGGTATTTGATCAGGTGAACGCCCAGGGGGGAGTTCATGGGCGGCAGATTGTGATGGTGTATCGCGATGACCGCTACGAGCCCGAGCTGGCCAAGCGCAACACGGAGCGCTTTATACGCTCCGACAAGGTTTTTGGTTTGTTTGGTTATGTAGGTACGGCTACGGTTAAAGCCTCGTTACCACTGATTAATCAATACCGAGTTCCGTTAGTGGCTCCGCTCACTGGGGCCCAGTTGATCCGCCAACCGGTTAAACCCTTGGTGTTCAATATTCGGGCCAGTTACCATCAAGAAATTGAGGCCACAGTTCGGTATCTGCTCCGCTACGGGCGCCGCTCCATTGCGGTGGTCTATCAAAATGATGCCTTTGGTCGCGATGGTTTAGAGGGAGCCCGCAAAGCCCTTGCGGTTCGGCGCCTACAGCCCGTGGTGGCTGTTACGGTTGAACGTAACTCTGCAGACACGTTTGAGTCAGCTCGACGGGTTGCGCTGGCGCGTCCCGACGCTGTACTTATGGTTTCGTCCTATGGCACCGTAGCTAGTTTCATTACGAATCTGCGCCGCCAAGGTAATAAGGCCCAGGTAATGAATGTGTCGTTTGTAGGAAGTAATGCACTTGCACAGGCACTCCCTCCTGAATTTCGGCATGGTGTGGGCGTTAGCCAGGTGGTGCCATTCCCTTGGAACCCTCGGGTTCCTGTTGTGCGGGATTATCAAAATACAATTCGCCGTAATCGAAGTGATGCACCTTACGGCTTTTCAAGCCTTGAGGGTTATATCTCCGCCACAATGCTCGTTCGTGCACTTCAGGCCGCAGGGCCCAATCTCACCCGTGAGCGTTTTCTAACAGCCATGGAGACCATGGGTCCAGTCGATTTGGGAGGCTTTCCGCTTCGTTTTAGTGCCAAACAGCATCAAGGCAGTGACTTCGTTGAACTCACATTTTTAGTGGGCCGCGACGGCGCCTTTATCCATTGATTGTTATGTATTTTACTCCTGCTTTTGCAATGGTAGCCAACAGAGTTCTCGATGATATCCTGCTCAATACTGGAGTTCTGATACTTTACCTTGGATTTGTCTTTCTAACCTTCGTGGCCTTGCTTTTGGCCCGCTGGGTTAAGGCGCGTGGCAGTATTCAGATTCAAGCAGCATTGCTAAGTCCCATGGGCTCGCTTTATACGCTGACTACCGCTTTTTTGCTGTCTAATGTAATTTTTCAGTATACAAATTTGCGTAGTGCGCTCACGCAGGAAGTGGTAACTATTAATAAGCTTGGTGCCGTTATGTCTGTTCTCCCGGCTGATCAGCGTATTGAGGGAAGAAGGCTTCTTTATGATTATGGCGAGTCAATCGCACGGGATGAAGCGCTGACGATGCGTAATGGTACTCGTAGTGAAGTAACTCAAGAGTCTATTGACCGCCTCAGGGATTTCCTTTCTACCCGGGATGCCTCACCTTCTAAATCGATTGAGGTAACGCCTGAATCGGTGAATTATTTCCGTAAGGCAAGTGATTTCGGTTTTGATCTTATTGATGCTCGCGAACGTCGCCTTTCCCTCGCTGCGCCCCAAGCCTTTCCAGTGCGGCTAGTGCTCGCAATTGGTGTGATGTATCTTGCGCTCGCCTTGTTGTCTTTTTTGGTGCAGAGTGGTGCTTGGACAACTCTTTGGGTGGCTATCATTTTGTTGTTATCTGCTCCCGTGCCGGCTGTTATGTTGTTTGTATATTCAAACCCGATTGCCAGTGGTTTGATCAATATCACAGCCACGCTGGAAGCCGTTTTGGCTCGGAGTCTTTGAAAATGATAATTATTCGTGTTTTTGCCGTCTGCCTTGCTGCCTTGGCTTGCGGTTGCGTTAATTCTACTAGCGCAGACTTGGATGAAAGTGCGGCAGTTTCCTTGGAGGGAACAACTAGTGTCGAGACTGCTAATGCTTACTATCGCTGGTTCAATCAGCTTGCGGTCCGTAAGGGAGTAAATGTAGAGTTGCAATCGAATAACCTTGCTCCTGATTTATCTAGTCTTGCTGCCGGGCAGATTCAGTTTGCCGGCATTGATAAATCTCCGTCGGTGCAAGAGTTAAAGGCCTTGCCCACGGAGGTCTTGGCATTTCCTGTCACTGGGATTGCTATTGCGGTTGCCTACAACCAACCGAATTGTCAGTTGAAATTGACTCGGAATCTGCTCGTCGAATTATTCCTTGGCAAGATTCGCAATTTTTCTGAGTTGGGTTGCCCAGATCAGCCGATTACTCTTCTATATCGGGGTGATGCCTCAGCTGCTACCGCCCATTTCACGGCTTCCCTCGCTGCTGTAAGTCCAATATGGCGTAACGGCCCAGGGTCGGGACGGCTTGTTTCCTGGCCCTCTGGTGCTGCAGTGCAGGGAGCAGATGCCATGGCGAATGCCTTAGAAGCTACTCCTGGCAGCATTGGCTTTCTTGAATCACCATTCTTACGCTCACCTTTGCAGTCGGCAGCACTTCAAAATCGCAAGGGCGAGTTTGTCCGTCCGGATATAAAGGCTGCAGGTCTTTCTCTGTCAGGCATTGCTCTTGACAATAGATTGTTAGGCTCTAGCTCCGATCCATCCAATGGTTATCCAATTGTTTATCTTAGTTGGATGCTTGTGCCGAGAAAAGGTTTGGCAGCCAACCTGCCGGCTATTAAAATAAGCCTTACGTATATTCTCAGTGGAGCGGGCCAGGATGATTCTGAGTTATTGGGTTATGTGCGCTTGCCTGCCGACTTGAGGCAAAAATCCTTAGGTCAGCTTGGTAGCATTCAGCGTTAGGTAGTTTCTTTAAGCTGCCGCGGCGGCGTTGGCAAGCGAGTGCTCACCAAGGCCGCTAGAGCAACAAGTACTGCCGAGCTCCACAGGCAAGCCTGCAGGCCGCCCAGCAGAAATAGGGCTCCTGATAGCACGGTGCCCAGCAGTCGGCCGGCGGCATTGGCCATGTAATAGAAGCCCACGTTGAGGCTCACATCCTCCGCTTCCGTGTAGGCGAGGATCATGTAGCTGTGAATTGATGAATTCATCGCGAACACCACTCCAAATACTGCCAGTCCCACCACTACTGTTACCCCGGGCTGGCCAACCTCCCGCCACATGGCAATTGCAATCAGGGCTGGAATAGCCGTGAGTACCGCACTCCAAAACCGCACTGCTGCTACTCCTGGAGGGGCGCTCCTTCCCCAGGACCGGCGCAGGGCCGGTGCCGTTCCCTGCACGATTCCGTAGCAGATTACCCACAGGCCCATGAAACCGCCCACCTCCCAGAAGCGCCACCCCAGGGCGCTCTGCAGAAATACCGGTAGAGCCACCACAAACCAAACGTCGCGAGCACCAAATAGGAAGAAGCGTGCCAGCGACAACACGTTGATGCCCCGGCTCTTGGAAAACAGCGCCGTAAAGCTTGGTTTCTGTTTCATCCTGCCGATATCTGCCGGCAGCACTAGGGTCACCAGAAAGGCTAAAAACAAACCAGCAGCCATCGCTGCAACCGCGGCGTTAAAGCCGATTGTGGTGAGCAACACCCCGCCAAGAAAAAAGCCCACCCCCTTGAGGGCATTTTTGGAGCCTGTGAGAATAGCTACCCACTTAAAAAGTTGACCTTCTCCCTTGCTGTGGTCTTCCGGAGTTTCGGGCACTACGGTTTTAATGGCGCTCTTGGCACTCATTTTGTTGAGATCCTTGGCTATGCCGCTGATCGCCTGGGCTACCATCACGTAAGCCACGCTCCACCATTTTGGCCAGTCTTCAGCTACTGGGATCAGCATTAGCAGCGCCGCTACCTGCATCAAGGTGCCGCTCCAGAGAGTTAGCCGCAGACCAAAGCGCGCTCCCAACCAGCCACCATAGAGGTTGGTGATGATGCCGAAAAACTCATAAAAAAGAAATAGAAAGGCGATCTCAAGGGTGCTGTAGCCAAGCTCGTGGAAGTGGAATACCACGAGCATGCGCAGGGCACCATCGGTGAGCGTGAAGGCCCAGTAATTGGCCGTCACGATCATGTATTGCTGCAGGGCTGAAAGGGCGCGGCTCATGGCTCAGGTTCAGCGCTCGTCGATCAGTGCCACATGGCTCACCAGATCGGCCATGCGAGAGCTGTAGCCCCACTCATTGTCATACCACGCGTATACCTTTAGCTGGGTGCCGTTTACCACCATGGTCGAGGCGGCATCGATGATGGCGCTGCGATCATCATTTACATAATCAACTGAGACCAGCGGCCTGGTTTCATAGCCAAGCAGGCCGCGCAGTGGTCCGTTGGCAGCGGCTTCAAAGGCGCTGTTTACCTCCTCTACTGTCACCTCGCGCATTAGTTCAAATACTGCATCGGTGAGGGAGGCATTCAGCAGCGGTACCCTCACCGCATGGCCGTTTAGTTTTCCTTGGAGCTCTGGAAAGATCATTCCAATCGCCTTGGCTGACCCCGTGGTGGTGGGGATCAGGCTTTGCATGCAGGAGCGGGCCCGGCGCAGGTCGCTTTTGAAGCCATCCACCACTACCTGGGTGTTGGTGACGTCGTGCAGGGTGGTGATTGAGCCGTGCTTGATGCCAAAGCTCTCGTGAATCACCTTCACCACCGGCGCCAGGCAGTTGGTTGTGCAGGAGGCGGCGGTCAGTAAGCGGTGCTGGCCTGGGTCGTAAAGCTGGTGGTTGATACCGAAGACAACGTTGAGAGCCTCTGCCCCTGCGATTTCACCCTTCACTGGGCAGGCCACCACCACGCGTTTGAGGCCCACTTGGTCGAAATAGGGCTGGAGTGTTTCCGGTGTTTTGAACTTGCCGCTGCACTCCAGCACCATCTCCACGCCGGCTTCCCTCCAGGGCACTGCGGTCGGATCGCTCTCCCGCGTGTAGCTCACAGCCTGGCTACCCACGAAGAAACCCCGCGTATTTCCTTGCACCGCCTGTTGCCAGCGGCCATGAACGGAGTCGAAGGCGAGCAGGTGGGCGGCGGTTTGAGCATCACCGCCGCAGTCGTTGACGTGAACCAGCTCAATGCCGGGACGGCCCCACAGGGCCCTAAACACCAGGCGGCCGATGCGGCCAAAGCCGTTTATGCCGATTTTCATGGATCAGAGCCGACAATGGCGGCATGGATTGCGAGACCCTAAATCAATATGAGTTGATTCATCAACTAAAATTGGTGTATGAGTGTTCTAGATCACCCTGTGGCGCTTGAGCCCACCAAGGCTCGGGCCCTGCTTAAGGCCATGGCCGATCCCCTCAGGCTCCAGGTGCTTGAAGCCTTGGGGGCAGGTGAGCGCTGTGTTTGTGAGCTCACCAGTGAGCTGGGCCTAGCCCAATCGAAGCTCTCTTTCCATCTCAAGGTGTTGAGAGAGGCTGGTTTGATTGAGGCCCGAGATGAGGGCCGCTGGGTTTACTACAGCCTGCGCACCGATGCGATTGAGCAGTTGCGCGGCTGGCTAGGGGATTTGGCTGCCAAATGCTCTACTCCTGCCCCCTGTTGCCGATGACCTCCCCTGCTCAACAGCCCGTTTTGGCTCGACTTTCTCTACTTGATCGGCTTTTGCCGTTTTGGATCCTTTTGGCGATGGCGAGCGGCCTATTGCTTGGTCGCCTGTTGCCTGGTCTTCAGTCGCTGCTTGGCACCGTGCAGGTAGGCCATACCTCGCTGCCGATTGCGCTGGGTCTATTGATGATGCTGTATCCGGTGCTGGCCAAGGTTCGCTACGGGGAGCTCGTGCGGGTGGCCAGCGACCGCAAACTGTTGGGACTGGCGCTCGGCTTGGTTTGGGGTTTGGGTCCCTTGCTGATGTTCTGCTTGGCTTGGTTGTTTTTGCCTGATCAGCCCGAATTTCGCACCGGTTTGATCCTGATCGGTATCGCTCCGTGCATTGCGATGGTGTTGATCTGGATTGATCTGGCTGGGGGCGACCGGGAAGCGGCTGCGTTGCTTGTGGCTATTAATTCTGTTATTCAGGTGCTCGCCTATGCCCTGCTTGGCAGCTTTTATCTGCAGATCCTGCCTGACTGGCTTGGTCTTAATAGTGAGGTGGTGAATTTCTCGTTTTGGGAGATTGCTAAGGCGGTGATGATTTTTTTGGGAGTTCCTTTGCTTGCAGGTTTCCTTACTCGACGTATTGGCGTGCGAACCAAAGGTGTGCGCTGGTATGAAAAAACCTTTTTGCCACGGCTCGCTCCTTGGGCTCTCTATGGCCTGCTGTTCACGATTGTGGTGATGTTCGCCTTCCAGGGTCAGGCCATTACATCTGATCCGCTTCGGGTGCTGTGGATAGCCATTCCACTGTTTATTTATTTCGTTCTGATGTGGAGCCTGGCCTTTGTTATTGGCCGCTGTAGTGGCCTCGATTATAAGCGCACCTCGTCGCTCGCCTTCACTGCTTCTGGCAACAACTTTGAACTGGCAATTGCCGTCAGTATCAGTGTTTGGGGTGTGACTTCTCAGCAGGCCCTTGCCGGGGTCGTGGGCCCTCTGATCGAGGTTCCTGTTTTGGTGGGCCTGGTTTACGTCTCGCGGGCTTTGAGAGGATGGTTTCCTCTGGTTTATGAGAATTGAGCGCTGTTCCATTGTCATGGGCTTCACCACACTGCCTCGGCTTTTGAGGCCACCACAAGCAACGCTCACGGCAGGGGAGCCGGCGCGCCAGACTGGTAAGTAACAAACCATCACAGTGATGCCCAAGCCTCTTTGGCTGGTGCGTCCCCGCCCAGACGGGGGCTGCGATTACGTGAGTTTCCTGCCCGCCCAGGGACCTATTGGTGCGACCACGGTTGAGATGCGGGAAGGCAGCCACTTGCCACCCCAGCTGCCCCTGCTTAAACACCGCAAGCGACTCGGGGCTGAGGAAGCAGAAAGCTGCAGCCGTCGTCTGCAACTCGAGGCTGGATTTCTCTCTAGTGATCCCCTGTTTTAGTCAGGCCTCGATACGCTGACTCAATGGAACGTTTTGTGATTCCCCCTATGTCGTTCCGCGGCTTGTCATGACTCAACGCTCCGACCAGCCATCACCGGCTGCCGACCCCTCTGGCCCCTACGAGCGGCTGGGCGTGCCTGCTGATGCTGGCTTCGACGAGGTGCAGGCGGCCAAATTGGCCCGGCTCGACGAGGTGGGTGACGACACCATGGCGCGCTCGCTGATCGAGGCTGCCTATGACGCTGTCTTGATGGAGCGCCTCAAAGAGCGTCAGCAGGGTCGCGTGAGTAGCGCGGCTAAGTCCGCCTCCCAGCGGGAGCAACTGGCGCCGCCGCCGCCCAAGCTTGCGGTACCGGCCTTGCCTCAGCTTCAGTTGCCCAGGGTTTCCGCTCCCCAGCTCAGGCTTCCTGGCATGGCTCTAGCTACTGGACGGGAGCTCTGGTTCCCCCTGGCCACATCTGGGGCTTTACTGCTCCTACTACTGCTAGCTCCAGGCTTCCCCCCGGATCTGGTGCTTGCCTTTGCTACAGCAATGGCAGTTATCAACCTGCAGTGGCGTAACCGGCGCTTCCTAGCTGCGGTGGGCTGGGGCTTCGCCCTGCTCTGCGCCGGATTGCTGGTGGGCTCGATTTTGGCCGGTGCTCTCTCCAGCACCTTGCCGCTCGGGTTGCCATTGAGCCTGACCCAGGTTCAAAGCCTGCCGGCTCTGCTGCTGTTGTTGCTTGGCGCCCTGCTGATTGGTTGATTTGATTGATCACTCAACCAGCTAATTGTTTTATTGTTGAATTGGTTCAGGGCTTGCTATATTTAGTGCAGGCCTTGCTATTTATAGAACACGGCTTTCTGTCTATGGAGCCGGAGTGCACTCTGTGATTAATTCGCTAAGTTCATCCGCCTCAACAGTGTAGATCTCATTGCAGAAGTGGCAGATAAGTTCGGCATGGCCGTCTTCCACTAAAATTGAGCTTAGTTCGGCGTGGCCTAGCAGTTTCAGGGCGCTGACGCTGCGCTCCCGGCTGCAGGGGCAGTGGAACCGCACCGGCGTACAGGCCTCAGCGTCTTCGAGGGGCTGGGGATCGAGATCTGGAAAAATATCTTCGAGCAGGCTGTGTAGCTGGCCTTCGCACTCGGCTAGTCGCTGGCTGAAGTGCTTCACCTCGCGGCAGCGCTCTTCGAGAAGGGCGACTAGGGCGGGTTCGCGGGCGGCCTTTGGCATCACCTGCACCAGCACTCCCCCACTGCAAAGCACACCACTGTTGTCTAGCTGCTCGCCGACGAATACCGCTGAAGGTGTCTGCTCGGAGTGCAGCAGATATGAGGCCAGGTCTTCGCCGATGCCGCCGCTCACCAGCTCCACCGTTGAGCTGAAGGGCTCGCCTTCGCCCAGATCTCGCACCACGTGCAGATAGCCGGTGCCGCAGGCGGTTTTGAAGTCAAACTGGGCCAGGCCTTCTGGATCTTTCAGCAGCTCGAGCTCCAAGCCCGGGTAGCCCACATGGCCGCGCACCGTGCCGTTGCGGCCCGCATCCACCATCAGGCCCTTCAGTGGGCCGTCTGAGGCGATGCGTAGGTTGACGCGGCCATGGGCCACCTTCATCGAGCTGGCCAGCAGCAGCCCAGCCGTCATGGCGCGGCCCAGCAGGGCACTGGCGAGAAAAGAGAGCTGATGGCGCTCCCTGGCGGTGCGGCTGGCCTGGGTGGTGCTGACCGCCACCATGCGGATGCCGCCGCCGGCGGCCGTGGCCCGGAGAAGTTGGTCGCTCAAGGCTGGTTTTCCTGGGGGGTGGCCATCGTTGGAGCCATCGTAGGCAGCGCGCCGAGAGGTTCCAGCTGACCCTGCTCCAGCCGCCAGCCTCCATCGATCACGCCGCGAAATAGCTCCGGCTCGTGGGTGACCACCAGCACGGCCCGCTCCTGGGACAGGGCCGCCAACAGCTCCAGGATTTCGCCACGAACGGCCCAGTCGAGGCCTGCGGTGGGTTCATCCAGCAGCAGCACTCGGGGGTTGCGCAGCAGCTGCACTGCCAGGGCCAGGCGCCTCTGCTGGCCGCCGCTCAGCTGCTCCGGCGCCTGCTGCAATGACAAGCCTTCCATACCCACCAGCTGCAGGGCTGCCTGGGCCTCTTCTGCCGTGAGCCGGCGGTGACCGAGCTTCAGCTCCTGCCCCACGCTGAGGCCGAGGAAATGGCGCTCCGGAAACTGAAACACCAGGCCGCATAGCCAGCGCAGCTGGCGGCCATTGAGCTGCTGGCCTTCCCACAACACCTGGCCGCTCGAGGGCTCGGCCAAGCCGCTGATCAACTCCAGCAGGGTGGTTTTGCCACTGCCACTGCGACCGGCCACCAGGGAGGCGCGGCCCACAGCCAGGGTGAGGCTGACGCCGCAGAGCACCGATGCCACCGCCGTGGCCGGTTGGTAGCTGACGTTGCGGAGTTCAAGCATCTCCCCAGCATGCCGGCGGGCGTGTTTGATTGAGCCAGTTCTGTGCTGCAGCCAATCCGCCATGGAGGTGCGTTTCCGCGAATTCAACCCCTTCAACTGCTGGATCTGGATGCGTTTCCCCCACCCGGTGGGTTCGGGCGAGCGCGGTTACTTGGAAACTGCCTTTGATAGTTGGTTTTACCTGGGCAAATTGGGTGGCTTCAACGCCGAAAACCTCCAGTCCCACGAGGAGGGCGCAGAGCTGGGCTGGATGGCTTACAGCCACGAGGCTGCTGCCGGCGCCCTGCCAGCCCTAATGCACAACATGGGCCCGATGGAATATCAGGAGGAGTGGGCGCGTTGCTGGGTGGATCTCGGCACCAGTGATGCCTTCGCCCTCGACGTGTTGATCAATGCCCTGGGCCAGCTCAACAACGACGTTCTCGAAATTGAGGAGTTGCTGATTGGTGGCCTCAACGACGACTGGCCGATCGAGGACCAACCCGATGCCCTGTTCCCTAGCCTCGATGAGCTTGAGGACGACGACGAGGGCAGTCATGAAGATGACGAAGAAGACGAAGAAGACGAAGAAGACGAAGAAGGTGATGGTGAAGCTGGCGAAGATTACAAAGACCTTCAGTCCCGCGACTAAGAAGCAGCGTGACTCGGGATCTTCGCCGTCTGCTAGTTACCCCCGGTCGCTTGACCGCCGGCCCCTCTGCTGGCGCTGAGCTGGAGCTGGATCGCCAGGAGCTCCACTACCTCACCCGGGTGCTGCGCTTGCGCCCCGGCGATCGCTTTGCGGTGGTGGATGGGGCAGGCAGTCTCTGGACTGCCCTGTTGGGTCCAGCCGATCTGGCTCTGCTGGAGCAGCCCCCCAGCTACCCCCGGGCGTTTGAGCCTCCAGCGGCGCCGCCACTGCAGTTGGCGGTGGCACTACCAAAGCGCGATGCCGACGTGTTGTTGCGCATGGCCTGTGAACTTGGTGTGGATCGGTTCACCCCTCTGCAGGCCCAGCGCAGCGTTGCCGCTGACTCCCTGAAGCCGGAGCGAGCAGAGGCGATCCTGCGGGAGGCGGTAGAGCAGTGTGAACGCCTTTGGCAACCCCAGCTAGAACCGCTGCTGTCAGCCGCCGAGCTGCTGGGGGCCCAGCCGCCCGGCGGTTCAGGCCGTGGGCTGCTGTGCACCACAAGACGGCCCGGTCTGGCCCTGCTATCCCAGGCGCTTGAGCACTTAGGGGGCCCGCCTGGGGCCAGCGAGCCGCTCACTGTGGCGATTGGTCCAGAGGGGGGCTGGACTCCAGTTGAGGAAGCCTTTGCCCTGACCAACGGCTGGCAAGCCGTGAGCTTGGGCAGCACGATCTTGCGTTGCAGCACCGCCGCAGTAACGGCAGCAGGGCTGCTCAGCCACTGGCGTGCCCAGCAGACTGGCGTGCCTAGCTGAGTTAGTTGCGGAACATGCCGGAGGCCATCGCCTTAAAGCCTGCCAGGTTGGCGCCGGCTAGGCGACGGCGGCTGGGCAGGGCGTTGGCCGGGTTGAGGCAGTCGGGGGCGAAGGTGGCGTTGCTGGGTGGGGGCAGGGCCTCCTGGGCGGCCCGCAATTCGGCAGCGATCGCTTCAGCCGTGGTGGGTGCCGAGCCTGCTGGAGCTGGGCTCGCTGGCTTTGCTGCGGCTGTCGCTGCAGCTGGACTAGAGGAGCCAACGCCTACTTGGAAAGTTGCCGCTTGGCTAGCTTCCGGCTCGCTGGGATCGGGCTTGGCCTCGGCGATCGCCACCTGCGCTGGTGTAGCCCCTTCGCTGCCCAGGTCTAAGAAGAAGGAGGCCTTGCGGTTGAACACCATCACGGCAGCAGCGTCGTAATGGCGATTATCCGTTGCTGCGCTGCCCTGTGACGCTGCTGCCGCGCTGTGCAACACACTTTGTTGGCGCCGCTGCTGCCCTGTGCTGATGTCTGCCCCGGCCCTTGTAGTGCCAGCCCTGCTCTCCCCAGCACTCGTCGCCCCCCAGACCTGGAGCCACTGGCTCCTGGCAGTGGCCCTCAATGCGTTGCTGATCTTCCTTGCCCAGCGCCTGCCCCTGCTAACCCCCGCTGGCTGGGTGCATGCCGGCATCCTCGGCAGCTTGCTGTGGGGTTGCCTCGGCCTGCGGGGCTGGCTGGCGGTGGTGATCTATCTGGCCCTGGGCTCCCTGGTAACGCGCCTGGGTTTTCGCACAAAGGAGGCGCGGGGATTGGCGGAGGCGCGAGGCGGTTTGCGCGGGCCGGAGAACGTTTGGGGTTCGGCTGCTACCGGCGCCTTACTGGCTGGCGCCGCCGCCCTGGCACCGGCAGCGGCGCCGCTGCTGCTGGTTGGTTTTGCTGCCAGCTTCGCCGCCAAGTTGGCCGACACATTCGGCACTGAAATCGGCAAGCGCTGGGGGCGCCACACGCTGCTGATCACTACCTTGCGTCCGGTGCCACCCGGAACTGAAGGGGCGATCAGCCTGGAGGGCACCGCCGCCAGCCTGGTGGGCAGTGCGCTGATGGCAGCCCTGATGCTGGCCCTGGGGCTGCTGGCTGGCAGCGGCGCCTGGCTGCTTGTGACCCTGGTGGGCCTGGCGGCCACCTTGATCGAAAGCCTGATCGGAGCCAGCGTCCAACAGCGTTTGGGCTGGCTCAGCAACGAGCTGGTGAACGGGCTTCAGACGGCGATCGCGGCGCTGCTGGCGATGGCGTTCTTCTGAAGCCAGGCCAGTAGGGCCTCGCCACGCTGCCGGGCTTGGCGGCTGCTGAGCTTGAGCTCAAGGGCCAGCTCGCACCAGCCCAGACCCTCGATCCAGTGACCCAGCAGCAGCCGCTTCTCGATGCCGCCCAGCTGGCTTAGCTGGGTCTGCAACCAGTGGGCCTTTAAAGCCCTTTCACCAGCCACTGAATCGTTGCCTGAATCATCGTCTGGACCGTCGCCCGGATCGTCGCCGGCGCAGGTTGCGGCTGCGGAGCCGGCTGCCAGCTGGTCGAGCAGAGTGCCCTCCTGCTCGCCATCGTCGCTGAGCTGGGCATCGAGACTGCGCACCTGCAGGGCCCGCTGCACTGCGCCGGCCTCCTCAAGTTGGGCGGTGCTGCAACCGAGCTCTGAGGCAATCTCTGCGGCGGCAAGCGGTGCCAGGCCCTGGCCGCGGCGCTGTTCCTGTAGCCGCCGGGCCCGTTGCTGCAGCTCCCGCAGCCGCCGGGGAGTATGCAGCGGCTGGCCGTGGTCGCGGACGTCGTGGAGCATGGCGCCGCGGATATAGGGCACCGCATAGCTGCTGAGATTGCAGGTTTGGCGCAGGTCGAAGGCCTCCACGGCCCGGATCAGCCCCAGGCAGCCTGCAGACACGAGCTCATCAAAAGGTTGACCAGTTCGCTGGCTCTGGCGCTGGGCCACCATGCGCACTAGGGCCAGGTTGTGCTCCACTAGGGCGTTGCGCCACCAGAGCTTGGTTGTGGCGTCGGGGCTTGCGGCCATGGCCTCAAGCCAGCTGCGGTTGCGGGTGTGCAGCTGGGAGGGGCCCAGCTCGGCCTGGGCTGGATCGGCTTGGCCGCTGCGGCGCTGGCGGGCAGATGTTTTCGAGTGGGCAGTAGCTGGGAAGGCAGATGCCATGGGGTGGAGGCGTCGGTGTTTCTACCGTCGCCGCGGTGCCCATGCGGCTGGCTCCCCCGGGGCGGTGAAGCGCTCTCACCCGAATGGGTGATAGAAAACAACTTCGCCGTGCGGCTTAGTAGCCCAAGGGGGTGGGCTCTTGGCGCAGCTGCAGATCCGCCCAGCTCAGAAGGGCCGGCCAGGAGCGCACTTGCTCGAATACCCGGCGATGGCCCTCACTGTTGAGGTGCAGGCCGTCGTTGCTTAGCCATAGGGGCCAGTCGGAATCAGCCAGCAGCACCTCCAGCAGGGGCAGGAACGGCACATTCGCCTCCAGGCAGGCCTCTTCCAGCAGGGCCTCGTAGCGACGGATGTCTGCCAGGGAATACCAGAGCACCCCGGCGTAGGGCATGGCGCTCTCCTCCACCGGGGTGAGGCCGATCACATGCACCGCAGCGATCTCCTTGGCCTTGTGCAGAAGCTGCTGCAAGCCAAACAAAAAGCCTTCGGCATCCAGTTGGGGTCGCCCATCAGGCCGTCCAACCCGGGCGGTGTCATTCAGGCCTATGCCGAGCAGGATCCCCTGCGGCAGCTGGCGCCGTAGCTCACCGCGGCAGCCAACCTCAGCGCTGAGGCGGGCTGCCAGTCGCTCCAGGCCATCGCCACGCACGCCGAGGTTGTAGAGCACCGGGCCGCCCGGCAGTTCCATCCAGTGGCGCCGCAGCCGTTCGCACCAGCCCCCCTCAAGGGGATCACCCCAGCCAAAAACGCCGCTATCGCCAAGTGCCACCAGCTTCCTGGGGATGGCCATCTCCATGGGGGGTCTCCAGCAGCCACTGGCGTGCGCGGTCGCTGAGATCTTCCCCCAGCAAGGTCAGCAGCGCATAGGCCAGCACCAGGGCCAGCAGTTGGTCGCCGGCAAACGAACTCAGGGCTTCCAGCAGCTGGCTGCCCAGGCCCGTGGCCCCCACCAGCCCCACTACCACCGATTCGCGCAAAATCACATCAGCCCGGTAGGCGCCATAGGCCAAGTAGGGCCGGGCCAGGCCGCTGAAGCGGCCGTAGAGCAGGGCCAGGCGCGGACCCACTCCTGCGGCCAGCAGGGCCTGCTCTTTGTTGCCGCCACTGGTTTCGGCCGCTTCTAGGAGCAGGCGTCCGAGAATGCCCAGGTTGTGGAAGCCCAGGGCAAGGGCGCCTGTGAGCACCCCGGGCTGGAGCACAAACAGCAGCAACAGCGCCGTTAGCGGTGGCGGCCATAGCCGGCCCAGGGCCCACAGTCCCCGCACCAGCGCGACCGCCGCCGGCCAGGGCGTCGCAAACAGCAGCAGCAGCGGCGCCAACCCCACAGCTAGGGCCGCGGCTACCAAGGTGAGCAGCAGGGTGTTGCCGATCAGGCTCGGCCAGGGCAGGGTGGCCAAGGCTCCCCAGTCGGCGGCGCCCAGCGGTGGTAGGCCTTGCCACTGCAACAGGGTGGCGGGCTGCACTTCCAGGCGCCAGGCCACCAGCAGCAGCACGGGCAGCAGGGCCATCGCCACAGCCACCATTTCCTGGCCCTGACTGCCCACTCCACGCTGGCTTAGCCCCAGCCGTGCCGGCATGGCCCAGCGCCGTCGCAGCCAGCCCATTAGGGCTTCCAGCAGCAGCATCACCGCCAGCAACGCCCACAGGCCGCTCCAGAGCTCGTTGAAGGCCAGCGATTGCAGGGTGAGGCGCAGCTCGGTGCCCAGCCCGCCCAGGCCAAATACTCCCAGCAGGGTGGCGCTGCGCAAGGCGCATTCGAGCCGGTAGCCGCTGTAGCTGATCACCTGGGGCAGCAGGGGTGGCCCCAGAGCCGTTAACAGGGCGGTTGGGGCGGGGCTGCCGCCGCAGCGCAGGGCCTCCAGGCTGGCGGTGGGCAGGGCATCCAGCAGGTCGCTGACCACCCGGGCTACCAGCGCTCCAAAGGGAATGGCGATTGCCACTACCGCTACCACTGGTTGCAGCCCGACCACCTGCAGCAGCAGCAGCCCCCAGAGCAGTTCGTGAATCGAGCGCGGTATGGCTAGTAGGCGGCGTATCCAGCTGGCTGGAGCGGCGCTGCCGTAGCAGGTGCGCCACACCACCCTTGAACTAGCGATTCCCAGCACCAAACCCAACACCAGGCTGCCGGCCCAGCCCAATAGGGCCATGCCGGCTGTGACGGCTAGGCCGCCCAGCACCGAGCCCAGCACTATTGGATCCAGGGAGGGCCGCAGGGCTGCGGCAGAAAATTGCCCCACCAGCTCCCAGCCACCGCCATGGCTGATTCCCGGCAGCAACGCCAGCAGCGGCAGCACAATTAGGGCGGGCAGCAACACCCACAAAGGCGCCGCTGGTCTCATGCCCCTGGGGTCCCGGCGTAAAGCTCCTCCAGCCGGCCTGGCTCAAGGCTGGCCATGGGTTGGTCAAAGACAAGGCGCCCGGCCCGCAGCCCCAGCACCCGATCGAAACCAGACAGCAAATCGGGACGGTGCAGGCTCAACAGCAAGGCCCGAGGCGGGTTTGCGAGCTCCAGCAGCAGGGTTAACAGCTCGCCGGCCAGGCGGGGATCAAGGCTGGCTAAGGGTTCATCGGCTAGTAGCAGTTGGGGCTTCTGTCGCAGTAGTCGGGCAAGGGCTACCCGCTGGCGCTGGCCGCCGGAGAGGGCGGAGACGGGCTGGTTGAGTAGGGCTGGATCGAGATCAAGCCGCTGCAACATCGTTGTGCAGGCCTTGGTCTCTAGGGGTATCAGCAGGTTGAGCAGGGCCCGCGGCCAGCCCCAGACGGCTAGCCGGGCGGCGTTGAGGTTTTGCTGCACGGTGAGCTCCTCGATCAGCCGCAGGTCTTGCCAGAGGGTGCCGATCCGGGCCTGCTGCCGTCGCCGGGCCCGTCCGCTGCGGGCCCGTACCTCCCCCTGCCAAAACACCCTGCCCTGCTGCGGGGTCAGCAAGCCATTGGCCACGGCAAGCAAGGTGCTTTTGCCAGCACCGCTGGGACCCAGCAGGGCAATTCGTTCACCGGCATCAACCTGAAGCGACACCCCATCAAGGCGAGGCTGGCTGCGGCCCTTGACGGTGATGTCTTGGAGGATCAGTAGGGACGTCACATGCGGGCCCGGTTCATCTGGTGATTTGGCTTCTAGCCCTGGCCGCTCAGCATTTCTTGAAGTTTTGCCTGCAGGCTGTCGCGAACCTCCGGATCTCCCACCAATCGCAGGATTCCGTCCCGGGGCCACCAGTTGAGCTTCAGATTGCTGACGCCATCTTCAAAGACGGCCAGCTCAAAAGCTCCCTTGTGTTGCCATTGACAAGGCACCCCTAGTTGGGCAACCAGCTCCTTGAGCTCGTCCAGGGATCCCTTGAACTCCATGGCGAACTGAGCGGCATCGAATTCCAGATTAGGCCCCTGCAAACCGGAAACTTTCTGATTTCAGTAGCAACGGGCACGTTTGCCGAGGGCTTGATCGACTTTTATGTTCTGTATAAAGCAGGATTTGGCAAAGTCAGCTTTGGCAGTCTGTTCAATCATTTTGATCCTTTCATAGTGTCAATATCCTCCCGTTCAGATGAATTCGTCGGTCTTTTTAGTCTGTTTGATCAAGACGGCGATGGGAAAATATCTGTGGATGAGGTGGAGCATGTTCTCGCCAGCATGGCTGGAGTGATTGCTATTGAAGATCGCCAAGCTCTGCGTGATCTGGTTGGCTGCGATGGGGAGTTGGGGCTGGGGGCTTTCAGCGGCTGGGCCCAAGGCCGTCCAGGTTTGGCTATCGCCTCCTGCCTGCGCGAGATCTTTGAATTAGTAGATAGTGATGGCAGCGGCAGCCTCAATTTTCAGGAGCTGGAAGTGCTGCTAGCTGCCCTAGCGCCCTCCTGCGCCGATCTACCAGAGGCAGATCGGTTGCTGGCAGCCCTCGATCGAGATGGCGATAACTGCATCAGCGTTGAAGAATTTCTGCAGCTACTCGAAGCCGATGCTGTGATCGAGCTATCGCTTGCAGATCTGAAGCGACTGAAAAAGACCCTGGCTCAGTATGTAAACGCCTCCAGCCGCTCCCGGGTTGCCTTGGTGGAGGTCGATTGCGACCTTGGTGCTGGCACGCCGGGAGCTGGTTCTGGCATTGATTTGCTCAAGCAGGCCGCTGCCCGTCAGCAGGGGCTGCGCCAAATCAGCGACCGTTTGATTGAGGAAATAAAAGGTCAGACAAGGCCTGGAGCCCGAGCCTCGGAGCTGGGCTCCGCCACCGCCACCGCCACCCCCCACGCACGCCATATCGAGACGATTGCCGGCGTTATGCGGGACGCGGCCGCATTGGTGGCCTCCACCCTGGATCGGGGCTTGTTCCCAATCGTGATCGCTGGCGATCACTCCACGGCTGCTTCAACCATCGCTGGCATTCGCCAGGCCCATCCCGATCGTCGCCTAGGCGTGGTGTGGATCGATGCCCATGCCGATATCCATTCCCCATACACCACGCCCTCCGGCAACATGCACGGCATGCCTTTGGCCATTGCCTCGGCTCACGACAACACCATTGAGGCCATCAACGAGCCCGATTCAACGACCAGTTTGCTTTGGCAAGAGCTCCAATGTCTCAATGGCACAGGATCGCCGTCGATCATGCTTGAAGATCTAATTTATGTGGCAGTTCGTGATACGGAGCCTGCTGAAAATGTCACGCTTGAGCGGTTCTCTATACCTGTTGTTACTACAGAAGATGTTCGGCGATTGGGGCCAGAGCAGGCAGCTCAGCGCTGCCTAGACCATCTCAGCCAAGTCGAATTGATCTATGTGAGCTTCGATGTGGATTGCATGGACTCCACTATCTGCAAGGGCACCGGCACGCCAGTGCCTGGTGGCCTTTGGGCTGATGAAGCTCGCCAGTTAACCCGGTTCCTGCTGGCAGACCCCAGGGTTTGCTGCTGGGAAATCTGTGAAATCAACCCCCATCTAGATAGTCTTAATACCTTGGCTGAAGTGTCACTTAGCGTTTATCAGGATGTGTTAGAGGTGCTCGACGCCCGCCTCTAGGCCGATGGACAGGTCTGTGAAATCGGCTTTTGAGCTGCTTAGAGATTTGCTCGAGCCTGTTGTTGACCTGCCCTCCAGGCTTCAACAGCTGCTGCCCACCATGGGCACCCTGCATCAGCTGCATGGCCCTGTCGCGCGACTGAACCCCGGCCTCGTTTCCCTGCTGGCAGGTTTGCGTGGCTTGGCCCAGGTGATCTTCATCAACAATCCCCTCAGTGGCCTGGTGTTGCTGCTCGCCTTTCTGGTGCAGTCGCCTTGGTTTGCCCTGTTGGCCCTGCTGGGTACCGCAGCTTCTCACTGCACAGCTCGGCTCCTCCGCTTGGCGAAGGGGTTGCGGAGCGAGGGCATCTACGGTTTTAACGGCGCCCTGGTGGGCTGCGCCGTCGCCAATTTCGCCCAGTTCGATAGCCCCCTCTCCAGCCTGATTTGGGTTGCTTTGGTGCTGCTTGGTGGGGCGCTGACCACCTTGCTGCTTGAGGGGCTGGGCAGGGGAATCAACCGTTCCGTGGGGCTACCACCACTCACCCTGCCGTTCATTCTTGTTACCTGGGGCTTGCTGGGGGTGGCTTCCCTGGCGTCGGGGGCAGCATTGGCCCTGGCCGAACCGGTCCCGATGTCCGAGCTGGCCAGCACCTCCCAGGCTCTCACCCATGGGCTGCTCCGATCCGCGGGTCAGGTTTTTCTCTGCTCAAACCCCTGGAGTGGCTTGCTGGTGCTAATTGCCACAGCCATCGCCAGCCCCCTTGCCGCGGGACTGGGTTTGCTTGGTGCCCTGGTTGGCATGGCAACCGGCCTTCTGCTCGATGTCCCTTTGGGCGCGATCGCCGTGGGCCTCTGGGGATACAACGGCTTGCTGGTGGCGATTGCCTTGGGGGGGATTTTTTACGCCCCCAGCTGGGTCAGCTTGGCGGTGGGTCTGGGAGGGGCGGCTCTGGCGAGCCTGATCCAGTTTGCTTGGAGCTTCACTCCAGCTCAGGGCTGGCCTTCGCTCACCCTCGCTTTTGTGCTTGCTACCTGGGTGATTCAGCTGCTGGTGCGTCGTGCCTTGCCGGCCCTGATTCCGGTTTCGCTGCACGCCATCTTGACCCCGGAGGAGCATCGCCAGCGCTTTGTGTTGGCCCGCACCCTGCTTGCCGATTTTCGTCAAAACTTGCACCTGGCAATCACCGGCCAGCGCCGCGCTTTTTTGGCTGGACGGGTTCCGGCGCAGATGCGGCAACAAATGTCGGCCTTGTTTCAGCGACTCGATCAAGACGCCAATGGCGATATCAGTGCGGCGGAGCTGCTCGGGGGTCTGGGGATTGATCCCCAGCAAGGCGGAGATGTTGGAGTGCTGGCAGCCCAGCTGGCAAGTGTGCTGCAGGCCATGGACCTGGATGAAGATGGCCGGGTGGATGCCGAGGAGTTTGGTGAGCTGATGCTTCGCCTGCAGCGCTTGCGCCTTGGCGAGGCTCGGCTGCTCAACTATTTGCTGCCAGTCGATGCCAATGGCGATGACCGGCTTGATCCGGCCGAGCTCAGGCGCCTGCTGGCCAGTGTGGGCGAACGACCTCTTAATGCTGAGGAGGAGTCCTTTCTCTTCAGCCGCTCTGCCGATGGCCTCAGCTGGCAGCAGTTTGTAGACCACCTGCTACTTACATGAACCTGCCATCCCAACCTGAGCGCTCCTTCAGGCCAGGGTGAGGCGGTAAACGATCAGCGCCAGGATTAGCGCCACTAAGGACACCTCAATCAGATCAGGGCCGCGGGGATTCATTGACGTTTTAGCTGCGCCGCCGCTCCAGGCTGGCCGCTGATGGCAGGGCCAGGGCCAGGGCCAAGGCGGGAATCTCGATCAGCAGTTGGCCGTTGCCGAAGGTGATGAAGGCCAGATCAAGAAAGGCGATGCTGCGCAGAAACAGGGACCAAGCCTCATCGCCTTCATTGTTGGCTCGGCTCCAAAGCACAAAGCCGGCCAGCAGCAAGACCAAATCAATCAACCAGACCACGGATTTGAGGCTCTGGAGAAAACTGATTCTGAATGCTGCTGGACCCAAATGCCCGCCTGTGTCAGCGGATCTTGCCGATTTGCCGCCCCACCTGCTCGATCTGCTTGTATTCGCCCGGCTTCACCGTGGTGAATTGCTGGGCACCAAACAGGCCGAGGATCTGTTTCTGCTCCGGATCCGTGGATCGCCAGCTGATGATCGATTGACGCAGCTTGGCGCTGAAGCCCTTGCCGAAGCGCTGGTCGAGGTTGGGCTGGCCCAGCCAGAGGTAGTCGGGGTAGCTGGGGGTGCGCCAGATCTGCACCACCTTGCTGCGGTTGGCCTTGCCGCTGCGCAGGCTGCTCTTCCACACCTGCTCATTGACGGCGCCGGCGTCGTAGGTGCCGCTCTGCACCAGGGCGATGGTGGCGTCGTGGCTGCCACTGAAGCCGGGGGCTCCGCCAGCGAAATCAGCCAACTTGACGCCGGCCTGGCCGAGGAAGTACTGGGGCATAAGCCGGCCGGAGGTGGAGCTTTCCGAGCCGAAGGTGAAGCGCTTGCCTTTGAGGGCCACTAGCCCCTTTTGGTTCTGGATCGGCTTGATGCCACTGCGGGCATTGGCGATAAATACGGTATAAAACTGCGCATCGATGTCTCGCTGGGCAAGCATCTGGGAGCCGGGTTTCTGCAGGCTGGCCTGCACGCCGGTGAGACCGCCAAACCACACCAGATCAAGACTGCCGGTGCGGAAGGCGCTCACAGCAGCCATGTAATCGGTGACGGGCACGTAGGCGACCTTCACACCTAGTTGCTGGCTGAGCTCATCGGCCACCAAGCCGTAAAGGCGATTCAGCTTTTCAGGGTTTTGGTCGGGGATAGCACCGATGCGCAGCACCGGCTGGGCTACGGCCGCCGGCAGCACAGAGGCGGGCACTGGGGGGAGGACCGCCGGTAGCAGGGCCAGGCAAAGCCCCGCCATTGCGGCGGTCCAACGTTCTCGGGTGGGCATGGGACAGGGTGGGAATCAGAGGGCGGCCAGAAAGCGCTGCAGGCGCTGGAGGCCATCCTCAATCGTGGCAGGCCCGGCAGCGCAGGAAAGCCGAATGCAGCGGTCGTCTCCGAAGGCAACCCCTGGCACCACCGCCAGGCCCACTTCATCGAGCAGCCGGTTGCACAGGGTCATTGAATCGAGGCCGAAGCCGCTGACATCGGGGAAGGCATAGAACGCCCCTTCCGGCGCCAGCAGTTGCAAGCCTTCGATGGCCATCAGCCCCGCGCTGAGCAGGCTGCGGCGCTCGTTGAACTGGGCCGCCATGGCGTGCACGCAGTCGCGGGGCGCTTCGATGGCGGCCAGGGCGCCGAACTGGGCAAAACTGCAAACGTTGCTCGTGCTCTGGCTCTGCAGGGCACTGGCGGCGGCCACCACCGGCTGGGGGCCAGCCAGCCAGCCAAGGCGCCAGCCGGTCATGGCCCAGCCCTTGGCGAAGCCATTGACCGTAAAGACGCGATCGGCCAGGTCTGGAGCTATGGCGGCAAAGCTGTGGTGGGCGTGGCCGGGTGCCAGCAGGAATTCGTAGATCTCATCGCACACCACGGCCACCTGGGGATGGCGGCGCAGCACGTCCGCAATCGCCTCCAGCTCTGGCAGGCTCAGCACCATGCCGGTGGGATTGCCGGGGCTGTTGAGCACAAGCAATTTGCTGGCTGGAGTGATGGCTGCCTCCAGCTGGGCCGGATCGAGGCGGAAGCCCTGGGCCGCCGAGCTGGGCAGCATGGTCACCGAGGCGCCGGCGAGTTTGGCGATCTCTGGATAGCTGAGCCAGTAGGGCGCCGGCAGCAGCAGCTCGTCGCCTGGCTCCAGCAGCACCTGAAACAGGTTGTAGAGCGCCTGCTTGCCGCCGTTGGTGACCAGCACCTGTTGGGCGGTGGTGGGTATGCCGTTTTCAGTGCTGAGCTTGGCGGCTATGGCATCGCGCAGGGCAGGCTCGCCGGCGGCTGGGCCGTAGCGAGTGTGGCCTGCCTCCAGAGCAGCGGTGGCGGCCTGGCGGATGAAGGCCGGGGTGTCGAAATCAGGTTCGCCGGCGCTGAGGCTGCAGATGTCCTGACCATCGGCCTTGAGGGCCTTGGCTCGGGCGGCAATTGCCAGAGTGAGGGAGGGCTGGAGGGCCCGGGCCCGGGCAGAGAGGGCCGGAGTGGTGGTGGGCGCGGCGGTCATCCCTGTGTCCGGCATCAGGACGCGCGGCATCAGCACTGGCTGGCATCCTGCCTTACGGATTTGCCGCGTACGGTTCAAAGGGGCACGAAATGGCCAGCTAGTTACACGTTGATGGTTTTGCCGTGACGACAATTCCCCCTGCACCGCCCGATTCCTTAGGGCAGTTGCTGCTCGATTGCGCCGCCTGTCGCCGCTGTGATCTGGCCGCGGAGAGGCAGCAGGTGGTGGTGAGTCGGGGCAATCCCGCCGCCCGGCTGATGCTGATCGGCGAGGGACCCGGCGCTCAGGAAGACAGCGCTGGCCTGCCTTTTGTGGGCCGCTCCGGCCAGCTGCTCGATCAGCTGCTGGCTGCCGCTGGCATCGACAGCAACCGAGACGCCTACGTGTGCAATGTGGTGAAGTGCCGCCCCCCTGGCAACCGCAAGCCCGCGGCGACGGAGATGGCGGCCTGCCGCCCCTGGCTAAATCGCCAGATCGCTTTAGTGAATCCGGCCCTGATCCTGCTGGTGGGGGCCACGGCGCTGGAGGGGGTGTTGGGTATTAAGGGCGGCATCACCAGCCTGCGGGGCCAGTGGCGCGCCAGCGAGATCGAAATTTTGCGGGGCCGGCGCCTGATGCCGGTCCTGCATCCCTCCTATCTGCTGCGCTTTAACTCGCAGGACCAGGGCTCGCCCCGTGCGCTCACGGCAGCGGACTTCCAGGAGGTACGCCGATCCTTGCTGGCCCTCTGAGGGGATCGGTGCCGATCCTTTTCTGGCCAATCCCGCTCGCCTTGCTGAACTGCTTACTGCGTTTGACATCCTCGCCGCTTGAGCTGTCTTTGTGACAGGCTTTGCCCTTCCCGGCCCCCCGCTTCACCCAGCCATGACCGGCACCCCGGCTCGCTACGACACCTTGATTCACCGGCGCCAGACCCGCAGCGTGCGGGTGGGAGATATCTGGATCGGCAGCGATCACCCGGTGGCGGTGCAGTCGATGATCAACGAGGACACCCTCGATATCGAAGGGGCTACGGCCGGTATCCGGCGGCTGCATGAAGTCGGTTGCGAAATCGTGCGACTGACGGTGCCTTCCCTGGCCCACGCCAAGGCGGTAAAAGAAATTCGCCAGCGGTTGGAAGACACCTATCAGCCAGTGCCATTGGTGGCCGACGTGCACCACAACGGCATGAAGATTGCCCTGGAGGTGGCCCAGCACGTCGACAAGGTGCGGATCAACCCGGGTCTATTTGTGTTCGACAAGCCCGACCCAAATCGCACCGAATTCAGCCCCGAGGAGGTGTCTGCCATCGGTGAGCGCATTGCCGAAACATTTGAACCGTTGGTGCAATTGCTCAAGCAGCAGGACAAGGCCCTGCGCATCGGAGTCAACCATGGCTCCCTGGCTGAGAGGATGTTGTTCAGCTATGGAGACACGCCCCTGGGCATGGTGGAGAGCGCCATGGAATTCATTCGCATCTGCGACCGGCTCGACTTCCACAACATCGTGGTGTCAATGAAGGCCTCGCGGGCGCCGGTGATGATGGCCGCCTATCGAATGATGGCCGACCGCATGGATGCGGAGGGCTTCCCCTACCCCCTGCATTTGGGAGTCACCGAGGCAGGCGATGGCGACTACGGGCGAATTAAAAGTACCGCTGGCATTGCGCCCTTGCTGGCCGAGGGGCTGGGCGACACGATCCGCGTCTCGCTCACCGAAGCGCCCGAGAAGGAAATTCCTGTTTGCTACTCGATCCTGCAAGCCTTGGGGCTGCGCAAGACGATGGTGGAATATGTGGCCTGCCCCAGCTGCGGCCGCACCCTGTTCAACCTGGAGGAGGTGCTGCATCAGGTGCGCAACGCCACGGCCCATCTCACTGGCCTCGATATCGCTGTGATGGGTTGCATCGTTAATGGGCCGGGCGAAATGGCCGACGCCGACTACGGCTATGTGGGTAAAACCCCCGGCACCATCTCTCTGTACAGGGGCCGCGACGAGATCCGGCGGGTGCCGGAGGCAGAGGGAGTGGCAGCCCTGATAGCCCTTATTCAGGAGGATGGTCGCTGGGTTGATCCCTGAGCGCCTGCTCACTTCCGGTAACCCGCCCCGGTTGGGGCCGGATAACGGCGCTAGCTTGAAAGGACGTTTCCCGCGCCGCAACGGCTTTTCCTGATGGCCAGCCCCCGCACCAGCTTGCTCGTGCTGGTCGGTATTGGTGCTTGTGCGGCCACGGCGGTTGTGGCCAGGGAGGTGGTGACCCCTCCCGGTGGCTCTTCCCGCATCAGCGACAGCCCCAAGGAAGTGATCGACCAGACCTGGCAGATCGTCTTCCGCGACTACCTCGATATCAACGGCAAGTACAAGCCAGAGCAGTGGCGCAGCCTGCGGCGTGACGTGCTCGCTAAGAGTTACGGCAGCCCTAAGGAGGCCTACGAAGCGATTCGGGGCATGCTCGGCAGCCTCGATGATCCCTACACCCGTTTTCTGGATCCACGGGAATTCAAAGAGATGCAGATCGACACCTCCGGAGAACTCTCCGGGGTGGGAATCCAGCTCAGCCTGGATAAGGAAACAAAAAATCTGGTGGTGGTGTCACCTATTGAAGGTTCGCCCGCATCGCGGGCTGGCGTTCAGCCCAAGGATGTGATTGTGGCGATCGACGGCAAGTCGACCAAGGGCATGAGCACCGAGGATGCCGTCAAGCTGATTCGTGGTCAGGCTGGCACCTCCGTGACCCTCACCCTCAAGCGCAAGGCTCAGACCCTGGAGGTGCCCCTTACGCGTGAGCGCATCGAGCTCCATGCCGTCGACCACCAGATCAACACCAGTGCCGATGGCGTCAAGGTGGGTTATATCCGCCTCAAGCAATTCAATGCCACCGCCACCAAGGACATGCGCCAGGCGGTGAAGGACCTCGAAGAGAAGGGGGCCCAGGGTTATGTGCTCGATCTGCGCAGCAACCCAGGCGGCCTGCTGATGGCAAGCGTGGAGATTGCTCGCCAGTGGCTAAACGAGGGCACGATCGTGTCCACCAAAACCCGTGATGGCATCCAGGATGTCAAGCGCGCCACCGGCCGCGCCCTCACCACCAAGCCCATGGTGGTGCTGGTGAATGAGGGTTCAGCTAGCGCCAGTGAAATTCTCTCCGGCGCCCTGCAGGACAACAACCGGGCGGTGTTGGTGGGCCAGAAAACCTTCGGTAAGGGCTTGGTTCAGTCGGTGCGGGGGCTATCCGATGGCTCCGGTATGACCGTGACCATCGCCAAATACCTCACCCCCAGTGGCCGGGACATCCACAAGCACGGCATCGACCCTGATGTGACGGCGAAGATGACTGAGCTCGAGGCCCAGCGCCTCAAGCTCGAGGATCTCGGCACCAAGAAGGACAGCCAATACCGGGTGGCGGAAACCACGCTGGTGAAACGGCTTCGCAATTCCAACAGCGTGGAGAAGGCCTACAACCCACGCAGCGCCAATCTTCCGGCGGCCGTGGCCCCTCAGGGCTCCAGCGCGCCATAGGCGCCGTAGCGCCTGCGAATTTCCAGTTGGATACCCGGTTCGGGCTGCCAGCACAGGGCTACTTCTTCTGACACTCCAGACTGCCGGCGATCCGCCGTTTGGAGGGTTACCCCTAAAGCTGCCGGCAGGCTCCAGATCAAGCCTGGGCCAGTGAGGGACGGGCTAGCTAAGGCCTGCAGCGGCGCGGGAGGTAATGGTTCCTCCATCCCTGGCCGCGCTTCGCTTACAACCACCAGCGATTCGAGCCGTTCGCTGCCATGGCGAATCACGGCGCGGCGGCGGCGCTCGCCCCACACCAAGCAGAGCTCGCTCACCCAGGGCCAGGCACCGATGCGATCGGGGCCCAGGCTCCAGTGCCCCTCTGGGCTGATTTGCATTTCTGCCGGAGGCTCATCAAAATCCATTGAGCGCATCTGGCCACTGCTGACGTTGGTCAACGCAGCCACTACTTTGCCGCCCTGGTCTTGCACTGAGAGCTGGCTTTTGAAGCGCTCCTGCTCCAGGCCATGTCCATTACAGCGAATGAAGCAGCCATGCCAATCGCCCGAGTTGTGGGCGAGCAAGATTTCACGCCGCATATGGGCAGTAAGCGGCGAGGATGGCGTATGCATATGGAAAATTTGTGGCTGTGCCGCTTGATTCGCCCCCAGCCCAAATGATCCAGCCTGCGTCGATTTGGGAGATGAAACCCTGGTGGTGCCAGCCTTGGAGCATCTTGCTCACCGGTGCAGTTGTGGTGGCAGGGAGCTGGTTGCTACTTCAGCGCTGGTGGATCACCGCGCCTGCAGCCATAGGGGTGCTGGCTTGGTGGCTGCTTTTTTTGGTTGTGGTGCCAGCTGCTTATCAGGCCGAACTACGGGCCGCTGAAGCTGAAAAGCTTTGAACTTCGCTTGATTTAAAAACTCTTCGCCAGGAGAAATCAGGCCACCGGCTGCATCAGGCCACCGCCGGGGCCGGAATCGTCGTCATCGTTGTTGTTGCCGGGTCCTGGTTGAAGCAGGGCATACATGCCGATCGCCAGGAGGCTCACCACTCCAGAAACGAGGCTGAACCCGCCCCCTAAGCCTGAACCTGCCCCGATCACTTCGCCCATGGATCGTCGTTACACAACTTCTCATGAATGTAACGGATTTTTGCGGGAGCTGGTTGGCTTAAGGGGCCCTTGGGCCCAAGACCGGCTCGCTTACGGCGCCTACACCGCCAGCACCTCTTCGTTGCGGGCATTGAGCTGCTCGCGCCGTTGGCCCTCGGTGAGGCCATCGCTGCCTGGGATCTGCTCCGCCATTTGGTTGAGCCAACCCATCAGCTCCTCGAGCTGCTTCTCAGCAGGCAGCACCCCCAGGCCCCGGGCCAGCACCTTGGCGGTGGCGCCCGATCCGGGCTGAAACACCAGGCGGCCATGGAGGTGTTGGGGCAGGCCCTGGCGCAGTAGGCGGAAGGCGGGTTCCTCCATGGGGGTTTCCAGGGCGATGTTGGGTTTTTCCGGCTTGATGCGCGAGAAGCCGCAGCGCTTGGCCACCAGCTTCAGCTCCATCAGCTGCAACAGCGAGATCACCGGCGCCGGAATGGCGCCATAGCGATCCACCCAGCCGGTGGCCAGCTCCAGCAACTCCTCCTTGCCACCACACTCGGCGGCGGCCCGGTAGGCGGCGATCTTCTCGTCGTTTTCCGTGATCCAATCGCCTGGGATGAAGGCGGTCACAGGCAGGTCGATTTGGGTGTCTTCCACCACTGGGATGTCCTGGCCTTGGATTTCAGCCAGCGACTCCTGCAGCATCTCCATATAAAGGTCGAAGCCGATGGTTTCCATCTGGCCGCTCTGCTCCACCCCCAGCAGGTTGCCGACGCCACGGATCTCCATATCGCGCATGGCCAGCTGGTAACCAGATCCCAGCTGGGCGAATTCCTGAATCGCCCGCAGCCGTTGCCGTGCCGCTTCGCTGAGGGAGGCATTGCCGGGATAAAAGAGCCAGGCATGGGCCTGGATACCGCTGCGGCCCACCCGGCCCCGCAGCTGATAAAGCTGGGCCAGGCCGAATTTGTGGGCGTCCTCGATCAGGATCGTGTTCACCCGGGGGATGTCGAGGCCGCTCTCCACGATCGTGGTGCAGAGCATCAGGTCGGCTTCGCCGGCGTTGAAGGCCACCATGGCGCTCTCCAGCTCGCCTTCGGCCATCTGGCCGTGGGCGACCAGCAGCCGCAGGCCCGGGATCATTAGCCGCAGGCCGGCAGCCACATCTTCGATACCCTCCACCCTCGGCACCACGTAAAAGATCTGGCCGCCGCGGTCGAGCTCCTGGCGGATGGCGCTGCGCACCGCCTCCTCGTCGAGGGCGGCTAGGTGGGTCTTGATCGGCCGGCGCAGCGGCGGTGGTGTGGTGATCAGGCTCATCTCCCGCACACCGGAAAGGCTCATGTAGAGGGTGCGGGGGATCGGCGTGGCGGAAAGGGTCAGCACGTCTACGTCTTTTCTCAGCGCCTTGATCTTTTCTTTCTGGTTGACGCCAAAGCGCTGCTCCTCATCCACCACCAGCAGACCCAGCTGCTTGAAGCCGGTGTTTTTGGAGAGCAGCTGGTGGGTGCCCACCACCACATCAACCGTGCCTGCGCCCAATCCTTCCAGGATTGTTTTGCGTTCGGCGGTGGTGCGGAAGCGGTTTAGCAGGCTGACCTTCATCGGGTAGGGCGCAAAGCGCTCCGAAAGGGAGCGCCAGTGCTGCTGCGCCAGCACCGTGGTGGGGGCCAGCATCGCCACCTGCTTGCCCGCCGTGACCGCCTTGAAGATGGCCCGGATCGCTACCTCGGTTTTGCCGAAGCCCACGTCGCCGCACACCAGCCGGTCCATCGGCTGGGGCTGCTCCATATCCCGCTTGACATCGGCGATGGCCTTCACCTGGTCGGGGGTGGGCTCGTAGGGGAAGGAGTCTTCGAGCTCGTGTTGCCAGGGGCCGTCGGCGGGGAAGGCGAAGCCCGGTGCCTGGTGGCGCTCGGCGTAGAGCTTGACCAGATCCACCGCCACCTTGCGCACGGCCTTTTTGGCGCGCTCCTTGGCCTTGGCCCAGGCCGTGCCACCCATGCGGTTGAGGTCTGGAGGCGCATCGGTGCTGGCGCGGTACCGGCCGAGGCTGCCCAGCTGGTCTGCCGCAACCCGCAATAGACCGTCGGCGTACTGCACCACCAGGTAATCGCGGGATTCGCCGCCGATCGCCAGCTTTTCCAGCTTCAGAAACTTGCCGACGCCGTGGTTGCGATGCACCACGAAATCGCCCGGCTGCATCTTGCCCGGATCCACGGTGCGGCTGGCGGCCTTGCGGCGCCGGCGCACGTAGCCGCTGGCGGCCAGGGCGTGCTGGCCAAAGAACTCTCGGTCAGTGACCAGCACCAGCCGCCAGGCCGGTAGCTGCAGCCCTTCGAGCTCGGCGGTGCCCTTGGTTTTCAGGGCCACCGGCGTGGCCTGCTCCACCAGTCGGTCGATGGCCGGAAAGTCGGCGGGATTGGGCACGAAGCGAGTGACGCAGTCGTGTTCCTCCAGCAGGGCTACCGCCCGCGAGGGCTGGGCCGACAGCAGCCAGACCGTGGCTTTTTCGGCCACAAAGCCCTTCACCAGGCCGGCCAGCTTGCCGAAAGCATTGGGGTATGCCGGCACCGAGCGGGAGGCCAGGTCAAAGCTGTTGGGGTGGTTGTCGGTTTCGTGCAGCTCGGCCAGATCGAAACCGGCAAACACCTCCGCCTGCTCCAGGGCGTCTGCCGCGGGGCGATGCAGGAGTGGCGGCAGGATCATTGGCGCCGCGCTGGCTTCTATTTCCAGCTCCTGCACCACGTCGGCGTAGTGGTCGCAGGCATGGTCAAACCACTGCTGCCCATGGGAGAGGCAGTGGCGCCGCTCATCGATGGCGATGAGGGTGTGGGCCGGCAAATAATCCAGCAGGGAGGCCGGCTGCTGCCAGGCCAGGCCCATCAGCCGCCTCATGCCCTCCGGGGTGCCCCCTTCGAGTAGCTGCTCGAGGGCCTCTGGGCTGAGCATTTGCTCGAGCCCATCCGGCATCGACTCGCGCAGGGCATCGGCGATCAGGGGGCCGTAGCCGGTGGGTGTGAGCCGCACCACCTCGATGGCGTCTAGGGAGCGCTGGGAGGCGGGATCGAATTCCCGCAGTTTCTCCAGTTCTTCGCCAAACAGCTCCAGCCGCACGGGCAGCTCGGCACTCACCGGAAACACATCAACGATGTCGCCGCGCCGGCTCCAGCTGCCCTCCTGCTCGATGGTGGGCACCCGTTCGTAGCCCAGCCTGCTGAGGGTGGTGGCGAATTGTTCAAGGTCGATCGTGTCGCCCTTGCGGAGGCTCAGGCACTGGGCCTGCAGCGTTTCTGGAGGCGGCAGGTGCGGCTGCAGGGCCCTTTCCGTTGCCACGATTGCCAGGCGACGGGGGGTATCCAGCAGTTCGCTGAGCACCTGCAACTGGCCCCAGGTGATTTCGCTGGTGGGGTCAAAGGGCTCGTAGGGGCTGCCCTCGCTGGTGGGGTAGAGCTGGCAGCTGTTCCATCCCATCAGCTCCAGCAGCGCTGCCCAGCGGCCCGCTTCCTCCAAGGTGGGAACCAGCACCAGCAAGGGCGCCTCGGCAGCACCAGCCAGGGCGCTGCTCACCAAGGCCCGAGCACTGCGCCCCGCCCCACTGAGCCGCAGGCGGTCGGCCCGCTGCAGACGCAGCAAAACCTCGCCGGTGAGGTGCACCTGCTGCAGCTGGCGCACCAGGGCGGTTAGGGGCATGGGGTCAGGGAATCTCAGAAGGCTCCGATCTTCGCAACTGGCACCAGAGTGGTGTTGGTTGCCGCCAACTTCTGCTTCGACTTCACTGCCTGTTCAGCACCAAGAGGCTGGCTAAGGCGCCAGTTCTGTTGGCGCTGGGCGGCTTGCTGGCTCTGCTCGGGGCTTGCTTGGCAAGCGTGCCTGTGCGCCCAACGGCCCAGGCGGCGGGTTTGCTGCCTGAACAGGAGGCGGCCTTGATGCAGCAATTGGCTACAGCAGATCGTCAGTGGCTGCCGCGTGCTGAAATCCTGTCCAGTGGTGCGGTGCGTTATCACTACCGCCGCCGGGTTAACGAACCCAAGCTTTCTGTGGCGGAGCTTCGGGCCCTGATCGCCAACCCGCCCAGCTTTGGGGCCGAGCGCCTGGCGATCGGTGAGCTGCTCATGGTGCTGGCCAAGGCCGGAGTGCGTCTTGAGCTGGGTCAGCCCCGCAAGCCGCGGGCGGCGGGGGAATGGGACCCGGCAGCACGCACCATGCGCATTCAGCCCCGGGTGGTGGCTAAGGGCAGTGTCGAGTTTGCCCGGGTGCTCAACCACGAGGCCATCCACGTCGCCCAGAGCTGCAGCAACCGGGGACTGCGTTCCCGCCCCCGCCCCCTAGGTCTGCCCTCGGCCTTGCCCGATCACCTAGCTGCTGTGCTCAATGAAACCGTCTACAGCAAGGCATCGGAGCAGGAGCGGCAACTGGAGCGTGAGGCCTATGCCAATCAAACCCGCTTGAACCTGGGGCCCCAGTTGGTGCGCCGCCATTGCGGCACCTAAGAGTTTGCGAAAAAACCGCCTGACCGGCCGCGTTTTCCCTTCCGAGAGCTGATCACGCTCCGTTCGGGCTGATTTGCTGCGTTTCAGCGCTCAGAACGCCCGATTTCAGGCGTTT
>NZ_JAGQBD010000050.1:0-5488 GCF_024345455.1 Cyanobium sp. T1G-Tous
GTCAGCTTTGACGGCCTCGCTGTAGCGACGCATTGCTCTGCTCCATCAAGCCCCCTGGTGGAAAAAGTGGTCGAGATGGAGAGGCGTCATCTTTCCTGGCAGAGGGGGCTTCAGGTGGGCCTTTACCGTCTTAAAATCTTTTGGCCGAGGTCGTGCTTCTCAATCAAATGCCGGAACGCCAAGATTGTTCTCTCATCAGGGATTCGGTCGCTGATCAGTTCGATTCCTGCAAAGCGGCGTATGGTCGCAACCTCGATCAGAGCGTCTTCCATAGCTAGATCATTGAGGCTGTACCACTGCTGCACCAGGTGAATCCTCAGCATCGTGGCCAATGGATAGGGCGGACGGACTCCTTTGCTGCTGACTTTTGGATAAACAGGCTCGATCAGATCAAGCAAGGGCTGCCAGTGACGTAAACCCCAGAAACTGAACCAGACCTTATGAGAGCTTCCCTACCGGCCAGAATTGGCCAGGAGAAGCCCCACGAAACGCAAACGCCACAACCCCGAGCAGATCATCCGCAAGTTGCGGACCGCGGAGCAGCTGCTTAACCAAGGCCAAACCGTCGCCGATGTCTGTAGGGCTCTAGAGGTCTCAGCCCCGACGTATCACCGCTGGCAGCAACTATATGGCGGGATGAAGGCGACTGAGGCCAAACGCCTCAAGGAGCTTGAGCTGGAGAACAACCGCCTCAAGCGCCTTCTGGCGGATGCTGAGCTTGATAAAGCCATGCTCAAGGAGCTTGCCGAGGGAAACATCTAAGCCCGGAGCGTCGTCGCAGGGCCGTCGTGGTTCTGCAGGATCGATTCCGGGTTTCTCAACGGCGTGCCTGCCAGTTGGCGGGACAACACCGCAATACCCAGCGCCGGCCTGTGCCGCTGGCAGATATTGAGGAGCAGAAGCTCAAACAGCGGATCGGTGAGCTAGCCCGCCGCCATGTTCGCTGGGGCCGGCGCCTGGTTTACCGGCGGCTGCGGCTTGATGGCTGGAACGTCAATCACAAGCGAGTACAACGGATCTGGCGTGAGGAAGGTCTGCAAAGGCCCCAGGGCTGCCTAAAAGTTTAATCAAGAGTCCTTTGCCGCCATCGTCACGCCTCCCAGGGCCAGCATCCCTTGGATGTCGTAGGCCAGTTCACGAAACCCTTAGCGGATTGAGCGGTACCCACCGCGCCTGAGCAGGTTCATCACCACCGTCCGCAGGAAAGCAAACACCGGGACGCCATTCCGATTGGCGTAGCGATGGGCATCCTCGCCGAGCTGGACATCGCGGTCCCAGTGCCACTCGTTTTCAATGCTCCAGCGCTGCCGGATAAGCCGCAGCAATGCTTCTGGCGCTGTTCTCAGGCTGGTGATGAACAGGTGCTGCCTGAGCTCCCGTTTGCCTCTGCACGTGGTCGTGTCGGCGTTCACCTCCACGATCCAGGCGCTGCCTGGCCAGTTCTCCTTGATGTGATCGGGAGCTTCTTTCGCCATCAGCGTCCAGATGGTGTCACGGCCGTGCCGTTTCTCGTGATCCGTTACCACAAAGGGGATGTGACGCTATCCCTCAAACTGGCAGGCCACCTGACGGCGCAGGGCGCGTTGGTTGTTCTTAATCGCAAGGCAGACGTCAGCCCCCTGGTCGAGGCAGCATCGAAAAACGACTGCGTCAAATGCAGCGCATCCGCCTGGAATACTACCCCCTCAAGCTCCAGACCGCTCAGCAGATCCTACTGCTCCGCAGAAGCCTGCGGCTAGAGGGCGGCTCGCTCGCTGGACTCGTGGGTGTCGTAAGCCTTTTTGGCCAAGGCGACACCAAGCGCGCGGGCATACAACGTGACCTGGGCAACGAACCGATGGTTGCCGTCCTCGGTCTCAATGGCTGAACCGCGCAACGTCTTGCCGTCGCACACCAATTGGTCGAGACCCACTGTGCCACCGGGGATCTGGCTGAGAATCCAAGCCTAGAGCACCTCACCGAACTGCTGCAGGTGGGCCTTGTTGAATAGGTGCAGGAAAGTGGCATCTGAGAGCCAACGCTTGAAATCCAGTCCCAAGGCTTGGTTCAGGACTTTGAAGTGCCGCTTAGCAAAGGCCTCTAGATCGCGTGAGCTCCTGCAGCCGCTAAGGATTCCGAGCACAGCCACCAGCAGCAGGAACCACTGGGGGTAACGGACGCCACGCCTAAAACGTCCATCGGGAATCGCCTTGAGGAAGCTGATCAGATCAGCAGGTGCAAGCAGATCACCTGCAGCAGAACAGTTTTGGGGCAAGGGAAGCGGATAGACCCGCCGACCAAACCCAATGCTGACAGGTTCAGCAAGAATTACTAGGACAGCCTTTTAGGCGGTCCTGGATTCAAGCAAACTGAAAAGGCGGCTATGAGGCGTCATCGTTCCTAAAAGTTGCCGCAACAGAAACATATAGGAACAAAGGAATGGAGCCGATCCACCGACTCAATCTTCTGCTGAGCTGAAGCAGCTAGACCTGTTTATCAAGCCCAATCAGCTGTAACATGTCATAACCAAGGCAATTAGATCGTAGATAAGTTGGCCAACCCGAAGTCGACCTAATGACGAAAATCCCAAATAAACAAGCGCGTCTGCTTGAGAGGGTTCAATCAAAGACACCAAGGACAGGCACGAAGCACCAGAAACTGAGATAAATTTTTATGAACATTAGGCCGATCCCAGGCTTGTCCATTGAAAAAACGTTAAACTGCAGAAGTTCTAAATTTTAATAATGGTGGAGTTTTCTGAGAGTCAAAACAGTAATTTCAAAAACCTGTCTAAATCTTCATCCCTTGCTGTCCTCGCTTTCACAATTTTTGGACTTGTCAATGTTGCAGGGATTGCGACATCATTCGGAAGGCAAATTTTTACATCATCCATATTGCTTTCAGCCTTAAACATAATAGTCATTATTTCATGCTTTTTTTCGGCAATAGCGTTTAAAAGAGCTTCGACTAATTACTCTTTAATCGTGACTACGGAAAACAATGATCTTGCTTTACTTGCTTCCGGAGGCCAACAATTACAGAAAGCATTTACATGGTCATCGGCAACAGTATTGTTAATCCTAGTTCGATCCTCCTATTTCCACGCCAACTTTGATTTTGTATTAAGATAAATTGTCAAATAATTTTTGATATCCTGCATTCGCCCACTCCACAAAAGCCAACTAATTCATTCAAATTAAATGACGTCTTTTGAATTCTCTAATTTAGACAACGCTCAATTCAAAGGGTTGGCTAAAAAATGCAATCTAATTGCAATTCCACTAATTTTATTAAGCCTCTATCATCTGTCGCATGCTGTTTTCCCACTGCTCTACATGGAAGCGACCCGTGTGCTGCCTTCTTATTTCATCATCATGTCCGTAGTAGACATTTTTAGCCTTGTCGCGGCATACTTTTTCGTATGCGCATCAAGATCATATGTGGCAATTGTCAAAACTCAGGGAGCTGACATCGCCCTGCTAATAATTGGCAACGAACAATTAAGGTTTGCTCTTAATTGTCTCTGCATAACATTGTTTCTGTATTCAGCTCGTTTTGCACTAGCTGGAATCCCCTTAAAAGGTGTCATTCAAAACTAAGAGATTAAGTCTATCATCAATAAGGTTTTAGGGGGAAGCCAAAATATGAACCCGCAAAACTGCAGAAAGATTCCCACAACAAGCCTGTGATTTCTTTTCTCAAGCTTCTCATTTCTTTCCCCCTAAGTTAATTCCATAACAGAATAACCTTAGCAGACCAGCAGCCTAACCCTTTGCCATTCATTTCGTTAATCGTTACAACGAAGCACTTAAGGCTGATGTCAGGAGGCCGATGAGCCAGTCATATCGATTTAGCGTGGCTCGGAAATCATAGGAGCTGGCATTCACATGGTCGCCCCCAACATCTTGGGGAAGGGGTGGCGGTTGCAGGAAAAGGTGCTGCCTGCATCCGGGAACTAACCAAAATGAGATCAAAAGGTTGCAAAAGAACTGCATACCAAAGAGTGGGCCCTCTCGCAGACATGGGGTCTATTGATTACCGCAAACAAGACCCAAGCTTTTTGGGGAGAGGCCTGGAACGATTGACTTCGTCGGATGATCGCTGGAAGACCTTACAGATCCTTGATATGGGAATCGCTGATGGCACCCAAATGATTGAGCTGGCCAGGCTTAAAGACATGGGGCTCACAACACTGGAGCGTTTGCGCAGGCAGTTCAACAGTGATTGGGGCAATATCAAGGACCGTACAGACACTCATCACCATGTCGACCAGCCGCTAAGAAATGAGGAGCACCTGCAGATCCAGCTGACCTGCAAAGAACCCGAATTTGCTGCTCTGCCCGCCAGGGCAGATGGTGCCAAACCACGCCGGTGGAGGTTTATTAATTGATTCAGAGCGCAGCTTCTACCGGGTGTTGCACTGCCATGGCCAGCCCCATCGCCAGGCCGGGCACGGCCACCACATGAGCCCAGAACGGTTCCACGATTGCGTGCATCAGGCCCGAATCAGTTCTGGAGATGGGATATGACCTATCTGCACACAAGTGTCAAAGGCATCTGGATTTACCTATAGTTGGTTATCGACGTCTGGAGCCGCAAGGTCGTGGCCTGAGATGTTAAGGAGTGAGAAGACCCGGTCATTGCAACTGATCTGGTTTGCCGGGCCTGCCTGCGCAAAAGGATAAGCAAGGGCCGCCAGCAGCAGCTAGTTCTCCATGCCGCGACCAGGCACGCATAGCCGCAGTACTCTCCGAGAGTTGCGTGCTGCAACGCTGGAGGCGCGTCTGGAGAGGCTGGGCGTATTGCGATCGTTCTCAAGGCCCCAGGTTTCGAATGACAACCCCTACTCCGAACTATTCCGGACGGCAAAGTACCGGCCCGCTTACCCGAGCAACCCATTCATCAGCAATGACCATGCTGGCCAATGGGTCGCCGCGTTCATCGACTCGTACAACCACCGGCACAGAGGGATCATATTTGTGACGCCTCATCAGCGCCATTGCGGTCAAGCCGTTGGAATCTGCCAACACCTTGACCGGGCTTACGGGAAAGCACGCAAATTGAATCTCCGTCGATGGAGCCGAACGACCCACTGTGGCATCTTAAAGAAGTAGTCTTGATCAAGACAACACTTCCAGAAATAAAAGCAGAAACCGCTACATTTGCAATAGGTACTTAAATGGCAGCAGAGGGGTCAACTTTCCGGGCAGTCACCGTGATAGCTTCAAATAGTCAAATCCCTTGCCTCACATAATACAGATTGTGAAGATATCAAGAGGATAGTCAAGAACGATTCCCTAAAGAGCGAGAATTAAAAAAATAGAATTAAGCAATGGGAATGAATAAAATTGGCTCAGGGGCATTTGTCGAAAAACAAGAAAACAAAAGTGTACAAAATACGCTAGAAACCCTGTCAGCATTTGCACAAGTACATCTACTTGGCCTTAGAAAGATTCACGCCATTATAAAAGCGGCAGGCTCAACTCTTGATATGTTTATTACTCAAGAT
>NZ_JAGQBD010000051.1:0-5270 GCF_024345455.1 Cyanobium sp. T1G-Tous
TGTAGTCACTGGGATGGGTGCGATTTGCGAAGCAGGCAATGATCCAGAGCATATCCTTAATTCTTTGCTTGATGGAATTGAAAGCATAACCGAGCATAAAAACTGGGAGGCGGAGAACTGGCCATGCCGCCTAGCTGGCATAGTAGGATTGAAGCCCAGAGATCTAATTAATGATCGAAAACTGCTTAAGTTAATCAAAAGAACTGATGTACTGGGCATTTATGTTGCCGAAAAAGCACTCACCTCTGCGGGTATTAGAGCATACAGAGATACATTGTCTACGGAAGCAGATGATTGCGTTGCTGAAAGATTTGGCATTTTTGGAGGAACCAGTGGCGCCCTCCATAGCACCCAGTATGACTTCCTGCCACTGATCAATGAAGCAAATGGAAGTACAGTAATAATTGGCGAAAGACTCAAAGACTTTATAAACCCAATGTGGCTACTTGGTAACTTGCCAAACAACGTTTTATGTCATGTTGGCATTAGAAATAAACTAAAGGGGGCCAATGCTTTCATTACAAATCACAGTACAAGTGGGTTGCTCTCAATTATTGAAGCATTTGAAAGCCTTCGTATTGGCGATACTGATCAAGCCCTCGCCATCGGTCATGATGCTCCTGTTGATCCTCAGACAGTTCTTTACTATCATATTGCAGGTTTACTTGCAAAAGCCTCGCTTACTCCCTTTGATACTGAACGTTCTGGTTGCATCCTTGGAGAGGGTGGTGCAGCTCTTGTGCTCGAAACCCATGAGACGGCTTCAGCAAGATCAGCTGTTGTCCATGCTGAGATTCTTGGTAAGGGATGCACATCAGAAGCCCAAGGACTTCTACCTGTTAGAGAGGACGGCGATGGAATCTCAAGGGCAATTTGCCTTGGTCTAGAACAGGCAGGTCTGAGTACTCAACAGATCGGAATGATTGTTTGCCATGGAAACGGCACCATAAAATCAGACCTCTCTGAAGGCACAGCAATTCGAAAGGTATTCGGAAATAGAATACCACCAATCACCTGTTTCAAATGGGCATTTGGTCATACATTAGGAGCTTCGGGGAGTCTGGATACTGTTCTAGCTATCACGGCACTTCAACGTGGCATTATTCCTGCAATTGCCACTCTGAAAAGGATCGATCGATCATTGGAAGACTTGCCAATTGCGAAGTCTCACATGGAGCCCGTCAATGATACTGCACTAATTCTAGCGCGAGGCTTCGGAGGTCAAAACTGTGCACTGATCGTCAGAGCATCTAGCCGTCGAGGTGGTGGGTAATGCCAGAAAAATTCAAATGCGGTGTGGACTTTGTAGATATTACTAGAGTTAAGGGTCTTATAAATAATACAACGAGTGAAGTTCTTGAGGGAATTTTCAGCCTAGAAGAGCTTAATTATGCGGGTAAATCGATGAATCGTTATGGTCGATTAGCTGCACGGTTAGCCGCAAAAGAGGCCTGTCTCAAGCTATTCCCACTGGAAACAGCAATAGCGTCGATAGACCTTTCAGATTTTTCAGTAAAGAATGATGCCTACGGAGCTCCACATATAAGTCTATCCAGAAGAGCCAATATCCTTCTCGACCTATATGGTTTTGAACAAATCTCAATCAGCCTGAGTCACACAAAAGAGCATGCCATGGCCATGGCTGTTGCAGCAAGAAAAGAATTCAAAGTACCACTAATAGGGCAATTAATTAATTGGCTACTGCCCATCAAGCGGAAGCTGGCAAGAAATATTCCTGAATGAGCTTAAACAAAGCACTCAAAACACCAAAACAATTCATAATAGAGTCAAATCATGCTGTTCCAGGTATTACCAGGAAAGCAAATAGCTATTTAAAGCGTCTATCAAATATTCAGCGGAAGCCTAAAGCTTGACTAGAAAAACTAGACTTACTTGCAACCATTGCCCAGGGAAGAAGAGTTTTATCATTCTAACTGGAAAATTTAAAAATCGCTAAGCCACTACATACAACGTATTTACTATTCAAAAGTAAATCAGTGATCGCATGTGCTTTGCGCGCGTAGAATCAAAGCATTCTTGGGGTGAGGATCTAATGAACAGAAAGTTTGTAAATCTGGCTACAATACCTAGACAGCTGTCTCGTTCGATTTCTTCTGAAAAAGAATGAAACGGGAGTAATAACTCAGCAGCGTCATTTGAGCTTTTAGAGCAATGCTAGCAGTGTCATACATTAAATATCGAGAATTAAATTAAATGATAGCCTTGATGCCAGGAATCTGTCGAAGCATCACACTTGTTGCCCAGCTGACAGCGAGTGAAATAGTAAATACGAAAACTGCCTTTATCTCTGCTGCCATTGACCAACCAAGAAGTACATACTGGGTCCAGACCACGAACGGATAGTGAACGATATAAATGGCATAGGAATTTTTGCATAAGCTATCCGCCCATGAGACTCGGATGTCTACAAATCGAAGAAATAGCGCTAGGGCCGCGAGGGATAGGATCGCACTGTACATGACGAAACAGAACCCAAAGAGAAACCATCCGTTAGGTCTTGACCAAGGTCCTGCTGGATCTATTTTTACCGCGAATGTTGTTATGACGAGGGCGACTGCGGCGATTAATGAGGCGAGCAGCCACATCCACCAACGACTTGAAAGTGGCCCAGGGTGTCTCAGAAACGTAGATTCTAATCCAAAAGCACCAAGGTAGACACCTTCGAAGAAATAAACCAGATATAAGCCAATACGACAGGCTTGGCCGATGGTGAAAGGGGGCCATTCAAGCCACTGATATGGTCCATACATAGCAAACATTGATAAGAAACTTACGCAAGAGAGGAAGACAAGTACTATAAAAAAAGAACTGGGTTGCCGAATAATATTCTTGGGCGCGCTTCGGTTTGAATACGCCGCAAATTTAAAGCAGATAGCAGCGAGCAGATCGAAGACAAACAACAGCGAAAGATACCAGGCGGGCCCGGAGCGCCATGACCAGCCAGACCAATAGGAGATAAAGCTTTCCTCGGCTCCGGTCTGGAGAAAAGACGGATAATATGCGAGTGGCATGATGATGCCTACCATTACTAAAAACGGAATACCTAGCCTTACTAAGCGGTCTAGGAGGAAACGGATACTTCCTTTATTGGCAATGCTCTTCCACACAAAGAGGCCAGAAACGAAGAATAGTAATGCCATAAAAAAACTGTTGATGAGAAGCGGCAGGAAGTTGAAAACCATGCTCGTATTCGCGTCAACAATGGGTGCTGTAGAGTGAATATAGTCCAACGGATTGAAACTGGCCCAAGGCACATAGCCTACGATGGTGTGCAATAAAAGCACCAATAATATTATCGTAGCCCTTATATAATCCAGAGAGAGACTACGTTTGCTCAAAGGCTTCGCGGCTAAGATTTCATTAATCATTTAAGTTGCAATCTAAGGTTTTTTCATGACCCTGATAGTATTTCAAAATCAATTTTCTTGACCATGAACGCGAAGATCAACAGCACCGAGACTAGGAAAACTAAAAAACCTCGCAGGTGTCACACTGTGCCGCACAGCCACCTTCTCGAGATAGTCAAACTGCTCGTCAGTAGGATCGCCAACGATATACGAGCATGGATAATGTTCAGCCGCCAACAGGACTGCTTCAGCAAGACAGGTAAAAGTAACTTCCTGGTCGCGATTCTGCGGGGCGAAGAGGCCCATCTCAAATGGGCAGGAGAGTCCGGGAATCCGGGCGAGGCACTTGATAATGCGGATGTCTGGTCTGGCCACCAGTACAGACTGATCGACATTCTCCGGCTGAGCGTCGTCTAACACGACTGTGTTGGGCCCGAAGTCTTCGGGTTGGAGGATACTTCCAATAGCATTAGTGACACAAACGACGATTGTGGCTTCTTTGATCTCATGCTTGAGAGACGTTAGCTTATGCACCTTTGGATTCCATCCAGGAATCTGAGGGATCTTGTCCAACTGCAGTGACAAATCCACCGCCAGAATTTTCCTGGTCGGAGAACGTCTGAACATGCACCTCAGCGCCGCCCTTCCCGTGGAGCCCGCCGCTCCAATCACTGCGACCACACCGTCGGAGCCGATTTCTTGTTCGATCTCCTCCACCATCCGCGCAATCGTCAGCGCGGTGAATCCATGGCCGGTCGTGATCGATACGTCAGGCTTTGTCTGCCTCAGAAACCTGCCGTGTCTCGTTAACGAAGGAATCAAGGCACCCAGTCCCACCATCTTTGTTTCACGGTACTTAGCGTAATCGAGAATCTGAACTACCGCATCCCTGGCCTCAGGAAGTCGATCGAGCATTTCTACAGGGCCATGCGGAATCGTCACCAGCTCGCCTCGGAGGAGGCGATCACCGACCGGGACCTCGATAGGAGATAGAACGATTGAGGAGGTGGGGGGGAAAAACCCTGCAAAACTTGCTCTCAGACCGCGCAGAATCGGAAATAACTGCCGCCAGTCTTCGATCGCCGTCCGTGGATGAACCACAAAGAGGAAATCAAGTGGTCCCTCGTACTTTGGGCGTAGTGAATCGATCGTAGTTACAAAAACTTGTCTCTTCCAACCACTTGAAAAAATAACTGGATGCGGATAATCAACAAGCGCCACGTCGCTAGTATATCTTCGATTCCAAAGTGTCGTCTTCGCCAGATCAATGTCCCAAGTTTTACTGTGCAGGACCTCCGTATCAAATGCATTCGCCAGCGTGGTTGCAACCAAGGCTGCAGAATTCTGCTGACACATACCTAAATTGCAATCAGTATCAAGCGGCCTCTTTAATGCCAAAGTGATATAAGTTGAGGCGTTGTCCTCGGTAAGCTGACCGCCAGCTTCATGCCCAGGTAGTGCTGCATGGACGGGATGTGCGATGGTAACTTCGTGGCCATCCCAGCTTGAGACCATGCACGTGACAAACACGTCTTCTTGAAACTCAAAGGCAGCGCCCACTAGCGGTCTTATTGCCGTTGCAAGCGAATACAAATCTATCTTGCTAGCAAGATGAAGAAAATCAATAAGATAGTATTTATCGTCTCCGAGTTCCTCTTGGTTCATCACGATTTCGGATGTCCTAAAACTTTCTAAGTAAAGCTTACCCCATGCATAGTTCTTCTGGGCGATCCTGGCAGGCTTTATGTAAACCAATAAGTTATCGAGAAGAAACACATGGTACATATTCTCAATTCTTCATAAAAGGTCTTGCTGACCCCAAAATTTTGAGGCAGCTTTTCTTCGTTTGAATTAGCAGTTTGCTCTGCACTAGAACAACGGACATAGTTTTGAACTAGGTAG
>NZ_JAGQBD010000052.1:0-5140 GCF_024345455.1 Cyanobium sp. T1G-Tous
CTGGGCAATAGCCAGCTTTGAGCCCGGCTCGATGCGTTGCTCGCCGCCCTGCCCTCCCAGCAGCCAACCGTGGTTGCTGTTCACGCCAAAGCCCGCATCGGCTTGATCTATCGGGTTGGCGAACAGCAGATCGCAGCCTTTACGGGCCCACTTGGCACGGGCCTGAGCCAATACATCGCCCGATTGGGCAGCGAAACCCAAAATCCGCTGACCGGGGTGCCGGCGGCTCACCAGGCCAGCCAAAAGATCGGGCACCTGCTGCCAGCCGGAGGCGAGCTCAATGGCGAGCTCCTCTTTGGTCAGTTTGTGAGGTAGCGGTTGCTGGCGGCGGTGGTCGGCCACAGCAGCCGCCATGGCAATGGCATCGGCACAGGGCTGTAAACGCACCAAGGCCCGCTCCATATCGGCCGCCGTCTGGACAGGCACGCAAGCCAAGCCCTCCAGCAACTGGGAATCCACGCTCAACGGACCATGCACCAGAGTCACCTCCGCCCCACGCAGCCGGGCTGCCTGGGCTAAGAGCACACCCATCAGCCCGGAGCTTGGGTTGGTGAGAACGCGGGCCGGATCCAGTGGTTCGCGAGTGGGCCCGGCAGTGACCAAAAGCCGCAAGCCAGCCCAGTCCCGCTGCCAGCCCCACAGCTGCAGACACTGCAAGGCCAGTAGCAGTTGTTGCGGCTCAGCCATGCGGCCGTCCCCCTGCCGATCGCAGGCCAACAATCCCGCCATAGGCCCCAGGGGCAAGACCCGCTCAAAGCCCTGCAGCAGCTCCCAGTTGCGGCGCACTCCAGGGGAGTTCCACATGGAAGTGTTCATGGCCGCAGCAGTCAGCACCGGCGCCTCGGTAGCCAACAGAGTGCTGGCCAACAGGTTGTCAGCCAACCCATGCACCCAACGACCCAGGCTGGTGGCACTCAAGGGCGCCACTAACACCAACTCAGCCCACTCAGCCAGCTCCACATGCAGCGGCCTGGCAGCGCGATGACTCCACTGATCCTCATCGAGGTTGCAGGGATTGCGGCTGAGGCTGGCAAGGGCCACCGGACTTACCAGTTGGGCCGCCGAAGGTGTAACCAGGCAACGCACCTCGGCGCCGCACTGGACCAGGGAGCTCACCACCAGAGGCAGCTTGACCGCAGCGATGCTGCCGCTGATACCCACCAACACTCGGCTACCCGCTAGCGGGTGCACCAAGGGGTCAGCAGCTGCCGCCGGATCAGTCCTCATCAAAGGGTTCCTGGTCCACCAGATGCACGTAGGGGCGAGCCAACTCCGGTTGGTGGATCGCCAGGGCACGCATCAAGTGCCAATCGGCTAAGCCGTCAAAGGCACTGGGGTAGTCGTCTTCCTCCAGTCGACGGGCGAGCTCGGCGATCGAAGCTTCATCGAAAGCGGCGAGCCGTTCGGGGGTGATCGACGCGTTCATGGAAGTTGCTGGGGAGGTGGGGTCGGGGATAATGGACTTCTAGGGACAACAGAGGGCCCTAACCCGGGGAGTTAGCTCAGCTGGTAGAGCGCTGCGATCGCACCGCAGAGGTCAGGGGTTCGAGTCCCCTATTCTCCATTTCTACTCAAAGAAGCGCTGCTGGTCAGCCCTATGGATTGGCATCCAGACGCCGAAGCCAAACTTAAGGAAGTGCCCTTTTTTGTACGTCCAGCAGTGCGGCGACGCATCGAAACCATGGCACAGGAGGCCGGTCTTAGCGCCATCGATGCCCCCTTCTACGAGCAGGCCAAGGCAAGGTTTGGCCAGAAGTGAACCGGCGATGCGGTAAAAGGGTGCATCAGTAGAACACCCATCGATGTCGCAGTCGAAACGCGAACAGGTGGTTAGCCACCTGCGATACATCCGCCAGGAGCTCCGAGAAATGCACCAGGGCGTCATGGACGACGGCTTACTTCCAGAAGCCGGTGAGGTCCGCGGGGTTATGGCCCAGATGGAAGCTCTACTTGAGCTCCTCGAGGGCAAATCCTCCCGCAAGAAGGACAGCGACGGCTGAGACCCAGACCGGGAAGCCCTCGGGGAACGTCAAGCCCCTTGGGACGCTCTGGCAAACGTCTGCGGTCAGTTGATCAGTATCCAGCCAGGCGCTTTCGTTGCTCAGTCCCCATCACCCAGCCCGGGCCATTGGCCTCGGGCTTTTTTATTGGAATCCCCTATAGGTAGCGCCAAAAGGCTGCGCATACGCCAGAGATGGTGTAGACAGGCAATGGCAGGGCTCGGGCCGGGTGATGGGGATCACCGCCGTCAGCATCCCTGCCTCCTCTTTTGGCCCTCGCTGATACCCCTTCAGCCGTGATGGCCTCACCTCCCGGAAGTCGTTATCAACAGACCGGCTTTCAGGAACGGGTTGCCCAAGCTCGGGCAGCCCTGGAGAGTTGGGCAGCCAATCCCTGGCGGCGGTTATCGCTGTTGTTGATCGTTTTGCTGATCAGCTTCAGCATTGGCGGAGCCGTCGGCTCGATCACCGGCACCCTGTCCAAGCTCGACCCGGTGGGGGCACTGATCTGCGTGGCTGCCATCGAGCTGGCCATTCGCGCCAGGGGCCCGCTGATACGTCGTGGTGGCGATGCACTCGTGCTGCAAGTACTCGATATGGCTCGAATCGGCTTGCTCTACGGCTTGCTGCTTGACGGCTTCAAGTTGCTCTGATTCAACTGCTGCAAAGCTTTTCAAGCCAGCGGTTCTGCCGCGGCCAGCAGATAGAGCAGAGCCATGCGCACAGGGATGCCATTGCGCACCTGCTCCTCTACCAGTGAAACGGCGGGATCATCGAGCACATCTCCCGCCAGCTCCACGCCCCGATTCACCGGGCCCGGATGCAGCAGAGGCACGGACGGACCGCAAAGGGCTAGGCGCTCTCGGGTGATGCCGAATTGCCGGTGATAGGCGTCGAGGCTGGTGAGCAGGTGCTGATGCATGCGCTCCTTCTGCAGTCTCAGAGTCATCACCGCATCGGCCCCGGCCAGGGCCTGCTCCAGGCTGCGCTCAATCCGCACCGAGCCCCGCGCCGCCACCGGATCGGCCGCCTGACCTGGCGGTGGTGCCGCCACAAAGTCGGCGAAGGCGGCGGGCAACAAGGTGGGCGGGCCGCAGAGCACCACCTCGGCGCCGCAGGCGGTGAGGGCCCAGAGGTTGGAGCGGGCCACGCGGGAGTGGAGCACATCACCCACGATCACGATGCGCTTGCCCCGCAGGGCCGCGGGCGTGGGGGCTTCAGGGGCGAAGTGGCGCGCCAGGGTGAACAAATCCAGCAATCCCTGGCTGGGGTGGCTGTGCAGGCCATCGCCGGCATTGAGCACCGCGACCCGCTCACCGGCACGGTCGAGGTCGGCCGCCAGGCTCTGGGGCACCCCGGCGCAGCGATGGCGCACCACCAACACGTTGGCGCCCATCGCCACGTAAGTCCGAGCCGTATCGAGCAGGCTCTCGCCCTTGCTCAGGGAGCTGGAGGAGGGAGAAAAACTCTGCACATCGGCAGAGAGCCGCTTGGCCGCCAGCTCAAAACTGCTGCGGGTGCGGGTGCTTGGTTCAAAGAAAAGGCTGGTCATCAACCGCCCCTGCAGGGCGGGCAACTTGCGAGCTCCAGCCACCGGCAGGGCCCGGAAACGCTGGGCCAGGGTCAGCACGGTGGTGAAATCATCCAGCGAAAAGGCCGCCAGATCCAGCACGTGGCGGTGGCTCCAGCTGCTCAAGGGGTGCGGCGGCTCACAGGGCCAGGGTAGGGGCTGACTTGCGCTGGCGACACTGGACAGGCGCTAATTCCCAGGGCGCTGGAGTTTGCACTGGTGGGCGATCCCCCCTGACCCGCCTGCTGACGCTGCGGCTCGCCCGCCAATACCAGCGCCAGGGCAGGTCCTGGCCCTGACTGATGCCGATGCGGCTGGTTTGCACCAAGTCGGCCGCGGCCATATTTGCCAGCGCTGGGGGACGCGGGGCGAGCCACAGGCCCTGATCGGGATGCACCAGCTGGGCGTTATGGGAGCGATCGATGCCAAAGCAGCGTGCCAATAGGGCGGGACCCGCCGCCACCCGCTCCGGCTCGCCAGGAATGGCCACGCCGCGCAACAACACTCCGTTAGCCCAATCGGCCCGGTGGGTCACCACATTCACGCAGTGGTGTATCCCATAACTCAAATACACGTAAAACCACCCAGGCTCACCAAACAGGGTTTCGTTGCTGGGGGTGCGGCGGCGGTAGCCGTGACAGGCGGGCTCGTCTTGGGAATACGCCTCCGTTTCCACAATCACGCCCCACAGCAACTCGCCAGTGGGTTGGCGCTTCACCAGCAGGCAGCCGATGAGCTCGGGGGCGACGACCTCGGCGGGGCGGGCGAAGAATCTCTGGGGGAGGAATTGGGAGAGCGTGGTGGCTATGGGAGTGGCTTGGATGAGGTCGCTGATGCCATCCTGCTGCCAACCCAATAACTGACCTAAAAACCCAGATGCCGCAGCACTTTGCAGGAATATGGAGGCAATGATTTAAAGATTTTCTTTGATACAGCGTCCCATCCGCCTCAGCCTCTCGCTTGCAAGCACTGCTGCTCTGGCACTGGCATCACTGCCTCTTGCCATCAGACCTGCAGTGGCTCAGGAGGCACCCGCCGCAGCAGCAGCAGAGCCAAAGGGTGAAAGCACTGAGGCAGCAGACCTTGGCGTGATGGGCGTCAACCTCAAGGATGCCGTCAAGTTTAACTGGGGCTTTCAAGGGGCACTACAAGGTGCTGGCACCCCCAATGAGGCAGGAATTGGCGCCTTCATCCCCCTAAAGGTTGGCGATAACAGCGTATTTTTCTTGGACACTCTTGCAAACGTTAATTTCTCAGATTTTAGCAATTACAGCAGCATTATTAATACCAAGGTCAAAGGAGCCACTATTTCTACGTCCACCAGGCTGGGTTATCGCTGGCTAAACAAAGATCGCTCCTGGATGTTTGGCGTTAATGCTGGTTACGACAGCCGCCCACTGAACACAGGCGGGACAGATAACGGCGTATACGTAACCGATACAAACTCCGTACTCTTTCAGCAACTTGCACTGAATTTAGAGGCTGTGAGCAACAAGTGGTTTACTTCAGCATACTTACTATATCCCATAGGTGAATATGGGTACAACGACACACCTGCAGTAATCAATAG
>NZ_JAGQBD010000006.1:0-98817 GCF_024345455.1 Cyanobium sp. T1G-Tous
TGAAAGCGTCAGTTCCTAAACTTTTTAGTTGTCCAGGTGCTTCCGCTTCCTCCCCCTCTCGGGAGTTCTCGGCGGAACGTCGCCTCTCAGCGACTCAGAAAACTTACAACACCGTCGGCTCTCGCCTTCTTCGTCGTAAGCCTGCTGCCTGCTCGCTTCCGGGGCTTCCCCCCTTGCGCGCAGTCCGAAAACATATCACCTCTGTTGCCCGGTTGGCAAGGATTAGCTCACCAGCGCATCGGCCCAGGGCATGAAGCGGGCCAGGTTTTCCGGCCGATCGGCCGCCAGCACTGGAAAATCAGCTGCTGACAGATCGGAACCAGCATCGATCGACTCCGGTGATCGCACCAGCCAACGGATCGGGCAGTCCAACTCGCTGAGCACCAACCACGCTGCAGCCAGATCCCAGATCTTGGGCGTGGCCTCTAGAGCTGAGATCGTTTGCCCCATCGCCACACTGACAAGATTGAGGCTTGCCACCCCAAGTAAACGGATTTTTCCAGGGAAGCGATGATTGGGCAACTTTTGCAGCACTCCTATCGAACGGCTACATAAGGAAGCGCAGCCAGCAGGATGGCTCTGCCCGGAAGGAGCCAGCAGGGGACGACCATTGCGCCAGGCGCCCTGACCGCGAATCGCCACGATCCGCTGCCGCAGTGGTGGTACGTCCAGCACGGCAAGCACGGGACGACCAGCCTCAAAACGCGCTATCGAAATGGCCCAGTAGGGAATCCCAGCAGCAAAATTCGTGGTGCCATCCAGGGGATCAACCACCCAATAGGCTGATGTCTTAGGCACTGATTTGTTGCCTTCCTCGCTCAGCACCCCTTCACCGGGAAACAAGCGAGCCAATCCTTCAACCAGGGTCGCATCACTCCAGCGGTCACAGGCCGTGATCAGGCTGCCGTCTGATTTGAGATCGGAAGCCATGTGACCGAAATCGGCACGCTGCCGTTCAGCCACAAGATCGATCAGCTCAACCAGGCCTGGATTGAGATCTGGGGGGGAAAGCACTGGGGGTTCTGGGTTCATCCGAGCTCTAGGGCCAGCACCTTGCTGAGGCTGCGACCCGTATCCTCCCTGAATTGGCGCAGGTTGACGCGCCGCAGCAACACCAGGGCACCAAAAGCAACCAGCACCTCCACGCTTAAAACCAGCGCATAGGGGAGATAAACAGACGGGGCAAGCTCGAAGGCCTGCTGTAGAGAACGGGCTAGATCAAGCAGTCCACCACCGAGCACTTTCCCTAAGGCCCTTGATAAGGCCTGGGCCAGACCCCATACCCCTACAAAGGTGCCCGCAGCCTCTGGCAAGGTGAGATCAAGCATCAGCACTAGGGCGCTGTTGGTACCAATGCCCGCCGCCAAGCCAAACAGGAGCATGACGACCTGCAGTACCGGCACACGGGGCGCCAAACCAGCGAGAGCCAAAAAGACCAGGCTGACCAAGATCAGCTGGCAACCCAGGCGTGCGGTTGCCAACTTGCCGTACTTGGGCACGATCCACAGGCCCGCCAGCAGCAAGCCCGTCAAAGTTCCCATACCCCAGATGGCGTTCAGGGATGCCGTAGCTGCAATCGGCATGCCGAACACGTCTGCTGCGTAGCTCTCGAGGATGGGGTCCTGTAGAAACAACCCCAGGGTGAACAGCACAAGAAAGGAGAAAAAAACCAGGACCTGACGGCTTGAGCTAACAAGTGCCCAGGCCTGGGCGAGGGTGATGGCATCCTCCCGGCGCGGCCCGCCCTCAGCCAAATCAAGTTGCTTGTTGCTGGGTTCAAGTCCGACGGTGGCCACAACCGTGAGCACAAGCACCACTGCGGCTACCCGGCCCATGAAGCCAAGCAATACAGGCTCCAAAAGGGCAGGATCGGTTATGCCATCAAGACTGCGCAAGCTCAGATTTATCGAGATTGCCCCGATCACAATGCCAACGGTGAGTAGACACCAAATCAGGCCCACCGCCCGGGGCCGCTCAGCCTCGCTGGTGCGATCAATTACAAGGGCGAGATAGGGTGTTGTAGCGAGGGAAATCGCCAAGCCATATAGAGCAAACAGGCCGCAAAGCGCCGCGATTCCCAATCCCAGCTCAGGCTGGGAAGCGGCTTCAAGCAAGCGACCCACATGAAATATCAGGGGAACAGAGAGCACCGCCAAGCCACAAAACAGGGCAGTACCCAGCCATATATATGGAAGCCGGTGACGACCCGCCCAGGGATGGGCATCTGAAATTTGACCGAACAACACCCTGGAGGGAGCAACAAACTGTTCAAATGCCAGCGCCCCACCAACCAGTAACCCGGGGAACTCAAGCTCGCTGAGCATGACCCTGTTAAGCAGACCAGCAAAGATGACTGCCAAACACCCCAAACAACCCTGAAACAAACCCAATCTGAAGGTGTTGGGCAGCCCAAGTGAAGGCTGTGGATCTACTGAAGACGCCACCACGGCGTCAGACTGCTCCCTGGGCAGCGGCCTGGCAGGCAGGAATCAGGGGCGTGGGTTCGACGGGAACATCTGAAGCGCCGGCAGGCTTGATTGCCGGTAAGGACTGAGGCGTGCAACCAGCCACTTGATCTAGGCCCGTGCGGCGACGCAGCTCGGCAAGACGCTTGTTGTAATCGGTGATGGAATTGGAAAAGCGCACCTCTGCCTGGGTGAGATCTCGCTGGTTGTCCACCACCTCTCGCTGGGTTGTCACACCAGCTTGGAAACGCAGACGAGCTAGGCGCAGGGATTCACGAGCAGAAATCACCTCCCTGGAAGTAGTCACAATGTTGCGGTTATTTTTCTCGAGTTCATAGAAACTTGTTTCAACCTCTTGGCGAATACCATCTCGGCGCTGGGCGAAGCGAAAAGTATTTTCTTGGGCAAGCTGCTTGTTTTGGCGTGATTGTGCTGCAGCAGCTCCGCCATCAAAGAGGCGCCAGCTCAAGTTGACGCCAAGAGTGGTGTCGTAATTGCTACCTTCAGATCCTGGCCCTGCAACAATTATGGGATCATTACCATTGAAGATGCTGCCTGAGAATCCAGCAAAAATATTCAAGAAGGGCTGCACTGCGCCCAAGGCTGCGTTTGCCTGACTATTAGCTATAGAAATATCTAGCAATGCCTGGTCTAATTCCTCGCGGAAGGTGTAAGCAGCAATGATGCTCTCCTGCAGGGAGGGCTGCCAAATCCCAAACACTCTTGCCGGATCCTTAGCTGTTGGGGTTACGTTTTGAGGTAGGTCCAAAAGCGCTGCCAACGTGCGGCGAGCGATTGCTTGGGCAGCCAGCGAATTGGTCAAGAGCTGCTGATCACGGGAAAGCTGGGTTTCAGCTTCAAGTACCTCAAGCTTTGTCGCCACACCAGCTTGAAATCGAGCCTTGGAATCTCTTAGGCTAACTATAGAAGCCCGCACTGACTCCTGACCAATACGGACTTGGTCGTCCGACTGCTGGAGATCAAAATATGAAGATGCTGCCTGTAAGCGCAGATCCCGTAGAGCAATAACGTATTGGAACTTGGCCTTCTCAAATTGATCGCGTGCCGCTGCGATCGTTGGCACCCGCTGGGGATTAATCAAGGACCACTGGGCCGTGATCGCAGCACCAAAGTCCCAGCGGTCAGTGGCGGCGTTAGTAGTTAAGCCATTGTTAGCAACAGACCTTGCCTGTCCAGTAGTGAAGGATGGCAGTGAATTTGCCTCCAGGTTGAGATTGGGATACCACTGGGCAATCTGGGCTCGAAGATTGCTCTGAGCCTGATCCACCTGACTAGCGATTGCCTTTAGATCAGGATTATTAACCTCGGCAAGGTTTTCTACTTCAACCAAGCCCAGCGGACGAAACTCTGTAATGCGCACCTGCTCGGGCTTTACCGGCAGGGCCAAGGAAGCTGGTGCAGGCAAGTTCTCAAGCCCTGGAGCCAGCTTGGTGGCTGCTGGAGTCACGAGGGTTGGGTTTAGGCGTGGCCGATAACCCCGCAGCTTGGTAGTCGAGTCGCCGCGAAGCGCTTCAGGCGCCAGCGGTGGAGGCATGGGCAAAGTCAAATCCGCCTGGGAAGCTGCAGGCGCCGGCTTCTCCTGAGCTTTGGCTGCAATGGACAGCAAAGAACTCCCTAGCAGGCAAAGCAAAGCTAAGCGGGAAGTGAGATTGAGCACGCCAAAAACAGTCTAATCCCTCACATCTTAAGGAGATAAAGGAAACTTGGCTAAACATGAGGCCACAAGGTCGTCTGCACCCTGCAGCAGCTGCACAGGCACCGGCAGCTGGGCCTCGACCTGAGCCAGGCTGAGGTCGTCGAGGAATACCGGTTCGCCCTGGCGCAGCATCACCGCTGGCAGCAGCAAGGCCTCGCCCAAATCCAAGCCAGCCAAGCCGGTAAGCAGATCAGAACCGGTCAACAGGCCCGTAACTACCTGCTCCTGCCCCCAGTAAGGGCTTGGCAAGCCATGCAAAATCAACTCAAGCCCTGCAACCGCATTTAGCCTGGCCACCACGGGCTCGAGGGCTTCGGCCACCAGCTGGCCCACCACCCAGCTCAGCCGCCGCGGCCTGGCCAGGGCCTTGGGCAGCTTCCGAGTAGCGAGCTCAAGCGCCTCGATAAAGGCGCGAATGCTGCCCACGCCGTTTTCCTGCTGGGGAAGATCTTCGTAATCTGCCCGGGGGGGAAGCGGCAGCCCCGCCATGAGATACCACTCATCGGACAACCAAACGAAACGACTGCCCAGATCTCGCTGAAAGCCCTGCTGCAAGGGCTCCACCAAGGCGATTACCTGGCGGGCTGACTGGCGATCTACGGGTATGAGGTCATCCCCGTCGGGACGAAAACGGGTAAGCCCCACGGGCACCACTGCCACGGAGAGCACCGCGGGCCAATCGCCACCGCCAAATTGGGCCAAATCCTGCAAGGTGCGCAGTAAGGCCGGGCCATCGTTGATACCAGGGCACACCACCACCTGGGCGTGGATCTGCAAATCCCGCTGGGCGAACCAGCCAAGCTGATCCAGCAGCAGAGCGGCCCGAGGATTGACTAGCAAACGGCTGCGCAGCTCAGGCTCGGTGGCATGGACGGAAACGAACAAGGGCGAAAGCCGCTGTTCCTCGATCCGCTGCCAATCAGCAGCGGTGAGGTTGGTGAGTGTTAGGTAGGAGCCATAAAGAAAACTGAGCCGGTAATCATCATCTTTGAGGTAGAGACTGCTGCGGCGACCCGGTGGCTGCTGGTCGATGAAGCAGAACGGACAGGCGTTGTTGCACTGCTTGAGGCCATCGAACAAAGCTTCGGTGAATCCCAGGCCCAGGCCCTCGTCAAGATCCTTCTCCAACTCAACCGTATGCAGGGATCCGTCAGGATCTTCAACTTCCAAGGTGAGCTCTTCCTCTCCCACCAACATCTGAACATCGATCAGATCCCGTGGACGCTTGCCATTGATGCTGAGCAGGCGGTCGCCCGGCTGAAAGCCCAACTCCTCAGCGATCGAACCAGGCTCCACCGAGGCGACTACGGCAGGGGCCGGTAAGCGCACCGTCCCTGGGGAGCCGCCATCGAGGGCAGCCAGGGCAATCCCCGCAGAGGGCTCATTCCACACGGCGTCAGGGGCTGCTAAGGATTCAGACTGCCATCCTGGCGGCAAGCCAAATCAATATGCCTACCCCGAAGACCAGGCGATAGGCGACGAACACCCAGGTGCTGTTCGTTTGCAGAAAGCGCAGCAACCAGGCGATCGCCAACCAGGACACCACCGCAGCGGCAACGATTCCCACAAGCAAAGGCACGGCGCCACCACCAGCTGGAGCACTGAATGCCTCCTTGAGGGACACCAGCCCAGCCAGGGTGATTGCCGGAATGCCCAACAAAAAGGAGAAGCGGGCGGCGGCCGGGCGCTGCCAGCTGTCAAACAAAGCGGCAGTGAGGGTGCTCCCCGAACGGGAAACGCCTGGCACCAGAGCCAGGGCCTGAGCCAGACCGACCCAGAAACCATCACGGGGCTGGACATCAACCAGCTCGCGGCGACGACTACCCACCAGCTCAGCCAGAGCCAGCAACAGGGCCATCACAATCGACACGACCGCAATCGAGGCCATGCTGCGCAGCGGCGAGTTGTCGTAATCGGGCACCCAAAGTTTCAAAGCCAAACCGGCAAAAACAATCGGCAGAGTGCCTAAGGCAATGGCGACACCCATGCGAGCGGAGGGGTCGCCCCACTGACCGTGACGGCAGGCCCGGCCCACGCCCCTGATCACTTCAGCCAGGTCTGAGCGGAAATAAGCCAACACCGCCGCGATGCTGCCCAGCTGTATCACCGCCGTGACCGCTACCCCTGGATCGCCCCAGCCGAGCAACACCGGCACCACCTTGAGGTGGGCGGTGCTGCTGATCGGCAAGAACTCCGTTAGCCCCTGCAAAATCCCCAACACCAGGGATCGAAAGCAGGCTTCCCAGAAGCCGATCACCGCAATAGGCAGGTTCGGCATGGCAGCGGACAACATCGCGGGCAACACGAGCTGCAGCGACCTTATGGCGCGCCTCCCCGCTTGAACCCTTAAGGTTGCGCATCTTTCTTCACAATTTTGGTGGTCGGGGCCTCTCCCAGCGCAATAGCCCCGGCAGGCCTTCCGGCCGTTCCTTCGCTGCGTGCGTTGCTGCAGGCGTGCCGCAACCCTGGGCTGAGCCTGATCAGCGGGGTTTTGGTCACCCTGCCAGTCTTCCTCCAGGCCCCATGGGTGCGGCTTGCACCTTTCAGTGCGGCTCTGTTCACTGTGCCCCTCCTTGGCCTGGCGCTGGCCTTGAGTCGGCACCCCAACCCCCGAGCCAGTCGAGCCGGGGAGTTGCTAGTTGGTTTCTGCGGCAGCTGGTTGGCAGGCAGCCTGTTTTGGGGCTGGTGCCGGCTCCATCCGGTGTGGCACCTTCCCATTGAGGCCTTTGCCCTGCCACTAGCTCTGACTGGACTGCAGAGCCGCTGGAAAGTTGCCTGCGGGTTCTACTTAGGGTCCCTGCTTGGTACGGCAGCCACTGATGCGGCCATAGCCGGAACCGGGCTGATGCCCTCTTGGCCCCTGATCCTCAATGCGGGCAGCACCGAGGCACCCCTGCTCCTGCAAGCTGCCGCCCAGCAAGTGCTCGCCCCCCAAAGACTGGTTTTGGTTGTGCTCTGCGCGGCGCTGCTGGTTCAAGCCTGCCGCTGGCTCTGGGGTTTGGGCGAGGTGGGACGCATAACAAGCGCTGCCTTGGCCACAACCTTGGCGGTAGATACCCTCTTCCTGCTGGCCTCTCTTGGGGCACCGAGCCTCAGCGGCCTGATCTGAAGAACTGCAAATCCTCGCGGGTTACAGGTAAAGCTTCCGGCATGGCTCTGTAACATTGGAATCCCGGTGACCCATGTCGCCTCCCTTCCCGTAGTTCAACGGAGTGTCGTGATGAAACGGCTGGTTGCCTGGCTGATTAGTGGGGTTGTGCTGGCCGGCCTCTTGATCACGTTGCTGATTCCACCCCCGGCTTATGCAGCCGATCGTCGCAACCAAGCCGACGACAAAATCGCCGAGCGAGCCGGCAAGGTGGATCTAAACAACTGTTCTGTGCGCCGCTTCCAGGATTACCCCGGCATGTATCCGACCCTGGCCGGCAAAATCGTCCTGGGAGGCCCCTACGCCAGCGTTGACGATGTGCTCAACCTCGATCTGACCGATCGCCAAAAGGAACTGTTCAACAAGTACAAGGACAACTTCACCGTCACTGATGCAGTCATCGCCCTCAACGAAGGCGACGACCGCATCAACGATGGCCAGTACCGCTGAGGCTTAAAATTCAATCCTCTTGAAAGCCGTCGGGGCCTTCCGGCGGCTTTTTTAGTGCCGACCTTTGTCGGAAGTCTTCAGCCGCCATGGCAGAGCAGTCCTGGGATGTGGTGGTAGTTGGCAGTGGAGCAGCCGGGCTCATGGCCTGCCTGGAGCTGCCCAGCCATCTGCGGGTGCTGTTGCTGAGCAAGGACATTGATCCCAGCAGCACGCCACGATCCGCCAGCCGCTGGGCCCAGGGAGGTATTGCCGCAGTAACAAGACCCAACGACAGCTTCCAGAGCCACATCGACGACACCCTGGTGGCAGGGGCTGGACTGTGCGATCTGGCGGCCGTGGAGCGTCTAGTGCATGACGCTCCAGCCTGCGTAGGGCGCCTGCTGGAGCTGGGCATGGCCTTCGACCGCGACGGCGAAAATCTGAGCACAACCCTGGAAGCCGCCCACAGCCACCGGAGGGTGCTGCATGCCCAGGACCGCACCGGCGGCGCCCTGGTGGAAGCCCTGGAACGGGAGGTTCTGCTCCGGCCCCGGCTCGAACAGCGCAAGGGCGTTGTGGCCTGGCAACTCTGGTTGGAGCAGGGCCGCTGTGTGGGCCTGGCCGTGCTCGAGGAGAACCGCCTCCACTGGCTTGCCGCCAGGGCGGTGGTGCTAGCAACTGGTGGTGGAGGCCACCTTTTCGCCCACACCACCAACCCCAGCCTGGCGAGCGGCGACGGGGTAGTGATGGCCTGGCAAGCCGGCGCAAAAGTGCGCGATCTGGAGTTTGTGCAGTTTCATCCCACAGCCCTCATGCTGCCGGGTGCACCCCACTTCCTGATCTCGGAGGCGGTGCGCGGCGAAGGCGCCCGCCTAATGGAAGAGTCGGGAGCCAGCCCGGTGGCCCAGCTGCCGGGGGCAGATCTCGCCCCAAGGGATGCGGTGAGTCGCGCCCTGGCTAGACGGATGCAGGCCCTAGACGTAGACCATCTGTGGCTGGACCTGCGGCCCGTGGGACTGCCGCACCTGGAGCGCCAGTTCCCCACGATCCTGGGGCGTTGCCGTGAACTCGGGCTGGAACCCACCCGGGAGCCGATCCCCGTGGCCCCGGCCGCCCACTACTGGATGGGCGGCATTTGGACCGATCTACAAGCCGCCACCAGCGTGCCTGGCCTGTACGCCGTAGGCGAAGTGGCCTGCACGGGCGTGCACGGGGCCAACCGGCTAGCCAGCAACTCCCTGATGGAGTGCCTGGTGTTTGCCCGCCAGCTACGCACAATCGAGCTGGCGCCGGCCAGGCCAACTGCGGCCGACCCAGGGGAGCTAGCCACCACAACCCAGCTGCCCTTGCCCCCCAAAGAGAGCCTGGAGGCCCAGATCAGCGCCCTGCGGGATCTTTGCTGGCAGGTGGCGGGTGTAGAGCGCAATGGCCACTCCCTGGGTCCTGCCCTAGTGAAACTGCGTGGCCAGCGCCGGCAGCTAGAAGCCAGCCAAGCCTGGCGGCAGCTACAAGTCGTGGAGCCTGGCCAGAGCATCCAATTCGAGCCAGAGGCGTTGCCCGCACTGCGGCGGCTGCAGGAACTGCAGCAACGGCTGGTGCTGACCGAGCTGCTAATCGAAGCGGCCCTGTTCCGCAACGAGAGCCGGGGGGGACACCACCGCACCGATTCGCCCTATGCCCAGCCCTTTTGGCAGCGCCACACCGATCAACAGCGGCACCGATCCCCAAGCACCGCCGCTGTTCAGGGCACTGGGCCGGCGTAACCGGATAGCCGGGCGAGATCAGCTAGGGACTTAACCCCAGAATCGAGCTTGCCGTTGATCTCCCAGGTGGGGAAGCCCTCAATTGCCTTGGTGTCGCACAGTGGCTTCTGGCTGTTTTGGCCATCGGCAGCGCACTCAACCAGGCCCAACTTGGCGCTGGCTTCCTTGCCGAACAGCTCCTTCTGCTCATGGCAATGCGGGCACCAATAGGCCGTGTACATCACCGCGCCGGTGCTACTCAGATGCTCGGCCAGGGCAATTGCTTCTGGACTACTGGTGGCCACAACTAAGGGAGGGACCCCAGCCCCCCGCACCGCGGCGGGGCGATCCACAGAAGCCGCCCAACCCAGGCCCACCATGCCTACCAATAAGGCCACGATCACGGCCCGGAACACCAGCTGGCCGCGGTCTTCCCACTCACCACCCACGAGGCTGATCACTAACAAGCTCAGGCTGAGAGTCGCTGAGAGCACGCAGAAGAAACAGAAGGCCTGAATCTTCAGAACCATCAACCCCATCAACAACAGGCTGAAAACAGCCATGCCCGTGCTCAGCAGCAATAGGGCCCACCAACTGCGCTGGGCAAGGGCCGCTCTCGAATCGCCGCGCAGCACCAGCGGCAGCACAGCTAGGAGCAACACCGCCCCGTAGGCCAGCCAGCCAAACAAAGACAGGGGCTGGCCAAAGACGCTGCCCCAGGCGCTGTTCAGCACCTTGTCGCAGCCCTCTGCTCCGCCAGGGCAACTCAGCGGACCCAGCAGACCCCAACGCTTCAGGGTGATGGCGCCGGTATCGATGGCGCCGATGGTGGCCAATACAGCCATGGCCACCCGAGCCCAGCGGCGGGCCGGATCACTACGGCGCCGGCTGGAGCTAAGGCGCTGGCTGAGGCGGGTTGAGGTCACGGGTCGTAGCCCAGGCTGGCCTGATTGTGGCAGGCGCAAACCAGGGTTTCAGGGTGCCGTCAGAGTGCAACGTAGGGTGAATCTCTGCCCTGGTAAAACCGTGACCCAGGAAACCCACGCTCCTGCAACCAAGCCCACCGTGGCATTTGCCCACTTGGGCTGCGAAAAAAACCGCGTGGACACCGAGCACATGCTGGGTCTGCTAGCCGAGGCCGGCTACGGCGTCAGTGCAGATGAAAGCGACGCCACTTTGGTGGTTGTGAACACCTGCAGCTTCATCCAGGAAGCACGAGAGGAGTCGGTGCGCACCCTGGTGGAGCTAGCCGAACAGGGAAAAGAACTGATAATCGCGGGCTGCCTAGCCCAGCACTTCCAGGAAGAGCTGCTCGAAAGCCTCCCCGAAGCCAAGGCGATCGTGGGCACCGGCGACTACCAACACATCGTCAGCGTGCTGGAGCGGGTGGAGGCCGGCGAGCGGGTCAATCAGGTGAGCGCCAACCCCACTTTCGTGGGCGACGAGCACCTGCCCCGCTACCGCACCACCAGCGAAGCCGTGGCTTACCTGAAGGTGGCCGAGGGCTGTGACTACCGCTGTGCTTTCTGCATCATTCCCCACCTGCGCGGCAATCAGCGCTCCCGGCCGATCGAAAGCATCGTGGCTGAAGCGAAGCAGCTAGCGGCTCAGGGGGTGAAGGAGTTGGTGTTGATCAGCCAAATCACCACCAATTACGGCCTCGATCTGGCCGGTAAGCCCCAGCTGGCGGAGCTGCTGCGGGCCCTGGGGGAGGTGGAAATCCCCTGGATCCGCGTTCACTACGCTTACCCCACCGGCCTCACCGAGGCAGTAATCACGGCCTACCGCGAGGTGCCCAACGTGCTGCCCTATTTGGATCTGCCTCTGCAACACAGCCACCCCGAGGTGCTGCGGGCAATGAACCGCCCCTGGCAAGCGGAGGTAACCGGTGGCGTGCTGCGGCGGATCCGCGAACAGCTGCCCGAGTCGGTGCTGCGCACCACCTTCATCGTGGGCTTTCCTGGCGAGACCGAAGAGCACTTCCAGCACCTGCTCGATTTCGTGACCGAGCAGCAGTTCGACCACGTGGGCGTGTTCACCTTTTCACCGGAGGAGGGCACCCCCGCCGCCGACCTGCCGGATCAGGTGCCCGCCGGGGTGGCAGCAGAGCGCAAGGATCGCCTGATGGCCCTACAGCAGCCGATCGCCACCGCCCGCAACGCCGCTTGGGTGGGCCGGATCGTGGATGTGCTGATCGAGCAGGAGAACCCCAGCAGCGGTGAGATGCTCGGCCGCTGCGCCCGCTTCGCCCCCGAGGTGGATGGCGAAGTGCGGGTGCATCCAGGCGAGGGCGGACTTTGCGCAGCACCCGGCACCATGGTGCCGGTGCGGATCATTGCTGCCGACACCTATGACCTGATCGGCGAGGTGGTGGGCGCCAAGGCAATGGTGGCTGAGGCCGTTGACAGCCGCCGCCTAGGCGCTTGAGCTGGCGGACGCATCAACGCACCACCTTTCTGGTTGCCTCAGGACTGAGCACAGCTGGATCCTTCGCGGGCCTCACGGCTAAGGGCTGGATCCTGATGGATGGCAGCGGCAATGCGTTGGTGCTGGCCCTCCATTTCGCGGTGCTCGCCCTACCTGCCCTGCTGGTAAGTGGGCCAGCAGGGGTTGCGACCGACAAACTGGGCTGCGAAGCCGTGCTGATCCGCTCCCAATGGGGACTTTTCGCAGCAGGCATGCTCGGAGCCATTGCGATACCCCTGAGCAAGGGTGATCTGCAGGTAATCCTGTTGCTATTGAGCACCCTTCTAGTAGGCATCGCCAGTGCCTACGAACTCACTGCCCGCAACAAATATTGCGCCCTACTGGTGGAGGGTCCCCAGCAACTGGCTCCATACCTCACAAGCTTTTCGGTGGTGTTCAACGTGGGCAAGCTGGTGGGTCCTCCCCTAGGGGGCTGGCTACTGGCCTGGACCGGCGCGGGCACGGCCCTGGCGATCGATGCCGCCACTTACTTGATCCCCATCGCCTCAGTGCTGTGGCTGCTCCACCCCAATAGGGGGCTGGAGCAGCGCAGCGTGGCTGGAGCCAGCAGTGGGCTCAGAGCCGCCTGGCGCGGCAGTGGTCCGGTGCTGCGGCACGTGCTGATCTACACGGCTCTGGCTTGTTTACTTGGCTTCTTCCACCCCGGCCTTGCCCCCTTGATGGCCCGGGATTTGCTGGGCCCCTCCCCCCAGGCCCTTGGCCTATTCACCAGTGTGTTGGCAGCAGGCAGCATCAGCGGCGGCCTGGTTCTGCAGCGTCACAGTCGCTGGTTGAGCCAGCGGCCCGGCCTGCTGCTGGGTAGCTGCACCCTGATCACCGCAACAGCCCAACTGGTCATGGCCGCTTACAGCAGCCCAAAAACGGTGGGAATAGGTATGGCGGCCACCTTCGCCCTCGGTGCTGGCACCGCCAGCCTGCTGGCAGGGGTCAATTTGATCAGCCAGGTGGGTTCTTCAATGGCCATCCGCGGGCGCATGGCCGGGTTAGGCCAGATCGCCTTCTTAGGTGGGGGCGGACTCAGCGGCCTATTGGCAGCTGCCATGAGCCTGACGCTCGGGCTACAGGGCACATTTGCAGTGCTGGGGGCTGCGGGCTGCGCCTTGGGCCTGCAGGAGCTGATCAGCCGCAGGAGCCTGAGACTGAAGCTCAGATCAGTTTGATGCCGCGTAGCACGATCGATGCGGCAATGGCAACGGCAAGCCCACCACCAAACAAACCCAGGTAAATCGCGGCAGCCATGGCAGGCCATCATTGAAGGTGAGGCCATTACAGCAGAAAGCACGCTGCCTTCAGCACTTCCGCAGACCTCCTAAGCTTTCGGTCACTAACACCGCATAGCAGCGCAGAAAAAGCGCCCTGGTTTTCCCCGGTCATCAACCCAGTTCGGCTGTTTGCATGCGCACTCTCTTCGTTTACCCAGAGTTCCCGAAAACCTTCTGGAGCTACGAAAAAATCCTCGAGTTGATCGATCGCAAGGTGCTTTTGCCGCCCTTGGGACTGGTCACAGTTGCAGCCCTGCTGCCCCAGTCATGGGAAATGAAGCTGGTTGACCGCAACGTGCGCGAGGTCAGCGAAGCCGAGTGGGACTGGGCCGAACTGGTGGTGATCTCCGGAATGATCGTGCAGAAGGCCGATATGGCCACTCAGATCGGCAAGGCCAAGCAGCGAGGTATCCCCGTCGCCGTGGGAGGTCCTTTTGCCAGTTCCACCCCAGATGCGCCCGAGCTCGACCTCGCGGATTTCAAGATCCTCGACGAGGGTGAAATCACCCTGCCAATGTTCATCGAAGCCATTGAGCGAGGTGACAGCCATGGCCGGTTCAGCTCTGACGGCGTCAAGCCAGATGTAACCGGAACGCCGATTCCTCGCTTTGACCTACTAGAGCTAGACGCCTACTCAGAGATGTCGGTGCAGTTCTCCCGAGGCTGCCCCTTCCAATGTGAGTTCTGCGACATCATCGTGCTGTATGGACGCAAACCTCGTACCAAGAACCCTGAACAGCTAGTTGCCGAGCTGCAGTGCCTCTACGACTTGGGCTGGCGCCGCTCAGTGTTCTTGGTAGATGACAACTTCATCGGCAATAAGCGCAATGTCAAATTGCTGTTGCCGCTTTTGCGCCAATGGCAGATTGAGCACGGCTTCCCCTTCAGCTTCGCCACCGAAGCCTCAGTGGATCTGGCGGCGGACGATGACCTCATGCAAATGATGGTGGAATGCCGCTTTGAGAGCGTCTTCCTCGGCATCGAGACCCCGGACGAATCAAGCCTGGAAACTGCCGGTAAATTACAAAATACCCGCAGCTCCCTAGTGGATTCTGTCGACAAAATCACCTCCTACGGGTTGCGGGTGATGGCTGGTTTCATCATCGGATTCGACGGCGAGAAAGAGGGCGCGGGCGGCAGGATCGTCGAGTTTGTGACCCGCACTGGCATTCCCCACGCCATGATGGGAATGCTTCAGGCCCTTCCAAATACAGCTCTTTGGCATCGCCTCGAGAGAGAAGGTCGCTTGATCGAAGGCAAGGCAGCAGCAAAAGGGGTTAACCAAACCAACCTGCTTAATTTCGAGCCCACCCGGCCGATTCGCGACATCGCCAATGAGTATGTAGATGCTTTCGGCGCCCTTTATGAGCCTAACGCTTTCATTGATCGCGTTTATTCCTACTTCCTAAAACTGCCACCGCAGCAATGGAAGGCATTGGTTGTTCCTGGCAGTCGTCCGCCCAAGCCGACCAGCTGGGTTGACCTGCGCGCATTGGGAATAATTTTGTGGCGCCAAGGCCTCAAGCGCAACACCAGGGTGCGTTTCTGGAAAGCGCTCTACGGCATGTACCGCCATAACCCGAAGCGTTTCACTGGCTTCATATCGATCCTGGCTCACAACGAACACTTCCTCGAATACCGCGCAATCGTGCGGCGCGAGATAGAAGAGCAGCTCGCCACCTTGCCACCCGATCCCCCAAAGACCACAGCCGAACCGAGCCGCGAACTGCAGCCTGTTTAAAGGTGGCCGTTTAATCCAGTACTCGATAAGCTTGGCTGGGCCATTTAATCAATATTTTAAGTCTTAATTGGCTCAATCTTAATTTATTCAATCTTTATATATTCAATCTTGGACGTATTCAATTCGTTGCTCAAGGCACGCTTGAGCTCTTTGAAGCTCCCTGCCTAGATACAGGGCGTGGTCTAGGCAGGTGAGCGGGTGAGGGCCTGGACCTTCGGTCAGGTCAATACCCAGTTGCTTGGCACTGCAGCCCCGGAAAATTGCTAAGGGCTCGCGAACGCCGCCGCCACGGCAGCTCAATACCTCTCCGGTATCGGGATCGGTGGCTAAGCCCCGCTCATCGATGCCATTGCCATAGTGCTCAACCACCAGCTCCGCCGCCTCGCGATCGATGCGAATTAGGAAGTAGCCGGCTGGGTCTAAGGCGATGAACCGCTGGGAGAGCTGGTCATCGAGCTGTTGGCGGCTGGAAGGTACTTCAGGCATGAGGTGGATCGTAGGAAGCCGTAAAAGGCAGCTCCGCATTCATAGCCGCCATCAGCTCGGCCATCTCCTCATTAGCCCCAGGCAACCAGCGCTGCAGGATCGAGGCAAAGCGTGGATCGCTCCAGCGGTGCAAGCTGACGCGGGGCTGGGCCACGAAACCCCGCCGGCGCTTGTGGCTACCGCCAGCGCCGGGATCAAAGGCGCGGATGCCGCGCTCGATTGCCCAGGCAATTGGTGCGTAGTAACAGACCTCAAAATGCAGGCAGTCAATCTGCTCATCACTGCCCCAGTAGCGCCCCCAGAGCTGGTCGCCGGCGTGGACGCACAGGCACATGGCCACCGGCTCGCCGGGATCGCCGCGATGGGCACTGAAGAGCACTATGTGGCGCCGCAGCTCCGGATCGGCAGCCAGGGCGGCAAAAAAGGATTCACTCAGATATTTGCTGCCCCAAGCCCCCCACCGACTGCAGTGCTGGGCATAAAAGTCATACATGCGCCCAACTAACGCCGGCGGGATTGCCTCGCCCAACAGGGGCGTAACCGTGAGGCCAGCGGCTGCCACCGCCTGCCGCTCCCTCTTGATGTTGCGACGCTGGTTGGCATTGAAGCTGGCCAGGTAGGCATTGAAATCTTCATGGCCGGGGTTGATCCACTGGCTCTGCTGATTAACCCAGGCAGCACAGCCAGCCGCCTCAGCCAGCGGCTGCCAACCTGGATCCACATAAAGAAAATTGCAGCTGAGGATGGAGTGCTGGCGGCAGAACGCATCGATCAGCTCAAGCATCAAAGCGGTCAACTCCGCCTCGTCCTCAGCGGGATCGATCAGGAAGCGGTAGCCCTGCACCGGGCTCACCGGGCTCATGCCCACCAGCTTTGGGTAGTAGCGCAGGCCCAACTGGCCAGCGAGCTGGGCAAAACTCTGGTCGAAAACGAATTCGCCGTAGCTGTGGCCCTTCAAATAGAGGGGAGCCACCGCCAGCAACACCTCGCCGCGCCACAGGCCCAGATGACAGCCCTGCCAGCCCTCGCGCGGCGCAATGCTGCCGCTGGCCTCGAGCTGCTGCAGCCAGCGCCAGCGATAAAAAGGCAACTCCTGGGGGTGCGCCGCGGCCAGCAGGGCATCCCAATGGGCTTCGGGAATCTCGGCCAGGCTTTGGTGCCAGCGGGCCTGCAACTCAGCCATGGCTGCAATGGGGGCTCGCAAGGGGCAAAACTAACTACAGCTGCGCCGCCTTGGTGCCTCAATCGTTCCGTGCCCTGGCAACTCCGGTGCAACTGTTCGCCCCCGTACTTTTTGGGCCCGTATTGCTGACGAGCCTGCTGCTGCCGGTGTTGCAGCTGGTACGCCCCCAACTGGAGCAACGGCTGAAAACCGTTTGCGTGGAAACCGCAGCCGCCGGCAATGCCAGCCTGGCCGCCAAATTAGAAGCTCCCTGCGCCCAGCTGGCCCGGCCCACCAGCCAGTGCCTGGTTGAGGAAACCGCCTCGAGTGGTCGGGGCCTGGCGGTGCTGGGCGATCTGATCCGCGGCGACTTCGGCGCCGACAGCGAAGTAGTGCTGAAACGCTGCCTGGCCCGCATGCTGGGCCTGCCCGCCGACACCCTCCAGCAGGTTCCCCTGCGGGAGCTGGCTCAGGGCTTCGCCAAGACGCGGCGGTAGCGCAGCAGCAACTCCTCACCCTCCAGACGCCGGTGCTCCTGCAGGCACCAATCCCCAGCCTGAACTGCGGCCTCCAGGGGCAACCAGGCATGGGGTCCGCCCAGCAGCCGAGGGCAAAGCGTCAGCTGCAGCTCATCGATCCAGCCTTCGGCCAGCAGGCTGGCGGCAAGGGCCGCACCGCCCAGCACCACCATCCTCTCCAGCCCCTGATCCGCCAGGGCAGCCAGGGCCCCACCCCAGCTCTCTAGATCCAGGCGACGATCGAAAGCCGGGGCTAGCGGCGATCGCTTGGGCGTCAGCAACCAGCGCTGCAACGGCTGCCGCCAGAAATGCAAATTCGGGGAAATATCGTTGCTACGACTCACTACTACGGCCACCGGCTGCTCAGCGCGGCCGCTGGCTGCACGCTGAGCCAGCAGGTGAGGCGCCCGAATTAGGCAGGTACTGCCATGGCAGCGCAGGGTTTCGGCACCGATCAGGCAGCCATCAGCCCAGGCCAGGGCCTCCTCCAACACCTGACGATCCCCAACTCCACCCAACTGGGCAGCCCCACCTTGCGGGGGCGCCAAGCGGCCATCCAGGCTGACGGCCAGCACCAGCCGCAGCACGGGGCTCAGCCAGCCACCAGGGCTTCGAGCGCCGCAGGCACCATTTCCAGCTGGGGAGTTTCAGCAAACACCTCGGCGGCGTTGTTGGGGCTTTCCTGCAGGCGCACCTTGTGAAGGCGGGCGCCGGTGGCTGCAATTGGGGCGCTGAGCAGGTCGGCGATGTGAAGGGCGATGTTCTCAGCGGTGGGCACCGTGCTGGCGAAATGCTCCACGTCCTTGTTCAAGAAGGTGTGGTCGAAGGGCTCCACCACCAGATCGTCGACGAGCTGCTGCAGAGCCGCCAGATCACAGACCATGCCGGTGCGGGCATCGATCGGGCCGCGGACGGTTACGTCGAGCAGGTAGTTGTGGCCGTGGCCATGGGGGCGGGCGCACTTGCCGTAGATGGTTTCGTTTTCGCCTTGGGAGAGCTCGGGCCGGGCCAGGCGGTGGGCGGCGGCGAAGTGGGTGCGGATCGAAAGAAAAGCTTCCATGGGGATTGGGGCGGAGCCCGGGGCGAGCAGGTCGACCCAGAGCGTGTCGGTTTCGTGCAGACGCAGCCCCACCAGGGGCAGCTGGGGAGCCAAGCGGGTCCAGATGGCCTGGCAAAGGGCTTCGGTAGTAGGCAGCTTGCCCTCAGGACGATCCAGGTCGAACTCAGGCCAAGCCTCGTTGAGGTAGCGAAAATCGAGCTGGGCCGTCACCTCAGCCCGGATCGCATGCTTCACCTCAGAGAGATTGAGCACCATGCCGTCCGCATCGAGCGGACCAGCCATGGCCACCACCAAGGTGTAGTTGTGGCCGTGGCCGGGGGCCAGGCTGCAGGGGCCGAAGCGGGCCTGATTCTCTTCAGCGCTGAGCTCCGGCAACCAATAGCGATGACTGGCACTAAAGGTGGCCCGCCTGGTAATTACGCAGGGGCGGCCCCGCCCGTGGCTGGAGCTGGCCGAGTTCGGCGAGAAACCTGACGCTGTTGCAGTAGCCGTCATCGCCCGAGTCGGTGGCTCACCATCCTAGAAACGGGCAAGGGCCAAGGCGTCGAACCAGGAAAACCCCGCCATGAATAAACCCCCATCGCCAAGCTTGACCCAGCGCTTACAAGGGCTAAATGTTTATTTGATCGGCATGATGGGCGCTGGTAAAAGCGCCGTCGGCCGCCCCTTGGCCGAAGCGCTGGGCTACCGCTTCCTTGATGCCGACGATGCCCTAGAGCAGGTTGCTGGCCGCACGATCCCCGAAATCTTCGCCACTGACGGCGAGGCCGGCTTCCGAGAACTGGAAACGGCGGTGCTTGGCCAGATCGCCAGCTGGCATTCCTTGGTGGTGGCCACCGGAGGTGGAGTGGTGACCAGGCCCGAGAACTGGGGCCATATGCGCCAGGGGGTGGTGGTGTGGCTGGATGCGCCAGCGCCATTACTGCTGCAACGCCTGCGCGCCGATTCAACCCCCCGGCCCCTGCTGCAGGCCGGTGACCCCGGCGCCCGCCTAGGCGAGCTGCTGGCCCAACGGCAACCGCTCTATGCCCAGGCCGACCTGCGGGTGCAGCAGGCTGGAGATAGCCCCGTCCAAGTGGCCCAGCAGGTGCTGGCCGATCTGCCAGCCATTCTCAAAGACCCAGCTGCGGTGCCTGAGGCCCCGGTGGAGCTGCGCCAGGCCGATGGACAGATCACGCCATCCCTCAACTGAGTTCCCCCCCTTAGCCGGGCGGTTCGATCCGCACCGCAAACCACTGAATCGTCAGTCCAGGCGCCAACTCCAGTTCGCAGGCGGTTTCCAGCAGTCGCTGGGCCTGCAAGCCTGGGCTAGGGAGACCGGCCAGATCTGCCGGCACCGGCTCCAGCTTGGCAAGCCGGGCCTCAAGCCAGGCCAGGGTTTCGGCCGCCGTGAGAATCCGCTCGCCGCCACCTGGCTCCAGCACCACGTAATGATCAAGCTCCCGCAACAGGGGATCGGACATGACTGGAGCCCTACTGGCGCCCATCCTGGCGCTGCTGCTGGCGATGGGGCCGGGCGTGCTGGCCGAACGGGCCGCCCACTGGCCCGAGTGGCGCCTGCCCGCTCCCCTAGAGCGACCCTCAACTCGAGCCGGCCACCAGGATCTGAGCTACCCCGACTGGATGGCCGGGCGCTGGCAGGTGCGCAGCGAGGACCTGGACTACGAGGTGCGCTTCAGCCCCGACCCAGGCGGAGCGGTGGTGGGCGATCGGGCCTTCAATGCCACCGCGATCGGCAGGGCCCTGCTGGGCGCTGCCCTGCTGCAAGTGCGCAATGATCCGGCCAACCCAAACCGCCAGATCGCCTTGCTGGCGGGTGATCAGCAACTGGAATCGACGGTGGTGGGACGCCGCAGCGAGTCCCCCAATCCGACCGACTTCTGGGCTGACGAACTGGCCCTGCAGGTACTGCACGGCCCCGGCGACCCCCGGGTGAGCCGGGTGGAAACCCTGAGCCACTACAGCCAAAATCCCGACGGCACGGTTACAACCGAACAGTGGCAAGCCAGCTATCCCTCACCAGCTTTGGGGCTAGCCGCGGCGGCCAGCAGCAGCGGCCATTTCCAACTAACCCTGACGCCGATCAGCCCCGACCCGCTTCCAGCACAATCCGATCCCGCCAGTTGAACAGGGGCTCCAGCAGCGGGTGGTCGGCGATGCCGCTAACCCCTTGGCCCGCCAGGGGCGCACCACTACTAGCCGGGAATTTGAGCAAGCCCAACTGGGCGGCAACGGCCAGATCGGCAAGGGTGAGGCGATCACCCACCAAATAGGGCTGATCGGCAACCAGCACAGCCAACTGCTCAAGGTTGGTCTGCAGCTGCTGGCGCTCAGCACTGCCTACCACCGTTGCCACCGCCTCGCCGACGCCAGCCATCACGGCGGCGGGCAGGTTGCTGACCAGCTGACGCAGGGGGCCGGGGGTGGAGTCGGGCAGCAGGGCGGAGCGCAACAGCGGATCAACAGCCGCCGCTTGCACCAGGGCAAGCCGGCAGCCAGCAGCAAGGGCGGTATCGGCCCAGTCTTCGATCAGCAGCACCCTGGCTCGCTCGGCCGGGGCCTCGGGCAGCAGCAGCGGCTCGGGGTGATGCCGCTCCAGATAAAGGGCAATGGCCGTGGAATCGGCAATTACTTCACTGCCATCCAGCAGCACTGGCACCTGGCGCTGGCCCGACAGGCGGAAGAGTTCCAGCTGGCCCAAGCCGGGCGTGACCTCGACAACGGAGTAGTCGAGCCGTTTAGCGGCCAACACCAGCCGCACCTTCTCGCAAAAGGCCGAATGCCTGAACTGGTGCAGTTCCATGCTTCAAACCTGACCTCTGGGCGGCAGAGTAGCCAGCAAGCAGCAAGGACCGACCACCCCGGGCGATGAAGGACTTCTTCCTGAATGTGACGCGCTACCCGCGCTACCTGGTGGCTTTTGGCCTGGGTGTGGCCAATTCGGTGTTCGAGCCGCTGGCAGCCCGGGGCCGCAATCCGGTAACGGCGGTTGCCCTGATTGGCGCCGGCGTCAGCGGCCTGCTGAGCCTGGGGCTGATCCTGCATGCGATGGTGAACCCAGCACCGCTGGCATAGCCATGGCACAGAGCCGACGGGTGGAGCGGGTGGCCTCCCTGATCCGCCGCGAAATTAGTGAGCTGCTGATTGGCGGCATCAAGGACGAGCGGGTCAACCAGGGGATGGTGAGTGTCACCACAGTTGAAGTGGCCGGCGATCTGCAGCACTGCAAGATTTTTGTGAGCGTCTTCGGCAGCGACGCCGACAAAGAGCAAGCCATGGCAGGGCTTCGTTCGGCTAGCCCCTTTGTAAAAGGTGAGCTGAGCCGGCGGCTGAAAATGCGGCGCACCCCTGAGGTGGTGTTTGTGCTCGATCGAGGCATCGAAAAGGGCACCACAGTGCTGGGGCTGCTCAATCGCCTAGAAGACGAGCGGCAGGAGAAGGGCGAACCCGCTGAAGCCAGTGATCTCTGAACCAAGCGCGACCCAAACCGCCGGTCCAGCCCTGCTGCGCCTGATCCACCAACTGATCGTGGTGCGGGCCACCGGCAAACTCGCCGACCACCAACGCGGCTACCCCCGCTGGGAGCTGCCTAACAACAAGCTCCGCAGCCTGCTGGAAGCTGGCGTGGGCGGTGTGATCCTGCTTGGCGGCAGCGCCGCCGAGGTGGCCCTGCGCTGCACCCAGCTGCGCCGCTGGGCCGCTGGGCCGCTGCTGCTCTGCGCCGATGTGGAGGAGGGGGTGGGTCAGCGTTTCGACGGCGCCACTTGGTTGGTGCCACCCCTAGCCCTGGGACGCCTCTACGGACGCGAGCCCCAACAGGCGCTTGAGCTAGCCGAACGCTACGGGCAATGCACGGGCCGGGATGCCCAAGCCCTGGGGCTCAACTGGGTGCTGGGGCCGGTGTGCGATGTCAACAACAACCCGGCCAACCCGGTGATCAATGTGCGGGCCTGGGGGGAAGATCCAGCCACAGCGGGGGCGCTGGCAGCAGCCTTTGTGCGGGGCGTGCAGGCAGCTGGGGTGCTCGGCTGCGCCAAGCACTTCCCTGGCCACGGCGACACCAGCAGCGACTCCCATATCACCCTGCCCCTGCTGCCCCACAGCCGCGAGCGGCTGGCGGCGATCGAGCTTCCGCCGTTTCAACAGGCGATCGCTGCTGGAGTGGCCTCAGTGATGACCGCCCACCTGATGCTGCCGGAGCTTGATCAAGAGCGGCCAGCCACCCTGTCCAAGCCGGTGCTTACCGGGCTGCTGCGCCAGCAGCTGGGCTTCGCTGGATTGATCGTGACCGATGCCCTGGTGATGGACGCGATCACCGGGCACTACGGCGCCGGTGAGGCGGCCGTGCTGGCCCTGGAAGCCGGGGCAGATCTGGTTTTAATGCCCGCCGATGCGGATGCCGCCATCGCCGCCATCGCTGAAGCGGTGGCCAGCGGCCGGCTCAGTGTTGAGCAGCTGGAAGCCAGTGCCGAGCGCCGCCTTCAGGCCCTGGAGCGCTGCGCTGGGCCTGAAGCGGCCTTGGCCATTGCCGATCCAGAGGCGGCCGCCCAGCCCAACCAGTCCCTGGCCCTGGAGCTGGTGCGGACCACCTTGGAGACAGCCGGCAGCACCGGCGCCGCCACCCCCCAGGCCGGCATCAACCTGATCAGGCTCGACTCAGCCCTAGCCGCAGCCGCCGCAGTGCTAAGCGCCACCGCTCCAGCGCTGGCTCGGCCCGAATCCCGCGGCTGGCGCACCGTGCTGCTGGAGGCCCGCAGCCCCAGCCCTTGGGGCACCGACACCGACGCCCCCCTCGCCTTGGAGCGGCTCGGCCCAGGACAGGTGCTGCTGCAGTTGTTTGTGCGAGGCAATCCCTTCCGCGGCAGCGCCGGCAGCGCCGAGCCCTGGCCCGCGGCCCTGCGTCAACTAGCAAGAGCAGGAAGGCTGGCGGGGCTGGTGGTGTACGGCAGCCCCTACCTCTGGGAGGAGCTGCGCCCCCTACTGCCACCGGGCGTCCCTGGCGTTTACAGCCCCGGCCAGATGCCCCTGGCTCAGGCCGAAGCTCTGCAAAGACTGGGCAGTGGACTGGGGCTGGGAGACACTGAAGCGGGCGCTGGCTTCACCGACTGAGCCGGAGCCGAGCTGTCCGTTTCTCGCCCCGTCCCCATCCGGCCCATGCTCAGTCTCTCGATGATCGTGCGCAACGAAGCCGAGCGGCTGGAGCGCTGCCTGGCCTCGGTGGCGGGCTTCGTCGATGAGATGGTGCTGCTGGACACCGGTTCCAGCGATGCCACCATCGCCATCGCCGAGAGCTGCGGTGCGGTTGTACACCAGCTGCCTTGGCCAGGGGATTTCGCGCCGGCCCGCAATGAGGCCCTAGGGCACGTGAACGGGGACTGGGTGCTCGTGCTCGATGCCGACGAGTGGCTGCTGCCCGAGGCCCGCCAGCCGCTCCAAGCCCTGATGGCCGAGCCGGATCTACTGCTGATCAACCTGCTGCGGCAGGAGCTGGGGGCGGCCCAGTCGCCTTACTCAAATGTGAGCCGCCTGTTTCGCCGCCATCCAGCCATTCACTGGAGCCGGCCCTACCACTCGATGGTGGATGACAGCGTGCTGGCCCTGCTGGGAAAGGAGCCCCACTGGCAACTGGCTGATTGCGCTGTGCCTGCCTTGGCCCACGATGGCTACCGCACTGATCTGCTGGCCAGCGGCGCCAAGGCGAAACGGCTGCGCCAGGCCATGGAGGCCGACCTGGCCTCCCAGCCGGGAGATCCCTACGCCTGCGCCAAGCTCGGCAGCCTGGAGGTGAGCGAGGGCAACCGCGAACGCGGCATTGCCTTGCTGCAGCAGGGGTTAGCCCGGTGCCCAGCCAGCCGCCATCCCGAGCGCTACGAGCTGCTGCTGCACCTGGCGATCGCCCTGGGCAGCAGCGACCCAAAACACGCCAGCCAGCTCTACCGCCAAGCCCTGGAGCTGCCCCTGCCGCCGCGGCTCACCCTGGCGGCCCGGCTGAATCTGGCGGCCCTGCTGCAAGAGCCCGTCACCACGAGCCAGGGCGCCCTGGAAGAGGCCTGCGAATTGTGCCGCCAGGCCTGCGCAGCGGCGCCCGAACTGGGACTCGGCTGGCTGCACCTGGGGATCAGCGAGCGGCGACGCGGTCAGCTGCCGGCGGCAATCGCGGCCTACCGCTCAGCCCTGGAGCGCGATCCAAGCCTGGCCGCCGCCCAGCAGAACTTGGCCGTGGCCCTGCTGCTCAGCGGTGACGTGCCAGGGGCCCGCAGCGGCTTCCGCCGGGCAATCGCCCTGTTGGAGCAGCAAAACCGGCAAAGCGAAGCGGAAGCACTGCGGCAACAGGCGGGCAGCATGGTCAAGCTGGATGACCAGTGATCCCCCTGGCCATGGCTTCTGACTCCTATCTGAGCGGCCGCAGCATCGCCGTGACCAGGGCCGAAACCCAGCTAGGGGAAGCTCGGCGCCTGTTTGAAGCCGCTGGTGCCACAGTGGTAGATCTGCCGGCCTTGGTGGTGACCCCACCAGATGAATGGGGGCCTCTCGACGATGCCCTGGCCGAGCTCGATGATTTCCACTGGCTGGTTTTTTCCAGTGGCAACGGAGTTGAGGCAGTGGAGCAGCGGCTGCGCCGCATCGGCCGCTCCCTGGCACGGCGGCCCAGCCACCTCAAGATCGCTGCGGTAGGCCGCAAAACCGCGGCGCAGCTCGAATCGCTTGGATCGCCCGCCGACTTCATCCCGCCCAGCTTTGTGGCTGACAGCCTGCTCGAGCACTTTCCCGTCTCAGGTTGGGGGCTGCGCCTTTTGCTGCCCCGGGTGCAGAGCGGCGGCCGCACACTGCTAGCGGATGCCTTCGCCGCTGCTGGTGTCCGGGTGGTTGAAGTTGCCGCCTACGAAACCGGCTGTCCCGAGGGTTTACCCAGCGCTGCGGTGGCCGCCTTAGAGCACCGGCGCCTCGACGCCATCACCTTCAGCAGCGGCAAAACCGTGAGCCACACCTGCCAGCTGCTGGAAGGGGCTTTCGGGCCCACCTGGAGCAGCCAGCTGGACGGGGTGGCGGTGGTTTCAATTGGACCCCAAACCAGCGAGCGCTGCCTGCAGCTACTCGGCCGCGTCGATGCTGAAGCCGATCCCCATGACCTGACTGGACTGGTGGAGGCCTGCGGCCGCAGCCTCAGAGCTCGGCCGTCACCGCCTGCTTGCCCTGACGCAGGGTGAGGCGACCCTTTTGAACATCGATGCTGGCGACGCTCCAACCAGCCGGCAGTAGGGGCGTGGTTTGGTAATCCATGGTTCTGGAGTCCGTGGTGCTGCCGCCTCTCTGACCAACCCGCAAGGTGCCGCTCTCCGCACCGAACTGCACCAGAGCCTCCGGGGTGCCGCCGGAGCGAATCACGCCGTTGAAGATCAAGCCAGGGGGAAGGGTGAGAAGTACCGGTCGGGTTGCGCTTATCTGCAAAGGTGCAAAGGGATCAACACGCCCAGAGGCAACGGAAGCCACCACCTGATTGGAGCTGGGCAGGGGTGTCAGTCCTGCCAAGGGAGCTGGTGCCCCAACAGGCGCTGGTGCTGGGGGCGCCGGCTGCGACTTGGGCGGAGGGGTTGCCTGGCTGGTGGCCTGCGGGGGCTTCTCCCCAGAGCAGGAGACCAGCAGCAGGGCTGCAGCGATGGCAGAGCCGAGGAACTTAAGGGTTGCGGGTTTCAACGAGATCACGGAATCGGTCAAGGTTGGCCTGAAGCTCCTTGGTCACAATTCCACCCAGGATGCTTGGTTCCATCAATGGTGCCAAGACCCCAGGCAATTCATAGCTGACGCTCAGCTTGACCGCCGTGAGCTCGGGCGCCTGGGAGTAGAAGCGCACCGCACCCTTAGTGGGCAGGCCTCCCACCGACTCCCAGTGCAGTTGCTGGGCCTCCACCCGCTGGCTGATACGGGCTTTCCAATGGAAGCGGAAGCCCTGCGCCGCCAGGGTCCAATCGGTGAGATCGGGGTCGCCCGGCTCGGTTACAACCGACTCGATCCAGCGCATCCACTGGGGCATCGCCTCCAAGTCACTCCATACCTCCCACACCTGATCCACCGAGGCCCGGATCTCTGTGGTGACGCTGTGCTCAAGCCAACGGCCCATGGAATCTCCTACGAAACAGAGGTGTTGGTGGCCAGCGCAGCCTGGCTTCCCAGGATCGCCGCTGCGGCTAAGCGCCCACTCATGGTGGCGCCTTCCATCGAATCGATGTAATCCTGCTTGGTGTAACTACCGGCCAGATAAAAATTGGCTACCGGCGTGGCTTGCTCTGGCCGGTAAGGCTCCATGCCGGGAGCCTCGCGGTAAAGGGACTGGGCCAGCTTCACCACGTTGCTCCACACCAGCTTCAGGCCCGCGGCCGAAGGGAACAGGCTTCGCACTTGGGCGTCGGTGTGGGCCACGATCTCTTCGGTTTTCTTGGGAATCCAGGGATCACCTGGGGTGAGCACGCACTGGAGCAAGGAGCCCTGCCCCTGTTTGCGGTAATCCTCGGGACTGGCCAAGGCCAGATCGGCGAAGCAGCTGAAATCAGCGTCGGCGGTATAAAGCAGGTTGTCGAGGCCAGCGGGGCTGCTGAGATCGGCGCGGGCGGCGGTGGCGGCGGCGCCATCACCGAGCTCGGTCACCCAGCCGTCGTAACGGAGCTGCACGGTGGCCACCGGCACCGCATCAAGCTTGTAAATGTTGTCGAATAGGGGCCAGCGGCGCCAGGCTTGGGGCAGCATTCGCTGAATACCAGGCACATCGCAGGCGGCCAAATAGGTGTCTGCGACTACAGAGACATCGCCCTCGGGGGTGCCAAGAGTGAGGCTGCTCACCCGGGTAGCGGGCTGGCCATCGACGCCAGCTGCCCCCTCCTCGAAATGCACCTCCGTGACCCGGTGGCGCAGATGCAGCCGGCCGCCGCGCTGCTGGATGTAGTCGAGGATCGGGCCCGTGAGCCAGCGGTGGGGCGAGCCTTTGAGCAGGTTGAGCTTGGAGGCCTCGGTTTTAGAAGCAAACATCATGAAGATCGTGAGCATGCAGCGGGCCGAGATGGCCTCGCAATCAATGAAGCCCAGGGCATAGGCGATCGGATTCCACATCCGCTTAATGCTCTGCTCACTGCCACCATGGCCCACAAACCACTCCTGGAAGCTGATCCGATCCAGGGCTCGGATCGTCTTCATTGCCCCCTCGTAGTCCACCAAGCCGCGCACGATCGGGCTGGTGCCCAGGGCTAGGGCATTGCGCAGCTTGTCGATCCAGTCGAGCTGGGGAGTGGTGAAGAAGGCCTTCAAGCCATTGAAGGGCGCGCCAAGGGCGAAGCGAAAGTCAAGCTCCCGCAGATCGCCGCCAGTATTCACAAATAAATGGGTGTGGTCCTTGGGCAGCAGGTTGTCGATCGCCCCCACCTTGCGCATCAGGGCGAAGAGGTTGGCGTAGTTGAAAAAGAACACATGCAGCCCCATCTCAATGTGGTTGCCGCCCTCATCCACCCAGCTGCCCACCTTGCCGCCCAGAAACGGCCGGGCCTCGTAGAGATCCACCTGATGGCCGGCATCCACCAGATCCACGGCCGCAGATAAACCGGCCAGTCCCGCTCCCACGATGGCGACCTGCACCCTTTCAACCCTCATTAGTGCGCTGACTCTATGGAGACACTCCGCCAGGCAGCGAACGGGAAGCCTTCATACAGTGGTCGGTACCGGCGTAAATCTCGATGGGTACGGAAACTGTCACAGCTGTTGCAGCCCAGGCCCAAGCCACCTTCACCGCCAAAGACGGGAAAGGGATCCTGATCACCGAACCGGCCATGAAGCAGCTGGGGGCTCTGATGAACCAGCAGGGCGAGGCCAAGGTGTTGAGGGTGGGCGTGCGCTCCGGGGGCTGCAGCGGCATGAGCTACACGATGGACTTCATCGATGCCAGCGCGATCCAGGGCGATGACGAGCACTACACCTACGAACCTGCCGATGCTCCCAGTTTCTCGGTGGTGTGCGATCCCAAGAGCCTGCTCTACATCTACGGAATGCAGCTGGATTTTTCCTCAGCCCTAATCGGCGGCGGCTTTAACTTCACCAACCCCAATGCCAGCCAGACCTGCGGCTGCGGCAGCTCGTTTGCGGTGTGATGCCCATCGGGTGGCAATCTGAGCACATGACCAGGCAAGCCGCCTCCCCATGACCTCAGCACAAGCACCCTCCCTGTTCGAGCAGGCAATGCAGCGCTACCAGGAGGGAGCGGCACCAGCTGAATTGATCGATAGCTTCATCGCCATCACCGAGCAGTCCCCCAACCAGTCGGCGGGATGGACCTGCCTGGCCTGGCTGCAGCTGCTCGATGAGCAGCCCCAAGCCGCCCTGCGCTCCGCCAAAACGGCCGTGCGCCTTAACCCCCAGGACCCCCAAGCCCGCATCAACCTGAGCCTGGCCATGCTGGAAACGGGCGCCAAAGGGGTGCGCGAACACGTCGAAATTGTGCAGCGGGTAATGGCAATGGCGCCTGAGATGACTGGCGAACTGCAGGATTCGATCGCCGATGGCCTAGTGCGCAAACCAGGCTGGAAGGCCATGGAGAAGCTGAAGGCCTGGCTGGCGGGTTGAAACCGGTTCTGCTACTCAGCAACGGCCACGGGGAAGACCTCAGTGGTGCCCTGGTAGCTGCCGAGCTGATGCAGCGGGGAATCCCGGTTGAGGCCCTGCCCCTGGTGGGTCACGGCAGCCCCTATCGCCAGCGGGGCGTGCCGGTGCTGGGCCGCACCCGCAGCTGCAGCACGGGCGGCCTCGGCTACACCAGCCTGCGCGGACGGCTCAGCGAGCTGCTGGAAGGCCAGATGGGCCATGTGCTCGACCGGCTATTGCTCCTACGCCGCCGCCGCCGCCACTACGGCCTGGTGGTGGCCGTGGGCGATGTGCTGGCGGTACTGGGGAGCTGGCTCTCGGGCCTGCCCAGCGCCGTTTATCTAGTGGCTTACTCCAGCCACTACGAAGGCCGCCTGCGCCTGCCCTGGCCCTGCGGCTGGCTGCTGAGCCAAGCAAGCATCAAACCCATCTGGAGCCGCGATTCCCTCACCGCCAACGACCTCAGCCAGCAACTGAACCGTGCCGTGGTCTTCCTCGGCAATCCCTTCCTCGACGTGGTGAGCGCCGACACACGCGAATCACGGCCACTGCCGGCGTTGCAATTGGAGCTGGCACTGGTGCCAGGCAGCCGCCTGCCGGAAGCGGCGCGCAATTTCGCTCTAATGCTGCGGGTGCTAGCCCTGCTGCCCGAGGAATGGGCGCGCAGCCAGCCCCTGCGGCTACGCGCCGCCCTGGTGTCTGAGCTCGACTGCAGTCGCGTTGCCAGGCTGGCCGGCCCCCTGGGCTGGCGGCTCGAGGCAAGCGACCGGCTGGTTCGCGGCCCCCTAGTAGTTGAACTTGGCTGGGGCCAGTTTGGGGAGATCTTGGCCTCCTCCCAGCTGGTGCTGTGCATGGCTGGCACCGCCGCCGAACAGGCCGTGGGGCTAGGCAAGCCAGTGCTGCAGCTGGTGGGACAGGGCCCCCAATTCACAGCGGGCTTTGCTGAAGCCCAGCGCCGCTTGCTTGGCCCTGGCGTGCGCTGCGCCCCCGGCAGCAGCGGCAGTGCAGCAAACCTGGCCGCCACCGCCCAGCTGGCTCAGGAACTGCTGAAGCAGCAAAGCGATCCCAAGCAAGGACCAGCCCTACGCCAGTCCCTGGCGGCCATTGGCCTGGAGCGAATCGGCGCGCCCGGCGGCAGCCAGGCAATGGCAGCGGCGATCATGGCAATGCTGCGCCCTAATCAGGCCTCTGAGCTGCCATGACCGCACCTAACCCCTCCCCCAGCTTCCTGCAGCAACTCAAGGGATCGATGGACACCCTGCTGGTGGTGGATGTGTTTGTGGTGATTGCCGGGGCAATTTGGTTTGCCGTGGCCGTAACCCTGCACAGCCAGCACATCGAAGCCCCCCTGGAGTTGTTTCAGCGGCTGTGGGAGCCGCTTTTTACCCCGGCAATTGGCTTGCTGATGGGAGCAGCGCTGCTCAGCGGGGTGCTGGGTTGGTGGCAGCGGCGAGGGCAGCGCTGAGCTGGGGATACTGAAAAGTGAACCCCTGGGCCAGCAAGCGCTCGGGCACCACCTGCTGGCCCTCCAGCACCACCTGGGCCCCATCGCCAAGCAACAGCTGCAGGATCGGCCCCGGCACGGGCAAGAGGCTGGGGCGTCCTAGGGCCTTGCCTAGGGCGCTGGCGAACAGGCCCATGGTGGTGGCTTCCGGGCTAACGGCGTTGTAGACACCGCTGTAGGCGCCATCTTCAAGGGCCGTGGCGATCAAGCGACAGAGATCGTGGCGATGAATCCAGCTCATCCACTGGCGTCCGGATCCGACTGGCCCACCGAAACCCAAACGGAAGATGGGCAACATCTTGCCGAGGGCACCACCATCGGGGCCGAGCACGATGCCGATGCGCAGCTTCACCAACCGGCAAGCAGCTGGAACCTGATCAGCCGCCGCTTCCCAGCGCTGGCAGATTTCGGCCAGAAAATCACTACCGGCGGGGCTGGTCTCGCTGAAGCGCATCTGCGTACTGGAGCCGTAGAAGCCCACAGCTGAACCATTAACCAGCACGGCGGGGGGCTGCTCCAACCGCGCCAAGGCAGCCACCAGCAGCTCAGTGGTGCGAACGCGGCTTTGCAGCAACAACTGGCAGTGGCCAGGGGTCCAACGACGTTCAGCGATCGGCTCACCGGCGAGGTTCACAACACCCTCCGCCGCAGAAAGGGCCCTATCAAGGCCGTTATCGGCCCAACTGGCCGCATTGGCCGGATCTAGGCGTATGCAGGCCAGTCTCTTACCAACCAGAGCCGGAAAGGGCTGGGACTGACGACTCACGAGGGTCAGCTCATGACCTAGCTCGAGCAGAAAAGGCACCAGCTCGCGGCCAACAAACCCCGAACAACCCAGCAGCAGCAGCCGCATTTCAGACTTAACAGCTTGAGGGAGGCTAGGCGGTTGCAACTGAGACGAGCTGGTCTGGACTGCCCGGTGCGCCTTAGCCTGAGCCAACAGACAAATTCACCATGGCTGACGCCGCCCCAGCACCTGCAGCCCAAACGCCCTTAAAGAAGGGCAGCCTGGTGCGGGTAAATAAAGCTGCTTACAGCGGCAGCCTGGAAGCCAACGCGAGCGATGCACTGCCGGGCTACTTGATTGAAGGTCCTGGCGAAATCCTGGCTATCAAGGGCGACTATGCCCAGCTGCGCTGGCGACGCCCGGTGCCAGATGTGTGGCTGCGGCTGGATCAGCTGGAAGCCTTTAGTAATTAAAGCCAACGGGGGCAATTTTTTGGCTCAAATCCCTAACTCCCGCCTCTGGGACTGCAAGTCCTGACGGCGCAGTCGAGCCTGCTTCAGCAGCTCCCTACCGTCGTGCAGATATGAATCCACGTAGCCCATGGTGTAGCGCTCCAGTTCAGTTAAAGCGTCTTTCACCAAGCTGAGGCAGTGATAAAGATCAAGGGCAAATGCTTGTCCTACTGGTGGACATACCTGGGAGCGGTAGATCAACTCGACCTTGTCGACGCGAGCCTGGCCTTGTTCAAGAAAGGCACAGAATGACTCCATCAAGGTGTCGTCGTAGGGATCGGCGGAAAGGGCCTTGAGCTGGGCTGGAAATGGATTGATCACCTGAGCCAAAAGCCGATCAATCGGCCCATACACCTGCTGCAACCACTGCTTCAACACAGCATCCGTGGCAGCGCTGCGTGTCGACTGGGCACGGGCCCGCTTCACGGAAAAGCTGGCGCCAGCAGGATCTAAAGGGATGGGCGCTGTGAGGTCGTGGCGGCGGCGGCGATCGGCATCGCGTAAAACCTCCCAGGCTGCATTGAGAGCCAGGATGGTGCGGTCATCGCCGCCTGCATCCGGGTGGTGTTGCTTCACCAGGGCCCGGTAGGCGGCCTTGATTTCAGCGCCGCTAGCAGTGGGTGAAACACCCAGCACGCGATAAGGATCGGCAGTGGGTTCAGCAGCAGCCAGGGCTCAGCCTCCGCAGGCAAAGGAATTTGTTGATGACTTTAGGAACTCAGGCCGCGCTGCCTGCCAACATCGCTTGTTGCTGCCCAACAAAAAACCCCGGGGTGAGCCGGGGTTGATTGAGGTGTGTGTGTGTTGAGAAGTGGAGGAGGAAAGGACCGGAGGTGTGTGAGGAATCCGGCCCTATTTGTTCTGAGAATCAGAACTTGAAGGTGGTCTTGAGCAGGCCGCCAACGGTATCGCTAACGCCGGTGTTCTCGATGTAGAAGAACGCAGGGGTCACGCTGATGTTGTCGGTGACTTGGAACTTGTAGAACAGTTCGTAGGCGATGGTGTCTTCACCATTGTCGAACCAGAGGCCGCCAGTCCCTTGACCGGCACCCAAGGCAGCCTGACCAGCACTACCGATTGCCATACCAAGGGAATTGCCCTTAACGAAGGCATCAGCCCACTGCAGGCCAACCATCCAGCTCCAGTTGTCATCCAAGAGGGAGGCACTGGAGGTGCCGTAACCAAAACCGGCGCTGATAGAGGGCACCCAGCTGGCTTCAGAGGGCTGCCAATAGGCGCTTAGGCCCATGTTGTTTGAATACACACCATCGATCTGACCAAAATCAGCGAAATCGGAGTAGGTGTAAGCAAGAGCGGCACCGAAGTTCTTGCCGGCGTAGCCAACTTGGGTAGTGAAGGTGTAAGCCTCGCCAACACCAATCTGGGAACTTTCAGCAGCGGCTTCGTTCGAAACGAAGTTGGTGCTGATGCTGAATCCATCTTTCTGATAGGAGACGCCAACACCGGCTCCCAGGTTCAGGCTGTAGGTACCGCGAGCACCTGCAAAAGTGAACAGGTCAAGAATGGTGTCGGAAGGATAAACACTGGGCCACATGGCCAGCATGTCATCCTGACGAACCTTGGCACCAAAGGTGGCGGTCAGGCCATCACCCACGGGGAACTGATAGAAGAGGCGGTTGATGCCAACCGTGTCTTGGCCACTGGTGGTGCCGCGACCACCTGTTTCTTCCTGGAAAGCGACTTCCAAGGTAGTGTTGCCGTTGCCGAAGGCGGAATTAGCAAAGTTGCCGGAACGCAGGGTGGTGCGCAGCAGGTCCTTGCCGGTGAAGCTGGTGTCGAAGGTCAGACGAACGTCATAGTTGAAAGTGACCTCGTCGCCGAAACCGGTGTTAGAGGCACCGCCCACTACGAAGGTGGCCAGGCCTTTCAGCTTGGTGGTGGTGGAGAACTGGTTGGCTTCCAGCTCGCCCACTTTGGCCTCAAGGCCGTCAACGCGACCCTTGAGGATGGCGAGTTCCTTTTCGAACTCAGCCATCAGCTTCTTGAGCTCGTCGGTCACTTCGGTGACGCGGTCGAGACAAGCGTTAAGCAGAGCAGCTGCTTCGAAGCGGGTCATGGCCCGGGCACCCTTGTAGGTGCCGTCGGGGTAACCAGCCACGCAGCCGTAGCGCTCGATCAGGTTGGACAGAGCCTGGTAAGCCCAGTCGGTGGGCTTGACGTCAGAGAACTGGGAGATGCTGGTGACTTGCTCCTCGGAGGCGTACTTGTTGACGCCGTCCAAGTTGAGCTCAGCTGCGGTAGCGGCCACGGGGGCCAGCAGGCCGAGGGCTGCAGGTGCAACCAAGAGTTGCTTAAAGAGTTTCATGGGTTCCTCACACGAGATGGCGCAATGCGCCGAACTCATAATCACTCGGTATCACAGCAACTGCGCCTAGGCCTGTGCCACTGCGCACAATGACACGCGCTCTCCTGCTACTTTCCCCGCCAAAACGATGCCCCCGACGGGCACGGGGCTCGTCGGGGGCTCTCGCCGGGTCCGCTATGGCGCGGAACCGTTTGATCAGGAATCAGGCGCCGAAATCAGCCGGCGTTCTCCGCGATCAGCAGACCCTGGGTGAAACAACTGGAACTCACGGGCACCTCCTCCTCTGGGGATTGGAGCCAGCCGGCGATGCATTCGGCGCCCGCCGAAACGGAATGCCACATCACTGCTGACAGATCAAACCCATCTTAAGGGGAAAGGACCAAAGCTAAGAGCCCTTTTCATACGATCTTTAGCGCACAAATTCCAATCAAGACTCATGGATGGGTCCAGCCACTCCCTAACCAGCAGACCTAAGCATCTGGCCAGGCGGCAGTGGACATCACCGGCTCGCAGCCGCCGGAAACTCCTACGCCGCTGGATCCATGGAGTACTGGAGAAAATAGTGTGCCATTTCGCGATCCACGGAGATCAACCTGTGTTTTCCACTGAGCAATTCAGCTGGATTAGCGAAGTGGAGGCCAACTGGTGCAACGTGCGCAGGGAACTAGATGCGGTGATGGAATATCGGGAGGGGATGCCGAATTTCCAGGACATCCTGCGGGAAGTGGGCGGCATCCAGAAGGATGACAACTGGAAAACCTTCTTCCTAAAAGGTGTAGGAATGAACTGCAGGGAAAATGCCAGGCGCTGCCCAGAAACCATGCGCGTTTTGGCAGTGATTCCAGGTTGCACCACTGCTTTCTTCTCAATCCTTTCACCTCGAAAGAAGATCCCCCCCCACCGAGGTGCGTGGGCAGGGGTGCTCCGCATGCACCTTGGCCTAATGGTGCCGGAACCTCGGAAGCGATGCCGCATCCGCATTGCTGATCAGGTGCACATGTGGCAAGAGGGACGGTGCCTGGTTTTTGATGACACCTACAACCACCAAGTTTGGAATAACACCGATGGATACAGAGTTGTGCTTTTCGTGGACTTCGAGCGACCGCTGCGCTGGCCGCTTAACAGCCTGAATCGATGGGTGCTGAACTTAGCTGCGCTTGCCCCCATTCTGCGAGAGGCCAATGCAAAGCAGCAAGCTGCTGAACGCAGCTTCTGGCAGAAATTTGCAGCCAAGACAATTGAGCCATAAAAAAGCGCCCCTTTCGGGGCGCTAAAAACTGGATTAACCGAATTAAACTTTTCTCCTAGAGAGCGTTGCCGCGGGGAAGAACCTCTTCAGGGAAGACGAAGTTTTCATGCGGCTGGTCAGCCGGTGCCATCCAGGCACGCAGACCTTCATTCAGCAAGATGTTCTTGGTGTAGAAGGTTTCAAATTCAGGATCCTCAGCAGCGCGGATCTCCTGGGACACGAAGTCATAGGCGCGCAGGTTGAGGGCCAAGCCGATGATGCCGATGCTGCTGGTCCAAAGACCCATCACCGGCACAAACAGCATGAAGAAGTGCAGCCAGCGCTTGTTGGAGAAGGCGATCCCGAAGATCTGGCTCCAGAAGCGGTTGGCAGTGACCATTGAATAGGTCTCTTCTTCCTGGGTGGGCTCGAACGCCTTGAAGGTGTTCGACTGATCGGAGTCCTCGAACAGGGTGTTCTCAACCGTGGCGCCGTGGATGGCGCACAGCAGAGCACCGCCGAGGATGCCGGCCACTCCCATCATGTGGAAGGGGTTGAGCGTCCAGTTGTGGAAGCCCTGCAGGAAGAGCAGGAAGCGGAAGATTGCTGCCACACCAAAGGAGGGAGCAAAGAACCAGCTGCTCTGGCCGAGGGGGTACATCAGGAAAACACTGACGAACACCGCGATCGGGCCGGAGAAGGCGATGGCGTTGTAAGGACGAATGCCCACCAGGCGGGCAATCTCGAACTGACGCAGCATGAAGCCGATCAGGGCGAAGGCGCCGTGCAGAGCCACGAAGGGCCAGAGGCCACCGAGCTGGCACCAGCGCACGAAGTCGCCCTGGGCTTCTGGGCCCCAGAGCAACAGCAAGCTGTGACCCATGGCATCAGCGGGGGTGCTGACAGCTGCGGTGAGGAAGTTGCAGCCCTCTAGGTAGGAGCTGGCAATTCCGTGGGTGTACCAGGAAGTGACAAAGGTGGTGCCGGTGAGCCAGCCACCCAGAGCCAAGTAGGCCGTGGGGAACAGGAGCAGACCAGACCACCCCACAAAAACGAAGCGGTCGCGCTTGAGCCAGTCATCGAGGATGTCGAACCATCCCCGCTGCGGCGCGCGGCCTAAGGCGATCGTCATGAGAGCGGCTTCATGAAGCGTTACATCGGAATACTACGGGTCACAACCGTCAGGTGCGCAAACCCGCCGCAACGCTGAGCAGATTTACCTAGGGGCCGCCAGTTGCGTTTTGCCCAAGTCGCGTCTTGCACCATGGGGGACGGGATTCGCCACAGTGGGGTCAGCCAACCCCCCATCCATGTACGTAGTAGAGCTCTCCCTAAAGCTCAGCCCCATGCCTGTGGCCGTTCAGCGCAAGGAGTTGAACGATGCCCAGGCCCTTTACAACCAGGTGCGGCAGGTCCTCGAAGGCGATGGCCCCCGACTGCTGGAACTCACTTGCGAGAAGGAGGAGGACAAGCGCATCACCTTGCTTTGCAGTGAAGTGGTAGCGGTGCAGCTTTACGAGAAATCAGCCATGGGTAGCGGCGGCAAGCGCCCCGGTTTCAGCTTCGACAGCTGATCGCCTACGGCGTCCCACTGGAGCCACCCGGACATGCCCCCTCCTCTCACGGTTGAGCGCCTGAGCTTCGCCTGGCCCAACGGCCGCCCGGCCCTGCGTCACTGCAACCTGCAGATCCCGAGGCCAGGGCTGTGGATGCTGGTGGGAACCAATGGCAGCGGCAAAAGCACTTTGCTGCGGTTGATCGCCGGCCTGCTGGAGCCCCGCAGCGGCCGCATTCACGCTGCCGGCAAGGCTGCGCTCGTTTTTCAAAACCCAGACCATCAGCTACTGCTGCCCAGCTGCGCCAGCGACCTGCAACTAGGCCTCCCAGCAGATTTAGGCGGCGATGAGCGGCGCTTGAGAGTCGCCCAATCCCTTCTGCAAGTTGGTTTAGGCGGTTTTGAGGAGCGGCCGATCCACACCCTCAGCGGCGGCCAAAAGCAGCGCTTGGCCATAGCAGGCGCCCTTGCCAGTGACGCCGATCTAGTGCTGCTTGATGAACCAACCGCCCTGCTAGATCCCGACAGCCAAAACGGGGTTTTGCAGTTGCTCTGGCAGCTCACCCACCGGCCCGCAGCCCCACTCACTGCCCTTTGGATCACCCACCGGCTTGAGGAGCTGCAGCACTGCGATGGCGCCGCCTTGATGGAGCACGGCTCCGTGGGGAGCTGGCAGAACGGACAGCAGCTAGCCCAGCACCTGGCCCCCTTGCAGGGCGGCAGGGCCGAAGGGTAAGGTCTTCGGACCGGTTTAATCCGGCTTAATCCTCGGTAGCTCAGCGGTAGAGCGATCGACTGTTAATCGATTGGTCGCAGGTTCGAATCCCGCCCGGGGAGCTTATTCACCAAACCGCAGCCCCCGGGTTGCGGTTTTTTAATGCCCGCGCCGCAACAAAAAACCAGGAAGAAATCCTGAAGATTCCGGCCAAAGATGACAGCTGCAGGGCTTGCCCCCACTGGCCTCAGACAAAAGAAAGGGTGAGATCCGGCTCGATCAGCCCAAAAGAATCGTTTCAGCCAGCCTTCAATCAGTGGCCGGAGCTCACCCATCCGGGCAAAAACGGAGAAAATGCGTTGAAGTTCGCTGCGGCAGTAGCGATTGCTCCTCTACCTCATTCCATGAAGCCCTGCATCCTGCTGATCGAAGACGACAGCGACATGCGCGAGCTGGTGGCAGGCCACCTGGAGCATGGGGGCTTCGACGTACAGCGAGCCGAAGACGGCATCAAGGGCCAGGCCCTGGCTCTTCAATACAGCCCTGATCTGATCCTGCTGGATCTGATGTTGCCCAAGGTGGACGGCCTCACCCTCTGCCAGCGGCTACGTCGCGATGAGCGGACTGCCAAGATCCCGATTCTGATGCTCACGGCCCTCGGCAGCATCAAAGACAAGGTGAGCGGTTTCAATTCCGGCGCAGACGACTATCTCCCTAAGCCCTTCGATCTCGAGGAGTTGATGGTGCGGGTTAAGGCGCTGCTGCGCCGCAGCGACCATGCCCCCCTATCCACCAAGCACAACGAAATCCTCAGCTACGGCTGCATCACCCTGGTACCTGAGCGCTTTGAAGCCATCTGGTTTGACGAGCCGGTGCGCCTCACCCACCTGGAATTCGAACTGCTGCACTGCCTGCTGCAGCGCCACGGCCAAACCGTGGCCCCTTCCCTGATCCTCAAGGAGGTTTGGGGCTACGAACCTGACGACGACATCGAGACCATCAGGGTGCACGTGCGCCACCTACGCACCAAGCTCGAGCCCGATCCCCGTAAACCCCGCTTCATCAAAACCGTGTACGGCGCCGGCTACTGCCTGGAGCTACCCAGCGAACGCCAAGCCCAGGCCAGCTGATCAGATCCCGGCCAACTCCAGCAGGGCCACTTCCCAGGCCAGCCGCGGCTGCACGTAGGCGCGCAGCTGGCTGCGCAGGCGCTCTAGGCGCTGGAGCTGGGCCACCGGGGCCTGCCGCCTCCATAACGCCAGCTGCCACCAGCCAAGCAGCCATAGCTGTTGTTCAGCATCAAGGGCCTCGGCCAGATCCCTCGCCAGGGCCAGGGCCTGGAGGGGCTCCGCAGCTGCTGCCAAGTCCAGCAACCTTGCCGCCAGCCCCTCAGGCAGGGCTGCCCAGGCCTGGCGGCAACGCAGCAGGGCCCCCGGCGAACCTGCAGCCAGCTCCAGCAGTTCAGGTGGATCAGCCGTTGGGGCGGGCTCACCGCAGCGCTCCAGCACCACCGTCAGCTGCTCGGAGCTGAGCCGGGTGAAGGGGATCTGCTGGCAGCGGGAGCGAATCGTGGTGAGCAGCTGCTCTGGCGTCGCCGCGATCAGGATCAGCAGGCCCTCACCGGGCTCCTCCAGGGTTTTGAGCAAGGCATTAGCTGCCCCCTCGGCCATCGCCTCGGCGTCCTCCAGCACCACCACACAACCCCTGGCTTCCACGGCCCGACGGGATAAAAAGCGCGAAACGTCGCGAATCTGCTCAAGCCGCAGCTGGGGTGCAGCCCGCCGCGCCAAGCCCAGCTCCTCGGCCTTGGAAGCCGGCACCAACTGGCCTTTGTCCTGATAGGTGGGCTCGACCCAGAGCAGATCCGGGTGGTTTCCCTCCTGGAGACGCCTGCGGATACCGGCATCGCCCTGAAGCCCTGCCAGCACACCCTCCAAAAAGCGCAACGCCGCCAACCGCCGCCCGACGCCATCAGGGCCGGCAAACAGATAGGCCGGCGCCAGCCGCCCCTTAACCAAGGAGGCTTCGAGCAGGGCTACGGCCCTGGTCTGACCAAGCAGGTCGTCAAACAGGGCCGTCATGGGGGCGAACCAGTCGCAAGCTCGGCCAGCAAACCGCAGCAGGCTGCCGCCACCTGCTCCGGTGCCCCAGTGGCATCAACCCGCCGCCAGCCCCGCCCTGCGGCCAGGGCCGCAAAACCATCGATAACCCGGTGCAGAAAAGCCTCACCGCTGGCCTCGATGCGGTCGGCAGTGCGCTCACCGCGGCGACGCAGGGATTCGGCCAGGGGCAACTCCAGCCACAGGGTGAGATCGGGGGCCAGGCCTCCTGTGGCCAGCTGCTCCAGCTGGGCGATACGGGCCAGGTCGAGGCCGCGGCCATAGCCCTGATAGGCCGCCGTAGAGCCGCTGTAGCGATCGCTCAGCACCCAATGGCCGGCCGCCAGAGCCGGCCGAATGCACTGCTCCACATGCTGGGCCCGGTCGGCGGCGTAGAGCAGCAGCTCGGCCATTGGCTCCGGCGCCGCCTCACCCGGGGGGTGCAGCAGCAGCTGGCGCAGCGCAGCCCCTAGGGCAGTGCCCCCCGGCTCCCGGGTCACCAGCAGCTCGGCGCCGGTTGCCAGCAAGCCACTGGTGGGCAACCAGCGGCGCAGTGCCTCGATCTGGGTGCTCTTGCCGCAGCCATCGATGCCCTCAAGCACCACGAACCTGCCCCGGGGAACTGCGGCCGGCGCTGCCACCTGGAAATCAGCTGGCATGATCCCTCCCGTCCTGCAGCAACAGGGCATTTGCCACCACCGTGATCGAGCTAAGGGCCATCAGCAGGGCCGCCAGCGGCGGGGTGAGCAATACCCCAAAGCCAGGCAGCAACACGCCGGCCGCCAGCGGCAGCACGATCAGGTTGTAACCAAAGGCCCAAGCCAGGTTTTGACGCACCTTGGCCATGGTGCGGCGGGCCAGCAGCAGGGCCCGCACAATGCCGTCGAGCTGCTCGCCCATCACCACCAAATCGGCGCTGTCCTGGGCGATCTGGGTGCCCGTGCCAACGGCGATGCCAAGGTCTGCCGCAGCCAGGGCAGGGGCGTCGTTGATGCCATCACCCACCATCGCCAGGGCTCCGTAGGCCGGATGCTGCAGGATGCACTCCAGCTTCTGCTCGGGCCGCAGTTCCCAGGCCAGCTCGGCCTCAAGCAGACCCAACCGGCTGCCCAGCTGCTGCACCGGCTCACGCCGATCGCCACTGAGCAGGCCAAGATCCAGATCCATGCCCCGCAGGGCTGCCAGCACCGCCGCCGCGTCCGGGCGGGGCTGATCATTGATTGCTAATAATCCGAGCAGGCCCAGCTGGTCGTCGGCCAAAGCCAGAACACTGGCCCCGTGACACTCGAGCAGAGCCTGGCGGGCCAGCAATGCGGCTGAGGGCGCCGGCTCCACCCAGGCCAGCCGTCCAACCCGCAAACGCCTGCCCGCAACCAAGCCCGCCACGCCTTCACCCGCTGTGGTGTGGGAATCACCCAGCTCAAACAGCACCAGATCACGGCGTTGGGCTTCCTGCAGCAAGGCCTGGCCCAGGGGATGGCGACTGCCCGTTTCAAGACTGGCAGCCAGTTGCAGCAGCCGATCGGCATCAAGATCAGCGAGGGGCTCCACCGCCGCCACCAAGGCACGCCCCAGGGTGAGAGTGCCGGTTTTATCGAACAGCACAGCCTGGAGCCGGGCAGCGGTTTCAATCGCATCACCACCGCGAAACAGCAAACCCTCCCGGGCAGCCCTACCCGTGCCCACCGTGATGGCGGTGGGGGTAGCTAGGCCCAGGGCGCAGGGGCAGGCCACCACCAACACCGCAATTGCTAATTGCAGGGCCAGGGCAAAGGGGGTTTCGGCGCTGGTACCAAGCACCCCATGGCCGGCGTGCCCCCCGGCATGACCGGCCACATTGGGGGAGTTGAGCACCTGGGGCCAGATATCGGTGCCTAACAACCACCAAAAAAGCAGCGTCGCCACCGCTAGAGCCAGCACCACCAGGGTGAAACGCCCGGCGATCCGGTCGACTAGGGCCTGAATGGGCGCCTTGCGGGCCTGGGCCCGCTCGACCAAATGGATGATCCGGGCAATGGCGCTATCGGCCCCACGGCGACTCACCTCCAGCACTAGGGGCGCCTCCAGATTGAGGCTGCCGGCGGCGAGCTCGCTGCCGGCAGCGGCCTGCAGGGGCAGCGGTTCGCCGGTAAGGCCTGAAACATCCACCGCCGAGCAGCCCTCCAGCACCACGCCATCAACTGGCACCCGGTCTCCGGGCAGCAACCGAACGCGGTCACCGGGGCGCAGGCCGCCAACCCGCACCGGACGCGGCGGTCCATCGCCAAGCAGAAGCAGGGCGGTGTCAGGTTGGAGCTCAGCGAGCTGCTCGAGGGCACGGCCGGTGCGAAAGCGGGCCCGTTCCTCCAAGAAGCGGCCCAGCAGCACAAAGCCAAGCAGCATCACCGGCTCATTGAAAAAGCAAGGCCAGCCGGTGTGGGGCCAAAGGAAGGCCACCAAGCTGGCCCCATAGGCACTGAATACCCCTAGCCCGACCAGGGTGTCCATGCTGGGCAAGCCGGCCAGAGCTCCCTGGATTCCCCGCACCAAAATCGGCCGCCCGGGCCCGGCCAAGGCTGCAGTGGCAACCAAGGCGTGAATCCAGAGGGCACCAAGCCCCGCCCCGGGCAGATGACCGAGCACGGACACCAGCAGCAGCACCAGGGCAACCACCAGCTGGCGCCACTGTTGCCACCAGCTGCGCGCCCGCAAGCGCTCCCGACGACTCGACAACTCGACTTCACTAGAGCGCAGTCGTGCCTGGAAACCCAGCTCTGCCAAGGCCTCAAGCAGGTTCCCTTGATCCGCTTCAGCAGAGGCGAGATCGACCCAGGCAGTGCGGGTTAAGAGGTTGACGCTGGCCTGGCGCACCCCGGGCTGATCCAGCAGGCGCTGCTCCACAGCCCGCACACAGCCGCCGCACTTCATCCCCTCGATCTCCAGCAGGAGGGGCTCCAGCAGAGGCGGCTCCTGGAGCGAGTGCAAGGCCAAGCAGGGAGAAGAGTCGGCCCAGGCTAGGGACATCCGCCAGGATGGGCCCAAGAAGTCCGCCGCATTAGCCCGTGCCCCGCAGTCAGCGCAACGACAACTTCATCGATAAGAGCTTCACGGTGATGGCCGACTTGATCCTCAAGGTGCTGCCCACCAACCGTCGCGCCAAGGAGGCCTTCGCCTATTACCGCGACGGCATGAGCGCCCAGGCCGACGGCGAATACGCAGAAGCCCTTGAGAACTACGAGGAGGCGCTAACCCTCGAGGACGACCCCAACGACAAGGCTTTCATCCTCTACAACATGGCCTTGGTGTTTGCCTCAAACGGTGACCACGCCAAAGCGCTTGACTTCTACGGCCAGGCCCTTGATCTCAACAGCAAGATGCCCCAGGCCCTCAACAACATGGCGGTGATTCACCACCACTTGGGCTCGATCGCCGAAGAGAGCGGCGATGCCGATGAAGCTGACCGCTGTTTCGATCAGGCAGCCGACTTCTGGGGCAAGGCGATCCGGCTGGCACCAAACAACTACATCGAAGCCCAGAACTGGCTCAAAACCAGCGGCCGCGGCAGCGTCGACGTTTATTTCTAAGCCGGATTAACTCCGGTCGTCCGCCGGATTCACCCCCAAGGCGGCCACCAGCGCCTCGGCCACGCCACCGGCCTCCAGCAGCTGCAGACCAAACCCAGCGGCCGCCTTAGCCAGGCCCGTGCCCCTCGGCACCACCGCCCGGGTGAAGCCCAGCCGCGCCGCCTCCTGCAGCCGCAGCTCCAGCTGCCCCACTGGCCGCAGCTGACCGCCCAGGCCCAGCTCCCCCACTAGCACCGTGCCGGGCGGCAGGGTGAGGTCGCGGTAGCTGGCCACCACCGCCGCGGCCACGCCGAGATCCGCCGCGGGCTCCTCCACCTCCAAGCCGCCGGCCACCGCCAGGTAGCAGTCAAAGCGTGACAGGGGCAGGCCCAGGTGCTTTTCGAGCACGGCCAAGATCTGGTGCAGGCGATTAACGGCGATGCCGGTGGCGCTGCGGCGCGGGCTGGCGTAACTGGTGGTGCTCACCAGAGCCTGCATTTCCACCACCAGGGGTCTGGTGCCCTCGCAGGCCACGATCGTGGCGGTGCCGGCGCTGGGTTCATCGCCGCCGAGAAAAAGCTCGCTGGGGTTGGTCACCTCGGCCAGACCCCGATCGCGCATCTCGAAAACGCCCAGCTCATGGGTGGCGCCGAAGCGGTTTTTCACCGCCCGCAGCAGCCGGTGGCTGGCAAAGCGGTCGCCCTCAAAGGTCAGCACCGCATCCACCAGGTGCTCGAGCACCTTCGGGCCCGCCAGGGCGCCCTCCTTGGTCACATGGCCCACCAGCAGCAGGGCAGTGTCCTGGCGCTTGGCAATGCGGGCCAGGGCGGCGGCACATTCCCGCACCTGGGACACCGAACCAGGGGCGCTGCCCAGTTCGGCGTCATGGAGGGCCTGGATCGAATCAATGATCGCCACCGCTGGCCGCAACGCCTCCAGCTCCTGCAGCACCAGCTCCAGATCGGTTTCAGCGAGCAGCTGAAAATCAGCCCCTGCTTTGGATTCGCCAGCTTCTGGTTCGCCAGAGCTGGCCTCGGCCAGGCGACGCCAGCGCAGCTTCACCTGCTGGGCCGACTCCTCCGCACTCACGTAGAGCACCGACGCCCGACCCGCCATGGCGCGGGCGCTCTGCAGCAGCAGGGTGCTCTTTCCAATTCCCGGGTCGCCGCCCACCAGCACCAGGGAGCCGGGCACCAGGCCACCGCCCAGCACCCGATCGAATTCTCCGTAGCCGCTGCTAAGCCGCTGCAAGGCCCGCTCCCCCACCGCTTGGATCGGCTCGGAGCGTCGCGGCTGGCCAGCGACAACGGCTTCAGCGGCAGCAACCTCGGCCACCGGGCGCCGGCGCCGGCTGTCGGCCGCCGGAGCAGCTTTTTGCTCCACCAATGTGTTCCAGCTACCGCAGCTGGCGCACTTGCCAAAAAACTGGCGGGCCTGAGCTCCACAGCTGGTGCAAACAAAAAAAGTGCTGGGCTTGGCCACGAACTAAGGGCTGAGGAGAGAGGGCTGTATGAAGAAAGGTGGCATTGAATAAATTTCGCCCCCTCCCGCCTTTTCAGTGGGGGCTATCTGATGTAGCAGCCCGGCTGCAGTGATGACGGCCTCCGCCCCAACCACCACCCTCGGGAACAATCACGGCAAGGAAATAATCCTTGTCGTAGACGACGAAGCCAGCATCCGGCGGATCCTGGAGACCCGGCTATCGATGATCGGTTATCAGGTGGTCACGGCCTGCGACGGCATCGAGGCCCTGGAATTGTTCAAGACCACTCAGCCTGACCTGGTGGTGCTGGACGTGATGATGCCGAAGCTCGATGGCTACGGCGTCTGCCAGGAGCTGCGCAAGGATTCGGATGTGCCAATTGTGATGCTCACCGCCCTAGGCGATGTGGCAGATCGCATCACCGGCCTGGAGCTCGGCGCCGACGACTACGTGGTGAAGCCCTTCAGCCCCAAGGAGCTGGAAGCCCGCATCCGCTGCGTGCTGCGCCGGGTGGAGAAGGAGTCCATCGCCGGTTCTCCCAATTCTGGGGTGATCACGGTGGGCGACCTGCGCATCGACACCAACAAGCGTCAGGTGTATCGAGGTGATGAGCGCATCCGCCTCACAGGCATGGAGTTCAGCCTGCTGGAGCTGCTGGTAAGCCGTAGCGGCGAACCCTTCAGCCGGGGTGAAATTCTCAAGGATGTATGGGGCTACACCCCGGAGCGTCACGTGGATACCCGGGTGGTGGATGTCCACATTTCCCGTCTGCGCTCCAAACTGGAGGATGATCCGGCCAACCCCGAGTTGATCCTCACAGCTCGCGGCACCGGTTATTTGTTCCAACGCATCGTTGACGCCGTTGCCTCCGAAGGGACCTGACAAGCGCGCCAAGCCCAGCCGGGCCATCCGCCGGCTGGTGATCTGGTATCTCCGCAACGCGGCGGTAACCAGTCTGGTAGATAGCGCCACCTCTGCAGCCAGCTCCGCCGCTAACACGGCTGGCAATGTCGCTGGCACCGCCACCAGCGTGGCCGGCAACATGGCCAACACGGTGCTGCAGCCGCTGGTGTTCGACCCCCTACGCCGCCTGCAACGGGGCCTGGGGGGGCCGGGCGAAGACACACCGATCAACGACTCCGACCGCCTCTGGGTAGCGGTCGATGGCATGGGTGGGGACCATGCCCCAGGCCCAATTCTGGAGGGCTGCCTGCGGGCCGTGGAATTGTTGCCCCTGCGGGTGCGGTTCGTGGCCGAAACAGCCCCGCTACAGACCGCGGTGACCGCGATGGGCCTCCAGGACGAACTCAACGAAGCCGTAGCCCGCGGCCTGATCGAACTTGTGGCCAGCGGTCCCTCGGTGGGCATGAACGAAGAGGCAACGGTGGTGCGCAAGAAGCGCGACGCCAGCATCAACAAGGCCATGGATCTGGTGAAGCAGGGCGAGGCCACGGCGGTTTACTCCGCAGGCAACTCCGGAGCCGTGATGGCTGCGGCGATCTTCCGGCTGGGCCGACTCAAGAGCATCGATCGCCCCGCCATCGGTGCCCTATTTCCAACCAAAGACACCGAACAGCAGGTACTGGTGCTCGATGTGGGCGCCAACATGGATTGCAAGCCCGCCTACCTGCACCAGTGGGCACTGCTTGGCCACATTTACAGCCGCGATGTGTTGCAGGTGGCCCAGCCCCGCATCGGCCTGGTGAATATCGGCGAAGAGGAGTGCAAGGGCAACGAGCTCTGCCTGCGCACCTACCCCCTGCTGGCAGAAGAGGAGCGCTTCACCTTCGCCGGCAACTGCGAAGGGCGCGACATCCTCTCGGGCCAGTTCGACGTGGTGGTGTGCGACGGCTTCACCGGCAACGTGCTGTTGAAGTTCCTGGAATCCGTGGGCAGCGTGCTGCTCGATGTGATCAAAGAGGAACTGCCCAGGGGCCGCCGCGGCAAGGTGGGCTCGGCCTTCCTGATCAACAACCTGCGCCGCATTAAAAAACGCCTCGACCATGCCGAACATGGCGGCGCCCTGCTGCTTGGGGTTAACGGGGTATGCGTAATCGGCCACGGCAGCAGCAAGGCCCTCTCGGTGCTCAGCGCCCTGCGCCTGGCCCACTCCGCCGCCAGCCACGGGGTGATGGCCAACCTCCACGCCCTCAGCGAAGCGGGCAGCCCCGAAGCGCCAGTCGCCTGTGATTGACTGAGCCAACTGTGGGCCTTTCCCGGTGTCGTTCGGCGGAGTCAACACACCAGAGCTAAAAGCAATGGGCCAGCTGGGCATGGTCTTGGTTGGATGTGGCAGCGCAGTTCCAGCAGCCAGCATCACCAATCAGCAACTCAGCGAGAGGGTTGACACCAATGACGAGTGGATCCGCACCCGCACTGGCATTGGCGCCCGCCGGATCGCCGGCCCCAGCGAATCCCTCACCTGCCTGGCCAGCCGCGCCGCCCAGGCCGCCCTCGACCATGCCGGCTGGAGCCCAGACGATGTCGACCTGATCCTGCTGGCCACCTCAAGCCCCGACGATTTATTCGGCACGGCGCCGCGGGTGCAGGGGGCCTTAGGCGCCAAACGCGCGGTGGCCTTCGATCTCACCGCCGCCTGCAGCGGCTTTCTGTTTGCCCTGATCACCGCCAGCCAATATTTGGGCAGTGGCGCCATGAAGCGGGCTCTGGTGATCGGCGCCGACCAGCTCAGTCGCTGGGTCGACTGGGACGACCGCAGCACCTGCGTGCTGTTTGGCGATGGTGCCGGCGCCGTGGCGGTGGAGGCTTGCGGAGCGCACGACGGCGGCCTACTGGGTTTCCGCATGCGCTCCGACGGCAGCCGCAACGGCTGCCTAACTCTTGCCCAGCTGGATAAACACGCACCCCTGCTCGGGGAGCTGACGGCCCAGCGGGGCGGCTTTGCCCCGATCCAGATGAACGGCCAAGAGGTCTACAAATTTGCGGTGCGAGAGGTGCCGGCAATCCTCAGCGAGTTGCTGGAAGCCACCGGCACCGCCCCCGAGCAACTCGACTGGCTGCTGCTGCACCAGGCCAACCAGCGCATCCTCGACGCCGTTGCCGACCGCTTCGCCATCGCCCACAGCCAGGTGCTTAGCAACCTGGCTCTCTACGGCAACACCTCGGCCGCCACGATTCCATTAATGCTCGATGAAGCCGTCAAGGACGGCCGGGTGCAGCCTGGCCATCTGCTGGCCAGCAGCGGCTTCGGCGCCGGCCTTAGCTGGGGTGCAGCGCTCCTGCGCTGGCAGGGCCCCACCGACTGAGACCTAATCTCCTGCCGACTTAGTTAGAGGGTGAAGGCATGTGCATTGCCTGGGTGTTTCCTGGCCAGGGCTCGCAGAAAGTGGGCATGGCAGAGCCGGTGCTGCAGCTGCCTGGAGCCCGGGAGCGTTTCGAGCAAGCCTCAGCCCTGCTGGGCCGTGACCTGCTGGCGATCTGCTCGGGCACGGGGGGTGGCGGCGATCCAAGCGATCTCAACGACACCCGCAACACCCAACCGGCCCTATTTGTGATTGAAAGCCTGCTGGCAGAAGCCCTGCAGGCCCAAGGCCGCGCGCCCCAACTAGTAGCTGGCCACAGCCTGGGCGAACTGGTCGCCTTGCATGTGGCCGGGGTGTTCGACTTCGCCACCGGTCTGCAGCTGATGAAAAGCCGCAGCACCTTGATGGCTGCTGCCGGCGGCGGCGCCATGACGGCGGTGATGGGCTTCGAGCGCAGCGAGCTGGATGACCTGGTGGCAGCCACCGAAGGAGTGGTAGTTGCCAACGACAACAGCGACGCCCAGGTGGTGCTCTCCGGAAGCCCCGAGGCGGTGGCAGCCGTCAGCAGCAGCTTGAAGTGCAAACGGGCGATTCCCTTGGCCGTGAGCGGTGCCTTCCACTCCCCCTTCATGGCGGCAGCCGCCACCGCCTTTGCCACCGAGCTGGAATCGGTGGCCTTCGCCGATGCGGCGATCCCCGTGCTCAGCAACACCGATCCCAGCCCAGAAACCAACGCAGCCGCGCTCAAGGCCCGCCTGGTGCATCAGATGACCACCGGCGTGCGCTGGCGCGAAACCATGGCGCAATTTGGGGCTCTGGGCATCGATATCGTCGTGGAGATTGGACCTGGAGCCGTGCTCAGCGGCCTAATCAAACGCAGCTGCCCTGGCATCCAAACCGCCCAGATCAGCAGCGCCGCCGACCTGGCGCTATGAGCCAATCCAGCCAGCCGCCGGCCCTGATCCGCACACCACGGCCCAGCCTCACCTACCGGCTGATCAGCTATCTGCTGGTGTTTCCGATTTACCGGTTGTTGTTTCGCGGCCGCACCGCTGGCAACGGCAACGTGCCAAGGCAAGGGGCTTTGGTGGTGGTAGCAAACCACGGCTCCCACCTTGACCCCCCCCTACTGGGCCACGCCCTTGGCCGGCCAGTGGCCTTCATGGCCAAGGCCGAGCTGTTCAGGGTGCCGATACTCGGCGCCATCATCCGGGCCTGCGGCGCCTACCCGGTGTCCCGTGGTGCCAGCGACCGCGAGGCCATCCGCACCGCCACCAACCGCCTGCTCGAGGGTTGGGCCACGGGCGTATTCATCGACGGCACCCGCCAGGCCAATGGCCGGGTCAATGATCCCCAGGCTGGCGCTGCCCTGCTGGCGGCCCGAGCCGGCGTGCCCCTGCTGCCGGTGGCGATCATCAACAGCCACCGGGCCCTGGGGCCTGGGCAAGCGGGCGCACGGCTACTGCCCATTCACATCCGCATTGGCACGCCAATTCCAGCGCCGGCCTCGCGGCGTCGCGCCGACCTCGACATCGCCACGGCCGCCTGTCAGGCCCAGATCAATGCTCTGCTCGACCAGGGTTTGATCAATGGCCGCCAGATGGGCCCAGCCGGCCAGGCAGGCGAGCTGCCGCCCAGTCCTTGAGGTCTCGGCCACTCAACACCCACAAGGCAGCCCGGAGTCCATCGCCCCACACCTTGCGCCGCCCCTCCGGCTGACAGCTATCACCACACGAAACTGGCACCGGAGTGAGGTGGATGCCGCGGCTGCCGGCCACAATCCTTCCCACCAGCAGTGCCCGGTCCATGTGGTCACTGCTGGTGACCAGCAGGGCGTGGCGGATGCGGGCCTGGCGCAGATCGTCAACTAGGGAGGTGAAATTGGAAAGGGTGTCGCGAGCTCGGTAGTCGAGCTGCACCTGGTGGGACGGCAAGCCCTGGCGTTGCTCAAACAACCATTGGGCATATTCAGGATTACTGCCGCCACTCACCACCACCGGCAACCCCCGGCGGGCCGCCAAAGCAGCAGCCTCCCGCTCCCGCGCCAGATCGCCGCCCAGCACCAGGATCATCTGGGCTGGCGGGGGCGCCGGCCACCACCAACCGCGCGACAGCCAAAGAAAACCACCAGCCAGCAGCAGTGCCAAAAGCCCCCAGTGGCCGGGGCGAGGCCGGCGAGAGCGCCGCTTGCGGGAGCGCCCCTGAACGCGGCGAAGGTGAGGGCGCTGCAGCGGATCGGGCTGGGACACCATCAGAGGCCCGCCACCGGCGAAGTGGGGTACGAGGGCAACACGGGCTGCCAGGGCGCTGCCAGGCCCTGATCTGCCGCCTGCACGCTCAGCTCAAGCAATTGCTCAACGTCGTTGGGCAGCAGGGGCGCGGCGGACAGCTGGGGACCCGGCGGCAAAGGCGTATCTGGGGCAAACAGCCGGGGCGCCTGCAACTCGATGATGGCGCGATCTGGGCCAGCAGGGGCATAAAGCCCAGCCACCACGCCGCGGCGCGGCAGCTCCTGCACCAACCAGGTTGGCTCGCAAATCCCCAGCCGCCGGGCCACCAGCAAAAAGCTGCCCACCCCGTCGAGGGGCAACTGCAACTGCTGGGCCAGGGTGCGGGCCAGCACCACCGTGAGCCGGGTGCCGGTGAACCCGCCTGGACCAGTGGCCACCGCCAGGCGTCTGAGCTGGGGCCACTGCTCAGCGGGCAATAGCTGTTCAATGCAGCTGAACAGCTGATTGGAGAGCTCGCGGCCAAGGGGAAAGGCGCGCACCACAGTGCTGCCCGCCAAAGCGCTTGGTTCGTCGAGCCAGCGGACTCCTACGCCGAGCACCTCACTGGAGCTGTGCAAGGCCAAAACGGCAGCCATCAGCTTGTCCTCATCGCGGCAGGGCTGCGCCTGGACAGAGACGCTGCCAGCGGCCCACATCCCGCTGAAAACTGCCGCAGGCGCGCACGTCCCACTCCACTCCCACCCCGCCTGCCGGAAGATCCTGAACCTCCACGTGAATGCGGGGCTCGGTCGGGCTGAGATCGGGCTCCAGGCAGAGGTGGGGTGCACCGTGCTGGCGCTCCACCGCGTGGTAGGCCTGACAGCGGTCGACCCAGTGGCAATCCACGCAGATGCACATGCTGCCCAGGCTGAGCCAGAAACCTATTGTGACGGCTCACCGCCCCGCTGGCGAGGTGGCAGAAGAGCTGTGGCAGCGCTTGCTGGCCGAGCCCTGGCCCCTTCCCCGAGAAGCCCTGCCGCCTGGCACGGCCCTGGTGGGGGGCGCCGTGCGCGATGGCCTGCTGGGGTGCCTCGAGCGCCAGCCAGACCTGGACGTAGTGGTACCTGGAGATGCCCTAGCCCTGACCCGGCAGCTGGCCAGGGACCATGGCGGCACCTGCGTGGTGCTGGATGCGGAGCGCAGCATCGCCCGGTTGGTGCTGGGGGCCTGGAGCCTCGACCTGGCCCGCCAGGAAGGTTCCAGCCTGGAAGCGGACCTGGGGCGCCGGGACTACACAATCAACGCCATCGCCCTGCCCCTGCCCGCCGCCGGCGCCGCCGCGGCAGTCCTGGTGGACCCCACCGGCGGTCTCAGCCACCTGGGCAACCGCCAGCTGGTGGCGGTGAGCGAAGCAAATCTGCTCGCCGACCCCCTGCGCCTGCTGCGGGGCATCCGCCTGGCCTGCTGCCTGAACTTTGAACTAGACCCCACCAGCCGCCGCTGGATTGAATCCCATGCCAACCAGCTCGCAGGGGTAGCCGGCGAACGGGTGCTGGCGGAGCTGGAGAAATTGGCCAGCGCTGCCTGCGGAGAAACGGGCCTGGCCCTGGCCCTGGAATGCGGCCTACTAAGCAGTTGGGGCGCCGATGCCACTCCCACCGATGCCCCTACGACGGGTGCAGCTGCCCTAAGCACACTGGGTTTGGATCAAGCCCAGGATCGGGGCCTGCAAGCCGAAGAAATCTCCTGGGCCCTGCCTCTTGCGCGCCTAACCGCCCTGCTGCCCCCCGAAGCCATGGCCGGCCTGCACAGCAGCCGGCGCCTGCAACAACGCTGCCGGGCCCTGCGCCACTGGCGCCAGGAGCTGGGCTCAGTGGGTGGCTGGGATGGGCTGCCGGAGGCTGGACAGCTGGCCCTATGCAGCGAATTGGAGGCCAATCTGCCCGCCCTGCTGCTGCTGCTGCCCCAGTCGGCAGCAGGCCTGCTGGAGCGCTGGCGCCTGCCAAGCGACCCCCTGTTCCATCCAGCGCCGCCCCTAGATGGCCTCAGCCTGCAGCAGGAGCTGGGGATTCCCCCAGGGCGCCTGCTGGGGCGGCTGCTCGCACACCTGACGCTCGAGCGCGCCTTCGGGCGCCTGGCTGCAGGGCCTGAGGCCCATGCTGAAGCCCGCGCAGAAGTGCTGGCTGCGGCACAAAGCTGGTGGCAGCAACACGGGCATGAGCAACAAAAAGAGGGAGGCGCTGACCGGCGGCATGATTAACTTTCTGATGCAAAGGCGCATCGAGAGGCTTCTCCTCGCCTGCAGAAAGTTTTTTCCCCCTTCCCCATGAGCATCCGCCTCTACGTCGGCAACCTGCCGCAGACCTTTGATGCCAAGGAGCTCGAAGCTCTGTTCAGTGCCGTGGGTGAAGGAGTGCGCTTCAAGGCAGTCAACGACCGCGACACCGGCGCTTGCCGCGGTTTCGGCTTTGCCAACGTTGAAGATCAAAAGACTGCCGAAACGGTGATCGAGCAGCTCAACGGCAAGGATTTCGGCGGCAATGCCATGCGCATCGAAATCTCCGAGCGCAAGGACAGCCGCAGCCCAGCCCCTGGCGAGCGTCGCCCCGGCGGCGCTGCTCCCACCGCTGCCCGCAAGGCCGTCAACAAGGTTGTCCACGCCGACAACGTCGATAGCGAAGCTCCCGATCCCCGCTGGGCCGGCGAACTGGCCAAGCTCAAGGACCTGCTTTCTAACCAGAAGGCTGCTGTCTGAGCCAAGCACTTACTGATACGAATCCGATCTCCAGCCACTGGAACTGGCAGGGGCATCGGATCCACTTGCTTGCAACGGGGTCGCCCAGCAGCACCGACCGGGTTGTGCTTATCCATGGCTTTGGGGCGTCAGTGGGCCACTGGCGCCACAACCTGCCGGCCCTCGCTCCCCATGCCAGGGTGCTCGCCCTCGACCTACTGGGTTTTGGAGCCAGCGATAAGCCTGGCTCCCAATTAGCTCAAGAGCCGTCAAGGCGTGGCGCTGTTCAGTACTGCTTCGACCTCTGGGGCCGCCAGGTCGCCGATGCGGTGCGGCAGCTGCTTCTGGCTGAATCTGGCAGCGGCCCAGAGCCCCCCCGCGTGCACCTGGTGGGCAACTCCATAGGCGCGATGGTGGCCCTCACCGCCGCCCGGTTGCTCCTGGCAGAGGGTTTCCCTCCCTTTCAGGTGATCCTGATCGACTGCGCCCAGCGCACCCTCGACGACAAGCGGGCGGCCCAGCTGCCTGGCTGGGAGCGCACCAGTCGCCCCCTTGTGAAGCAGCTGGTGCGGCAGCGCTGGGTGATCGTGCCCCTGTTTCGCCTACTGGCCCAGCCGGCCTTCATTCGCAGCGTGCTGGCACGGGCCTACCCAAGTGGCGCCCACATCGACGACGAGCTGGTAGCTCTGCTGCACCGGCCCAGCACCGATAAAGGAGCTACGGAAAGCTTTCGCGGCTTCGTCAACCTGTTTAACGACCACTTGGCCCCCGAGCTGCTGGCCGACCTCAGCGCCGCTACCCCCCCGCTGCCTGTACGCATGATCTGGGGGGAAGCCGATCCCTGGGAGGATCCAGCCGAGGCCCGCCGCTGGGCAGAGCAATACTCATGTATTCAGGATCTACGCGTGCTGCCGGGGCTAGGGCACTGCCCCCACGACGAAGCACCTGAGCTGGTGAATTCAATTCTGCTGGAGTGGATCAAATCAGCCTCAAATTGAACCCAATGCAGTGATGCACTCCAAAACCCATTCGCCAAGAGGGATTGGACTTGACATCAAGGGAGTAACGCTGCCAAAGCAATGACACCAACAAAGATTCCCAAAAACATAAAACCCATTTTGGTCATCTTTGACTCATGGTCATCCATTCCTCGATCAACTACCTTGGCGACCTCATTTCGGAATGACTCAAAAGCTTTGGCCTTTTCTTCAGGACTTGGCTGATTACGCATGATTAATTGCTCTATTAGATGAATTGAGTTAAATCAGCCCCGGTGAAAAAACCAATACGCTCCGACCGCTAAGGCCAGCATCAAAATGATTGGCACCGCAATGGCAGCCATTCCATTATGGCTTTTTACAACTCGAGACTCGTGGGCCACAACCGCATTGCGGACACTCAACTCCATCTCTTCCCTGAGCCGAGCAAGTTCCGAATCCAGCGATTCTTCGCTAAACAGTTCCTTAAGCCTCTCAAAAGTACTTTTTCCAAGAATCAAGCTTTTCTCAGGCCGCTCGTAAAGAATTTCCATGAGCTCTTCCCGATCGATCTGCATTAATTCAGCCGCGGTTGCTGCTCGCGCATTGGAGGTACGACTGCGCCCGTCTATCACCTCAACTTCTCCAAACACATGGCCAGGGCCACGCGATGCGTCAATGCCTTCGCCCGTTTCGGGGTAGGGGGTGGTGAGCTCAACTTTGCCAGATCTGACCAAGAAGATACTCTGACTTGGATCATCAACCCGATAGATGTAGTCGCCAACAGGAACGGTGACGCGGCGCATTACCGACTTAGTTCAGAGATCGACGCATGATACGGGAGGCAAGCCCTTAAAGTGCTTCTATCCGCCAATCCCGATGGCAGCCTCGAGCCCGATGAGGGATGGGTCATTGTTACGCCGAAGCCGTCCCTGGCTCATTGCCATCGCCCTTACCGGGGTAGGGCTCTTTGGCTGGCAGAAGCTTCGCCCCAAGCCAGCGCCCAAGCCCCAGCCCGCTGTGGTCAGGGAAGTTACTGGTCTCGGGCGACTCACGCCGGAAGGAGGCCTCGTCAATCTCTCGATCCCAGCAGGAAGCGTTGGTGGCAGCGAGGTGGTTGATCGCTGGTTCGCCGCAGAAGGCGATGCCGTGAGAAAGCAGCAGATACTGGTTCGGTTAAGCAGCTGGCAACAGCTACAGGCCTCTGTGGTGGAAGCCAAGGCCCAGCTCCGCGCCTCGCAGGCGCTGCTTCCCAGCCTGGTCTTCAGTCAAGGCAGGGCACGGGAGCTCTTTCGCGATGGCGGCATCTCCGAACAGGAACTCGGCGAAGTGCAGTCCAATGTGATCAGCAAACGCGCTGACATCGAATCTGGGAAGGCTGCTGTTGCTAAGGCGGAGACCCAGCTGCAGGCCGCGGAGGTTCGCTCACCACTGAATGGGTCTCTGATCCAGATTTACAGCTGGCCAGGGATGAAAGAAACAGACCAAGGACTCGCCTTGCTCGGTCGAACAGACCGCATGCAGGCATGGGCCCAGATCTTCCAGACCGATGTGAACCGAATACGAATCGGCCAGAGCGCTGTGGTGACTGCCGAGACCGGTGGTTTCAAGGAGCCGATCAGGGCCACAGTGGCCTCAATCATCAGCCAGGTCTCAGAACGAGATCTTTTTGCCATCAGTGGCAACAACGACGTGAACGCCCGGGTGGTGCTCGTCAAACTGGACCTTGATCCAAAGGAACGCCGCAAGGTGGAACGTCTCAGTGGCCTGAACGTGATCGTGCGCTTTTCCCGCCCATGAGCCGCCTGCTACCAGGCGGCATCAACCTGGCAGATCTCCCCCTGGCCTGGTTACAGCTCAAGCGGCAACCAATCCGCTACCTCGTGGCCGTTGCGGGAATCGGCTTTGCCGCGTTGCTGATGTATATGCAACTCGGATTCCAGTCGGGCCTATTGAACAGTGCAACCACCTTCTATGAAGCGATCGACGGTGATCTCATCCTGATCAGCCCAGGCACGGTCAACAGTGGAAGCTTCCAACAGTTCCCCCAATCCCTTCTTTACAAAGCCCTAGGCGTAGAAGGAGTCGCAGAAGGGATCCCGGTCTACGTTGCCAACATCAATGCCCAGCGCCTGAAGGGGGTTAAGCCCACAAGCCTTCGCCTAATCGGCTTCGATCCAGGCAGTCGACTGCTGAACCTGCCTGAAGTCAACTCGCAAATTGATAAGATCCGCATCCCCAATTATGTCCTCTTCGATGCCCGCGGCAATCGCAATACCGGACCTGTTGCCGCGGAGGTCAAACGGCAAGGCAATCAAGATATGCTTCTCTCAGACTTTTCAAAAACCTTTCGAGTCGTAGGCCTCTTTAAACTGGGTTCAATTTTTGCAGCCGACAGCAATCTAATAAGTAGCGACAGCACAGCAATCAACCTTGCCTTTAGACAAATCAATCAAGGGGAGATATCCCTTGGAGTTCTCCGCCTCAGTCAACAGAAAGATCTTCCACGAATCAAAGAGTTCCTGAGCAAGATATATGGCAATGAATTACAGGTTCTGACCAAGCCAGAGCTGATCAGCCAGGAGCGCAACTATTGGAATACCTCCTCCTCGTTTGGCATTATCTTTGGATTCGGGACATTCATGGGAATAATGGTCGGCGGAGTCGTGGTTTACCAGGTTCTGTACACTGATGTGACCGATCACCTCAAGGAATACGCCACCCTTAAAGCAATGGGCTTCAGCGACGCATTCTTGCTTCTTATAGTTGTCCAAGAAGCAATAATCCTAGCCGTTTCAGCGTTTATACCGGCTACAATTGCCAGTGCCGGAATGTACGCATTTTTAACTTCAGCTTCAGGGATCAGAATCGTCATGACGGCTGATAAAACACTCCTAGTTGGCGCCCTTACCCTTGGGGTCTGCGCTGCATCGGCGGCAATCGCAATCCGAAAACTGGCCGATGCTGATCCAGCCTCGGTCTTCTAAAACGTCATGACCGAAAACAGGCCAAAACCCGTCATCGTCACGAAAGAGCTCAGCCACAGTTATGGACAGGGCGAGCTACGCAGCCAGATTTTGCACGGCTTGGATTTTGAAGTCCAGGCAGGCGAAATCACCCTTCTAGTCGGTCCATCCGGGAGCGGTAAAAGCACCCTGCTGACACTAGTAGGAGCTCTACGCTCCGTTGAAGCAGGCTCTCTCAAAGTGCTTGGTCAAGAGCTCTATGGATCCAGCGAACAGCAACGAAAAGCTGTGCGACGGCGAATCGGCTTCATCTTTCAAAGCCACAACCTTGTAGCCTCCCTCACAGTGCTTCAAAACGTTCAACTGCTGCTTCAACTGAGCGAAAAAGACAGCGGACAACGGCGCAAACGTGCCCAGGACCTGCTTGAAGCCGTAGGTCTTGGACATCGACTAAACCACTACCCAGATGAGCTCTCAGGAGGTCAACGACAGCGGGTGGCCATTGCACGTGCCCTGGCACCGGAACCCGATTTGATCCTGGCGGACGAACCAACAGCTTCCCTTGATAGTCAATCAGGACAAGACGTGGTTGAACTGCTCGGATCTCTCTGTCGTCGACGTCAGAGCGCTGTGTTGTTAGTGACTCACGATCTTCGCTTGCTGAAGGATGCTGACAGAATCTGGAGAATCGAGGATGGACGTGTGCAGCCGTGGTCTCTAGAAGCTGCAGAGGAACTCCACCCATGACCAACAGCCTTCCCTTCCCTCATGCTTGGGGGCGCCAGTGGCAATGGCGAGACGAGCTGGTGAGCTACGTCATTTGCGCAGCCGAGAGTTCCCCGGCTATGACGCCTTCCGAACCGGAGGCTGTGATCCTCGTGCACGGCTTCGGCGCCTGCAAGGAACACTGGAGACACAACATCGGCCCCCTGGCTAGACACCACACGATTTTCGCGCTGGACCTGCTGGGCTTCGGCGCCAGTAGCAAGCCTCGAGCCAGGCTTGAAGATGAACCGGAAGAAAGCGGTTCCTGCCGCTATGGGATTGATCTCTGGGCGACACAAGTGGTGGCCTTCATTGCCTCAGAAGTGAAGATGCCCGTGACCCTGGTCGGTAACTCGATAGGTGGCGTAGTGGCACTCCGAGTAGCCCAACTCCTTGAGGAAGCCGGACAGCCGGCCAGGCGCGTTGTACTGGTGGACTGTGCCCAGCGGGCCATAGATGACAAGCGTCTGGATGAACAACCACAGCTGCGAAAATTCGGTCGCCCCCTACTCAAGGGCCTGATCCGCCAACGCTGGCTAACCAGGCTGCTGTTTAGCCAGCTCAGTCAACCCGGGGTGATTCGACGGGTGCTGGGGGCTGCTTACCCAAGCGGTGCCAACGTGGACGATCAACTGGTGACAGCTCTGGTGCAACCAACCCAACTGCCTGGTGCCGATGAAGCCTTCCACGGCTTTGCAAATCTCTTCAATGACCGTTTAGCACCTGACATTCTGGAGAACCTCCAGACGCCTGTACACATGATCTGGGGCGAAATGGATCCGTGGGAACCGGTGAGCGAAGCTCGTCGCTGGAGTGCATATAGCTGCGTGCAAAGCCTTGAGGTATTACCTGGGCTTGGTCATTGCCCGCACGACGAAGCACCGGAACGCGTTAATCCCATTCTGTTGAAAATCCTGAACCAAATCCCTGAATGAATCGTCGTTCACTGCTCATCCTGTGCCTTGTTGTTGCCGTAGACACCGGCTCCTTCGGCCTACTGGCACCAGTCTTGCCGTTTTTGGTGGCAGACCTGACTGGAAGCCTCAATGCGATCACCGTGACCCAAGTGAGTGCCCTATACGCAGGCTGCCAATTAATCGGCGCTCCGTTGATTGGTCGTCTATCCGATCGCTGGGGCCGCAAACCTCTGATGATAGGTGCAGTGAGCATCGGCAGCCTGGCACTGCTGGGATCTGGGCTATCAGGCACTCTGGGCCTGCTGATGCTTTTTCAAGCGATCAAGGGGGGAACAGCCGCCATATTCGCTTTAGCTCAAGCAATGGTGGCTGATCGCAACGAAGACTCAAACGCCAGAACCGTTAGCTTTGGAGCCTTGGGTGCAGCTCTAGGCCTGGGTTTTGTATTCGGGCCAGCCCTAGGCGGACTTATTGGCTCTTATAGCCCAAGGGCAGCTTTCTTTGTGGCTGCTGCACTTACTCTGATCAATTTATTGCTGGTTTTATTTGTACTTCCTGAGACTCTCACGCCCCAAGCTGGACTTGACCAAAAGCCCGAGCCGCTGAGGTGGTGGACCGGAGCACATGGAAAGCTGCGTCAGATGTTGGCAATATATTTTCTATTTTATCTAGGATTCTCTAGCTTCACCAGCATATTCGTCGTGGACGTAAGCCGTCGTTTCGGCTGGGGGCCACAAGCATCAGGCCTACTGTTGTGCTTTGTCGGGGTCATCGTTGTCTTAGTCCAAGGAGGAATACTCCCGAAGCTACTACTCAAATACAGAGCCAAAGATCTGGCCGAGGCGGGATTACTGTTAGTAGGCATAGCACTACTAGGCGTTTCCGCCATCAAACAAGGCAGCTATCTATACCTGACCCAGCTTGTCTTTGCTACCGGTGTAGGCCTCAGCACACCAGGGCTCCGCACCCTTCTTTCCACTGCTGTCAATGAGAGACAGCAGGGGATATTAGGGGGCCTTACCCAGTCATGTGTAAGCCTGACTAGTCTGCTGGGCCCGCTTGCAGCTGGACAGATTTACACCTATAGCGGGTTTCGCCTAACCTTCCAACTTCAGGCCGCAGTCGTATTCCTAGCTGCCGCCTTGCTGATAATGTCCAGATTTCGGTCTCAGTCTACAAATACACCTTCGGCGTAAGCGATTAACTCAATCTGATGCCCGTCAGGATCGCCTAGAAATAAGGAACGACAACGCGGACCATACTGAAAGCTCTTTACATCGTGACCTTTAGCTTCCAATCTGGCCTGGACTGAATCAATGGCGTCAAAAGCAATTCGAAAAGCCAAGTGACGCATGGCAATGGTGTTGTGGCCAGGCGAGGGCTCCACCGAGCCTTGGTCTGCTGGGAAGAGATTCAAGTAAGAATTTCCTACAACGCGCAGGATGAAAGGCGGCCCCTCAGCAAGCCCCTCCATACGAGCTTCGGTGAAACAAAAGGTGTCTTGGTACCAGCGGATCGAACGGACCGGATCAGAGACGGTCAAGGCCACGTGATCAATGGCTTCGATTGGAAGCATCTCAGTTGAGACGGCTCCCCCTTTGGTTCCTGATACCGATGCCATCGGAGAAGGACTGATAATTAGCGTACGAGGTTAGCGTCACGTTTTTCCCTGAGCAAGCGTCGAAGGCCAATTGTCATCGAATCACTCGCCAAAAGCAAATCGACGCGCCCATCAAGATCTGGATCGAATGGTTCCACGGATTCGACTATATAACGATCCTCCTCTAAGAAGCGGAGAACACGCTTGAGAGCGACACCATCCGCTAGGGGGCTCTTTAGGAAAGAACGGAAATGTCGCCAAAGTAGATGGGTGCGTCCATCCCCCAAAGGCACGGGTACCAGACAAAGATATATCGAGAAATCCTTAAAAACCACACGAATTAGCAGGAAATTGGCCAACCAGAGATGCAGATGCTGCGATCCTGCCGGAGCGCCGGAGTCATTGTTCTTGGAGCCAAACAGGGTATTTTTGAGACGGCCAATTAAGTTGCCTTGCTCGGAGCGGTATTTAGGGTCTCTTGGGGTATCAATCAAGGCATAGAGACTATCCGTTGTCGCCTCTTCTGCACTTGGATACAACTGATCTGCTGCAGCCCCACCAAAGGTGCCCTTGTGGACGAAAGGCACATGGGTGAGGTCGATAAATCCTTCCAAAATTCGAATCCAGTGGGCCGACCAAAATGTTTCCCCCTCCATGCTGCGCCAAGCTGGATCATCTGCTTCAGGGACATGGTTAATAGGTGGCAAAGCTGGCACAGCTTCGATATCAAGATCTGACTGTTCATGCCACCATAACCATAAGAATCCGTGCGCTTCTTGGCATGGATAACGAACCCGATGGGCACGACGAGGAATCGCCATACCTTCACGATTGGCAGGAATTTCCACACAGCGACCTTCGCTGCTAAAACTCCAACCGTGGTAACCGCAACGGAGCTTGCCATCACTGACGCAACCACGCGACAAAGAAGCTCCTTTATGCGGACAGCGATCAAGAACAGCTGTAAGCGCGCCAGCCGTATCCCGCCAGAGCACAAGGGACGTCCCGTGCAGGTTGACCCCCAGTGGCTCATCCTCCTTAAGACGAGAGGCCAGTGCCACGGCATACCAGGTATTAAGAAGGATCATTAGCTAGATAGGGAGGTGAAGCAAATGGGGAAAGATATCAACCGAGATGAGTTTTCCAGCACTTCGTTTCCGGGTGCCAGAGAAACCATCCCCTGCCCGCAAGAGAAGCAAGAAGGTCCCTCGCTTCAGAACTGTCTTTATCCAGCTGCCAATCGGCATGAAGTAGCTGCTCAAGCTCAGCCTGAAGCAATCCACGACGCAAGCCCTGCTTGAGAAGCCGGCGCAGCTGAGGAGGCTCGAGGTTCAGGAGAACTGCCATCGAAAGAGGAACCTCAGGAAGTGTCATGACCTCGACCGCCACCCCCCCTGCAGCCGACCTTTGACAAGGATCATGTTTCGGTCATCGCAGAGAGCTGGTCGGCCAAGTCCTTCACACCTGCACTCCATGCATGACTGGGGTAATGGAGGACAGCAAGGCCTCCGCTTGCCAAATTAAGCAGGTCTTCACTTAACGGCAACAGGGCACCGATCGGCACTCCATAACTGGAAGCGACGCGTTCGCGGACCTGCTCAAGATCAAAATGCCCGGGTAGCTTATTCACCGCGATCCGAATCGCCGGCACATCCAAGCGCTCGGCCACCTCAATCGCCACCGCTGTTCCAAGATAATCTTGCGCATCCGGACGCATAACCATCACCAGACAATCGGCGATGGCTGTTGACAACAGGGTCTCCTCATTAATGCCAGGATGCGTATCAACAATGACCACGTCCAGGTCAAGGTCGTCGCTAAGAGCAAACAAGGCATCATTCAAGCGCTCAACCTTGTAACCCTCGCGGAGTAGCCGTGCAATACGGTCACTTTCCATAGAAGCAGGGACCAGCCAAATGCGTCCCTTAGCTTTTCTGACCGGCTCAGGCGAAACATCATGGGCGCAAGTGCGGATTGGCGCATCACCCTGGAGATGATCATTCAATGTCGCTTGGCCATCCTGGGGCGTGAAACCAAACAGCACATGCACACCTGGCGATGCCAGATCAGTATCAAAGATGGCCACTTTCTTGCCTTTAAGCGCAAGGGCGACAGCTAGATTTGCCGTGATGTTGGACTTACCTGTACCACCTCGAAACGAATGAACCGCAAGGATTTGGGCCATGTCTATCCGTTCTGCCAAGTCTCACTATTGTAAACCCTGCTGGAGGCTTTACCCACTGCCAAGGATGCGCAGTCAGCTGCGACCAGCAAGTAGGTTCGGCAAGCGGAGGCGATCAAGAGGGTTGCCTACTTCACGTATGAGCTGATCATCTTGCTGATAACTCAAGCCACTCGCTCGAGCGAGGCTTAGCAGAGCAACATTGTAGCTAGCAAGTTGATCGATATAATCACTTACAGACTGGGTGAGATCTTGCTGGGCCTGAACAACATCCGTGACATTTCCATAGCCAGCATTAAAGCGAAGGGTCTGCAAGCGGAGCGCGTCACTGGCCGAAGTCACCCGCTCAGCACTGAGGAGAACCGCCTGACGGCCTTGCTGCGACTGGGCGAAGTATGTCTGCACCTCACGCCTAACCTGGTTTACAGCCTGTTGCACCTGGGCCTCGGCAGCCTTGCCACGCCGCATCGCCGCAGCCGCACTCATACGCGCCTGCCCTCCATCAAAACCAGTGAAGGTGACCTGGAGCAACGACGTGGCATTCCAGAAGTCGCTGCGGGCATCTTGCACGTAGGGAGGCCCCAGCCCGGTATAACCGACACCCTTGGTCCAATAGAGCGAATTGACCAAAGCAATCGTGGGCTGATATACGGCTAATTCAATCTTTGCCTGAGCCTGATTGATTTTGACCTCACTGAGCTGCTGCTCAATCACCTTGCGGTAACTCATGGCGGCCTGGATCGTCTCCTCTAGCCCGGAGGTCCAGCTGCCTAGGGGAGCAAGTGGCACAGCAGGGTTGATCACGGAGGCATCTAGTGTGTCAAGCAGCTCCGCCAGATCAGCCTGGGCTTCTTGAACGGCACGTTTCGCATCCACCAAGTTCACCTGATCGGTTTTGAGAACTGTCGTCTGCTTGGCGAGATCGAGCTTGGAAGCAACGCCTAATCGCACCCTGGACTGGGCGAGGCGTAGCAGCACTTGATCGTTAGCAACCAACACACGACCAGTCACAATTCTCGAACTAGCCTGCTGCAGATTAATGAAAGCCTCTTCGGTTTTGAGGCGATTATCACGACGAGAGATCACAAATGCATCGACAGCCTGCCTAACCAAATACTTATTCTGCCAAATAGTAGGTGTCCGGGCAGGGTCAAAAATATTCCAGTTAATGTCGAACTGAGCAACACTCTGAAAATAACTACTGCTAAACGACGTTTGGTCTGCGTAGGGGGAAGGGGGATTGGTTGGCGGAGCTCCCACGCCGGTTAGAGCTCCCACATAGTTGTAATAGGCCCGCTCGCCATACATGCCGCCAGTGATGCTGGCATTCACCACTGGCCACCAGGTGGCGTAAGCCGATCCCAGGCTGTTCTGGGTGGCAACAAGCTCCTCATAGCTTTGGCGCACCACCGGGTTGCGCTGATCAGCAAGCTCAACTGCCGTTGCCATCTCCAGGGCAGCCAACTGCTCGGCAGGAATTGAGCCCATCATTCCAATCGGCTTGGTCTGGCCAACAGGCCAGCCTGAGCCAAGGCTTTCGACGGTCTTGGTTGTGGGCAGAGGGGAAAACTGGTCCTGCTGGGGTGCTGCAAACACAACCTGTGTCATCAATACAGACACAACGCCTACACCACCCATCTGATAGCAGATAGACAAGAAACGAGTCCGCGAATCTCTCATCGGGCCTGTGCAATCACGAATGAGAAGGGGAGGTCGAGCAACTTACCGGCGCGGGGCACAAAAGCTCGGTGATTGAAGACGTCGTAATTATGCTGTTCGATCACATCTAGAATGCCTCGATAAAGCCGCAAAGAAGCCCACACGGGCCAGCGAGCATCCGGCGAAAGCCAACGCACACCAGCTTCTGAGCGTGCGAACCAATCTCTGGCACGTTCAACCTGGAAACGCATCAAAGCCCGCCAATGATCATTAACCACACCAGCCATGAGCTGGTGTTCAGTGTAATTAAAACGCTCAAGGTCCTCCAGGGGGAGATAAATGCGCCCACGGGCACGATCTTCGCCCACATCCCGCAGGATATTGGTGAGCTGATTGGCGATCCCTAGAGCCACCGCCGCGTCTGTGGTGTCTGGCACATCGCTCCATGGAGCCGTGGTGTAGGCAGGATCTAGCCCCATCACCTCCTGGGTCATCAAGCCCACCGTGCCGGCAACCCGATAGCAGTAGAGCTTGAGGTCTTCGAAGCTGGCGTAGCGGTGGCAGCGAAGGTCCATCCGCTGCCCCTCAATCATGTCGAGATAGGGCTGCAGGGGTTGGGGAAAGCGCTCGATCGTGTCGCGCATCACCAAGTCAAGACCGTCCTGCACGTGGCCCGCAAAAAGAGCGCGGGTTCGCTGCTCCCAACGATTGAGCCGAGCTGAGAGCTCACTTTCAGGACGAGCCTGGGCCTCGGCACTATCCATCAATTCATCGGTGCGCCGGCACCACACGTATATCGCCCAAATCGCCCGCCGCTTCTCGGGCGGCATCAGCAACGTGCCCAAATAGAAGGTCTTGGCCCAGTGGGCCGTCTCCTGCCGACACTCCTCGTAGGCCTGCTCGAGGCTGGGAAGCAAGGCGCCACCGCGAAATCGTTGTCCATGCTGGCAGAGCGAGGTCACGATCGCTCAATCCCTTGTCCCTGGCGGCGGGCACGCATCGCCTTGGCCCGCTCACTAAGTGCGGAAAAAGTCGGGTCAGCAACGATCGTCTTCACCTGACTGGTGAGCGCCTGCCGATTGATCTGAATCTCGAGGTCGCTGATGGTGGCTCGCAAGTCGGTTTCACGACGAGAAACGGCAGAGGTCATGCGTGCAAATGCCGCCAACAACGGTTGGAACTGCGGGTCGCTGCGCGTCGCAGGATCAAGGCCAGCCACAAATCGGTGGGCGGTTATAAGTTCACGATCGAGCTGCCGCTGGCTCTGCACAAGGCTGTTGTACAACCCCAGTTCCTGGTCGTGAAGAGCCTTTTTTTCCAGGCAAGCCGCAATGCGGGCGCGCAGCAAAGTGGGATTAAAAGGTTTCGGCAAATAGTCCTCAGCACCAGCTTCGATGCAGCGCACCACGCTCGATAGCTCATCGAGAGCGCTGATCATGATCACTGGAATCGAGCGCAGCTGCTCGTCAGCCTTTAGCCGGGCCAAGGTGCCGTAGCCATCAAGCTTCGGCATCATCACGTCGAGCAACACCAGGTCAAACGGCCGCTCCTTTGCCCGTTGCAGAGCGTCCTCACCATCAACTGCCGTAGAGACCACGTGGCCCTGACGACTCAAGCGCTGGGCCAGCAGATCGAGGTTGAGAGGATCATCATCAACAGCCAAAATGCGCCCTGGCCGAATGGCCTGAAGCTCCTGTCGGGGGGTTGGAGACTCTTTGTCAGCTCCGATCACCTCGACGGGGATGGCTGCCACTGCGGCAGTCGGGTCCAAAACCGCGGCGGTGAGGCGGGTACGCACCAGCGCCAGCATGGTGCGGGCTGCCTGCTGAATCTTGTGCAAGTCTGCGGGATCAGCAGCCTCGCCTTCGGCTAGCACCTCCTCAACCAATTCGCTGTAACCCAGGATCTGGTTGATTGGGGTGCAGAGGTCGTGGCGGAGATTAGCCAGTGGATCGGGGCTGCTTGCCATCACGTCTCGAGCTGAATGCCCACACGGGAGAGCTGGTTGCGCATCTTCTCCAGCAGGCGCGGCAGATCCACCGGCTTGGTGTCGTAGTCGTCGCAGCCGGCGGCCAGGCACTTCTCCCGATCCCCCTCCATGGCATGGGCGGTAAGACCAATCACCGGAATGGCCGCCGTTGCGGCATCGGCCTTGATCCGGCGCGTGGCTTCCCAGCCATCCATCACGGGCAGACTCATGTCCATGAGGATTAGGGCGGGGAGATCGGTAGCAGCAGCCTGCAGAGCCGCAGCCCCATCGACTGCGACAGACACCTCATACCCCTTACGGCTGAGGCGCCGCGACAGCATGTCGCGGTTCATCTCGTTGTCTTCGACAAGCAGAACCCGAACCATCGCTATTGCCGTTGTCTCATGTCCGTGGTCCCAGGATCGCATTGATCTGCTCAGCCAAGGAGACGGCAGTGAAGGTGCCCTTGGTCATCACCTCGCTGACGCGGCCATTCAACTGGGCCAGATCTTCAGCGCTCAGAGTTTTGGCCGTAACCACCAGCACGGGGATGTTGTCCGCCAACGGATTGCGACGCAGCTGCTCCAGAAAGGCGATGCCATCCATTCCCGGCATCATCAAATCAAGCAGGATCAATCGTGGCCTCCGCTGGGCCACGATTGACAGGGCCTCCAGGCCGTTGGTGGCATGCTCCACTTGCCAGCCCTGCTTCTCCAGCATTCGGCGCAACAGATCGGCATTGGCGGGTTCGTCCTCCACCACGAGCAGGCGGGAGTCGTCACTCGGATAGGAAGCCACGATCTGGGCCAAGAGGGCATTGAGCTGCCCGGCCGCCACAGGTTTACTGACGCTGGCTGCGGCACCCATGGTGTGAGCCAGATCGTCGGCATCGAGCATCGACATCATCACCACCGGAATGGAGGCGAGTTCCGGATCGGCCTTGAGCTGCTGAAGCACTCTCCAGCCATCCATGCCGGGCATCATCACGTCGAGGGTGATCACATCGGGCCGCCATTGCCGGGCAAGGGCCAGCCCCTCTTCGCCGCTGGCCGCCGTATGCACCGCATACCCCTCATGCACTAGCGAGCGCCCCGCTAGGTCGCGCACAGATGGATCATCGTCAATCACCAAAACCGTGGCTCGCGCTGCCACCGGCGGTGGCAGAGCACCGGCAGGCCGACGGGCCCCGGAGCTGGCCGGGGCGGCCTGCATAGGCGCATCTGGATCGTTCACCCGGCGAGGTAAGGACAGGGTGAAAGTGCTGCCCTCACCGATGCTACTGAGCACCGTGATATCTCCACCCATCAAATGACTGAATTGACGGCTGATGGACAAGCCCAGCCCCGTGCCACCGTATTTACGGGTGGTGCTGTCATCAGCTTGGCTGAAACTCTCGAACACCCTTCCCAGCTGCTCAGGGGTCATACCGATGCCGGTGTCGGAAACAGCAAAGGCAATCACCTCACCAGGGGCCGATGCCGTGACCCGCAGCGAAATGGTGCCTCGCTCCGTGAATTTGGCAGCGTTGCTGAGCAGGTTGAGCAGACATTGGCGCACTTTGGTGACATCAGAGCGCATGTCACCAAGCCCGGCCTGAAGACTGAGGTCGAGATGATTGCCATTTTTGGCAATCAAGGGCTTTACTGTGGCAAGAACGTCATCGACGATAGAAGCTACCGTAAAATCCTCGAGATAGAGGGTGGCTTTGCCAGCTTCGATCTTAGAAAGATCAAGAACATCATTAATTAGGCCGAGCAAGTGCTTTCCGGCTGCCAGAATCTTTTGCAGATCAGGCACAAAATCGTCCGGCTCAAGCTCATCCGCCTCCTCGATCAACATCTCGCTGTAGCCAATAATTGCGTTCATAGGGGTACGCAACTCATGGCTCATGTTTGCCAAGAAGGCACTCTTGCTGTGGTTCGCCTGCTGGGCTTCATCCCGGGCCAAGGCCGCCGCCAAGTGCTCGGACTCTGCCTGCCTGCGAGCCACTTCTCCGGCGATCAAAGCTTTCGACAATTTTTGAGCATATATCCATGAAAGGGCCAAAACAGCCAAAATCATGAATGCCAAAAAGCCTAAAATTCCCCAAGCCAACTGGAGGGCCAACCGATCGATATCGGCCCGATATTTTACAGTTAAAATGTTAAAATTCCACGGCAAAAATGCCCTACGCCTGACCTCATACCCCCCCTGCTGATGCTGAACTTCGGGGCCCGAGTAGTCATAACGAGAAAGCACAGCCTTAACAGCCGAAGCTTCCACACCTTGAGTCTGGAAACGGGGCCTTCCAGCGCGATCAACAAGAACAACAAATCCATTAGAAAGAATTCGCGTTTTGCCAACGGCTTGCGACATATCTTCAACTGTCTCAATCGGATATCCGGCATACCAGGCACCAATCAAAGCACCATCACTGGAAAAAATTGGCTTATACGACGTATAGAAGGGTCTGCCAAGCACTTCCGCAGGGCCAACATAAGCTCGACCCTCGATAAGCTGTTTATAAGCAACACCCTTGGGGTCAAGACGCGTTCCTACAGCGATCCGACCACTTGCGTCCTTAACGCTAGTAATGAGTCGAACGAAGTTATCACCTTGACGGACAAATACTGTGGCGGTGCCGCCAGCACGACGCGTAACTTGTTCAACAATAGACGGCCTCTCTGCAACAACCTCATCACCGAAGAGAAGCTGGGGAACCCTTTGACCTGCTGGCAAAGAGCTGGGATATGCATAGCCACGCAAAAGGCGAGGCTCGCCAATGTCCAAAGACTTATCCTGCAACATATTGATCGCAGCAGTTACCAGCAAGCGATAAGTAGAGTCAGTAATGCGAAGATTAACAAGGAGTCCATCAGCCACATTGCGAACCCGCTCTTCCACATCACTCTCGATGGCGCTGCGCAGGCGGAGAAAGCTGTAGCTTCCAGCCCCAATCAGCATGGTTGCAACAAGCAGAAACCAGGCAAGGGTGTTGCGCTGGATACGCTTCTCAATCAATCTAGGGTTGAACTCTTTCTCGCTATGCTGACCTTTCACCGGCTAATCGCCTGGGCACACTGTTTACCGCTCAGCACCGCCCCCTCCATTGAGGCCAGGTAGCGCTGCATGGTGTAGCAACCGGCCAGGAAGAAGTTTGGGATCGGTGAGGCCTGATCGGGCCGCAGTTGCTGGCAGCCAGGCACGGTTTTGTAAACCGACAGTGGTGTTTTGACCACGATCGACTTGCGCAGCGTGGCTTGGTCGTTGCCGGTGAAGTGCATCGGGAACAGGCGCTTGAGCTCCTCCATCGTGGCCGCCACGATGTCCTCGTCAGAGCGACCAATCCAGTCTTTGGCTGGGGCAAATACCAGCTCCAGCATCGAGCGCTCCGGATCCTCGTATTCCTTGCAAGTATTACTCATATCGGCATACACGCTCAGCAGCGGGCTACGGCTGAACAGCAGGTGGTCGATCTCGGTGAGCTTGCGATCAAACCAGAGGTGAATATTGATCACCGGCACCCCATTGAGGCCGTCGAGCTTCTTGAAATAGGGAATCTCCTTCCAAGCCTCAGGCAGCAGCAGCTTGAAAGGATCAACGGGCATGGCGCTCACATAGGCGTCGGCCGTGAGGGTGCGGGGCTCCTGGCCCTTGATGCCACCAATCTGGAAAGCCTTCACCGTGCCGTCGGCATTGAGCTCGATCTGGCGCAACGGGGAATTTAGGTGAACTTCCCCGCCACGGGCCTCGACGTAATCGACGATCGGCTGGCACAACCGCTGCGGTGGGTTGCCATCAAGGAAGGCCATCTTGGAGCCATCACCCTCCTGCAGGAAGCGATTTAGGGCAGTGAGCACCACCGTGCTGGAAATTTCATCGGGATCAATGAAGTTCAGCGCCTTGGCCATGGCGATGAATACCTCGTCATTGACCCGCTCGGGAATGTTGTGCAGCCTCAGCCACTCAGTCCAGGAATACTTATCGCATTCTTCTACATACTGCTGGCCGCGCAAAATTGCAGGCACCAAGCCCATGCCGAAGGCAATCTTCTCGGGCCAGGTGAGCAGGTCGTTATTGCTGAGGATGGCCGCCAAACCATTGAAAGGGGCTGGGATGTCGGGGAAGTCAAAGCGGCTGTAGGTGCCTGGCGTCTCCATTTGGTTGAAGATCATCGAGTGGCTTTTCCACTGCAGACGGTCTTCGATATCCAGCTCCTTAAACAACTGGCGCATGTTGCGGTAAGCGCCGAAAAAGATGTGCAAACCGGTCTCATACCAGTCGCCGTCTTCGTCCTGCCAGGCCGCCACCTTGCCGCCCAGCACGTCGCGGGCTTCCACCACCACCGGCGTATGGCCGGCATCACAGAGGTACTTGGCGCACGACAGCCCGGCTAGCCCTGCTCCGGCAATGACGACGCGCATAGCCCCTTTCAAAAATCCAGATGCAACCTTAAAGGGGGCGCCTGACCCCTGCGGCTGGGGGGGGGTTTCTAGAGTTGATGCATTGGGTGCTCGCAATCCACTCCCCATGGCCGACTCACTCCCTGCCGAATCCCGCCCTGCAGAGACCTTGCTGAAGTCCACCACCCGCCACGTGCGGCTGTTCACCGCCCGAGTGGAGGACGGCAACCTGCTGGCTGATCCCAGCCAGCTCACCATGGATGTGGATCCCGACAACGAGTTTCTCTGGGACGCCCCGGTGCTGGCCAAGGTGCAAGACCACTTCCGCGAGCTGGTGGCCGCCCAAGCCGGCGCCGACCTCACTGAATACAACCTGCGCCAGATCGGTTCGGAGCTGGAAGGGCTAATTCGCCAGCTGCTCCAGGCCGGCGAGCTTCGCTACAACCCGGATGCCCGGGTACTCAACTACTCAATGGGCCTACCCCGCAGCACCGAAAGCCTGTGAGCCGCTCCCGCTACAGCTCAGATCGCTACGCCGGTGAGCGCCCAGATGAGGGGCGTTCACCCGGAGGGCGTTACGCAGAGGATGCCTATGAGCGGGGCGGTCGTCGCAATGAGCCCAGGCGGCCTGCCGGGGGCGGCAATAAAGGCGGCCCGGGCGGCAGTGGCTCTGGCGGAAGTGGTCCTGGCGGCACAGGCCCCTTTCAGTTCAACGTGGGCACCCTGGCGATCCTGGCTGGGGTGCTGGTGGTGGGCATCGGCATCGGCACCGCCATCTCCAGCACCACCCAGGGCGACCAGGGCAACATCGCCAGTAGCCAGCAGCTCGACATGGCGGTGCCCGATCCGGAGTTCTGCCGCCAGTGGGGCGCCAGTGCCTTCGTGATGGACGTGGAGCTCTACACCACCATGAACCCCAGCTCCAGCTTCGTGACCCAGCCGGAGCTCAAGGCCGGCTGCGTTATCCGCCGGGAAAACTGGAGCGTGTTGCAGAAGGAAGGAGCCGTAACCAACGAACAGATGCGCCAGTGCAAGCAGCGCATGAACACCTTCGCCTACATCGGCTCAGTCAAAGACAAGCCAATCGTGCGCTGCGTCTACCAAACAGACACCAGCCAAAACAAATTCCTAACGAAGGGAGTAGCTGATGACACGGTGGGCGTCACCCCTGAAGCCGATCAATTCTGAAACTGATCAATTCTGAATCAAATTAATTTTGAACCAGATCAGTTCTGAGTAAGGGCCTCCTGCTGCTGCAACGGCCGGCGCAGGGGGCTATCGGGGCTGGCAAACACGGGCAGCACCTCCTTGCGGAAGGCATCGGCGGCCCGGGAGCAATAGCGGGCTGGATGGGTGATCAGCTTCAGCTGGCGGCGCACGAGCAGGTCGGCCACCTGGGGGCGATGCAGGCTGCCAGCCGAGAGCTCCCGCTCAATTGAGACCACCGGCAGGAAGGCGGCCCCAAGCCCCGACTGAACGGCGTTTTTGATCGCCTCAAAGGAATTGAGTTCCATCTCAATCTTGAGCCGGCCCACATCCAAGCCGGAGCGGGCCAGCAGCTGGTCGACCATCTTGCGGGTGGTCGACTGGGCATCAAGGCAGACAAAACCCAGCCGGTAGAGGTCGTCTTTAGTGAGCTCGGGCAGGCGGGCCAGCGGATGCTTCACCGGCAGAACCAGGGCCAACTCATCGCTGGCGTAGGGCACCACCTGCAGCAGCTCACAAAGCTCCGTTGGAAGCTCGCCGCCGATGATCGCCAGATCCACCTGACCATTGGCCACGCTCCAGCCGGTGCGGCGGGTGCTGTGCACCTGCAATTGAACCGCCACTTCGGGATACTTCTGCCGAAACAGACCAATCATTCGCGGCATTAGATAGGTGCCGGTGGTCTGGCTAGCGCCAACGATGAGCGAGCCGCCGCGCAGGTTGTGCAGGTCTTCTAAAGCCCGGCAGGCCTCCTGACACTGGCTCAGGATTCGGTCGCAGTAGCTGAGCAGCAGGTGGCCTGCCTCGGTGAGCTGGGCCTTGCGCCCGCCCCGATCAAACAGGCTGACGCTGAGCTGCTTCTCCAGATTCTGAATCTGCAGGCTCACCGCTGGCTGAGTCACATAAAGGCTGTCTGCGGCCTTCTTGAAGCTCCCCTCAGAGGCGATGGCCCGCAGGATGCGGAGCTGATCAAGAGTAAAAGGCAGGTCTGCCATTGGGTTGCCTGGATCGGCCGGAGCCTGCCAGCTGGCGAGTTCAAAACTCTAGGGGGGAAGCCTGGCAGCGAGAATCGAGAGCTTCACAACTCCCCATCCGGCCCGTGCCCCCCAGCTCTTCGCACCACAGCAGCTGGGTAATGCTCGGCCTGTTGCTGGCTTTCGCCGTCATTCACAGCGGCGGAGCTTCGCTGCGGGTGTGGGGCGCAGCAAAAATTGGCGAGCGGGCCTGGCGGCTGCTGTTTGCCGCGGTGAGCATCCCCTCAGCCGTGGTGGTGATCGGCTACTTCCTCGCCCATCGCTACGACGGGGTGCGCCTTTGGAATCTCCAGGACCAGCCCTGGATCGTGCCCGTGGTGTGGGCCGGCACCGCGATCAGCTTTTTGTTTCTTTATCCAGCCACCTACAACCTGCTGGAAATCCCGGCGGTGCTCAAGCCCCAGGTGCGGCTTTATGCCACCGGCATCATCCGCATAAGCCGCCATCCACAAGCCGTGGGCCAGGTCCTCTGGTGCGCCACCCACCTGCTCTGGATCGGCAGCAGCTTCATGGTGGCCACCTGCATCGGCTTGATCGCCCACCACCTATTTGCGGTGTGGAACGGCGACCGCCGCCTGGCCAAGCGCTTCGGTAGCGCCTTTGAGGAGCTGAGGGCTAGCACCTCGATCCTTCCCTTTAGGGCGATATTGACCGGCCACCAGCAGCTGGTCCCCAGCGAATTTCTACGGCCAGCCCAGCTGGGCATTGCCATTGCCGTGGGCGTGTTTTGGTGGGCCCATCGCTTCATCGGCCTCGGCGCTACAAGCTTCGCTCGCACAGGCTTGGGCCACCTGCTGGGCTGAGTGCTGCTAGCCGAGAAGCTCCCCGCCCATGGGCGAGCCCGCACAGGCCTGGGTATGCACTTGTTTGGCTGCCTACACTTGCGCCAACCAGCTTGCAGCGCATGCCGTCAGCCGCCGAACTCGCCTGGTTGATTCCGGTGCTGCCCCTTGTCGGGGCTTGTATTACCGGGCTGGGGCTGATCAGCTTCAACCGCACCGTCAATCGGCTGCGCAAACCAGTGGCCTGGTTGCTAATCAGCTGCGTGGGAGCGGCTGCAGTTCTGAGCTACGCCGTATTGGCCCAGCAACTGGCGGGTGCACCACCCACCGAAGTGCTGTTCAACTGGGCCAGCGCCGGCACCTTCAACCTGCAGATGGGCTTCCGGGTGGACGCCCTCGGCGCCGTGATGCTGTCGTTGGTGACCACCATCGCCGTACTGGTGATGGTTTATTCCGATGGCTACATGGCCCATGACAAGGGCTACGTGCGCTTTTTCACCTACCTAGCCCTATTCAGCAGCTCGATGCTGGGCCTGGTGATCAGCCCCAACCTGCTGGAGATTTATGTGTTCTGGGAGCTGGTGGGCATGTGCTCCTACCTGCTTGTGGGCTTCTGGTACGACCGCGATGGCGCCGCCAATGCCGCCCAGAAAGCCTTTGTGGTGAACCGGGTTGGCGACTTCGGTCTGCTGCTGGGAATCCTGGGTCTGTTCTGGGCCACCGGCAGCTTCGGCTTTGAGGAAATTGGCAGCCGGCTGCAGGAGGCCGTAGCCGGCGGCAGCATTTCCAACGCGGCGGCGATTCTGCTGTGTCTGCTGGTGTTCATGGGACCGATGGCGAAATCGGCCCAATTCCCCCTGCACGTCTGGCTTCCGGATGCCATGGAGGGCCCGACCCCCATTTCAGCCCTGATCCACGCGGCAACCATGGTGGCCGCCGGTGTGTTCCTAGTCGCACGGTTGCAACCCGTTTACGAACCCTTCCCGGCTGTGCAGGCCACGATCGCCGTGGTGGGGACCATCACCCTGGTGCTGGGGGCCTCGATTGCCCTCACCCAGATGGATCTCAAGAAAGGTCTGGCATACAGCACCGTTTCCCAACTGGGTTACATGATGCTGGCCATGGGCTGCGGCGCTCCGGTGGCCGGCATGTTCCACCTGGTGACCCATGCCTTCTTCAAGGCGATGCTGTTTTTGGGATCCGGCTCGGTGATCCACGCCATGGAAGAGGTGGTGGGCCATGAGCCCGTGCTCGCCCAAGACATGCGCTTGATGGGTGGGCTGCGCAAATACATGCCGATCACCAGCAGCACCTTCCTGATTGGCTGCGTAGCCATCGCCGGCATTCCACCTCTGGCTGGCTTCTGGAGTAAGGACGAGATCCTCGGCGTGGCGTTTGGTTCGTTCCCCGTGCTCTGGGTGGCTGGCTTCATCACCGCCGGCATGACCGCCTTTTACATGTTCCGCCTCTACTTCCTCACCTTTGAGGGGGAGTTTCGCGGCAATGATCAGGCCATGCGGGCCCAGCTGCTGGCTGAAGCAGGGAAAACCACTGATGAACAGGGCGATAGCCATGGCGACGACCATGGCCACGCCAGCCATCCGCACGAATCCGGCTGGCAGATGGCTATGCCCCTAGCCGTGCTGGCCGTGCCCTCAGTGCTGGTAGGCCTGCTTGGCACCCCCTGGAACAGCCGCTTCGGCAACCTGCTCGACCCCAAGGAGGCAGCCGAGGTAGCCGAACACTTCAGTTGGAGCGAATTCCTGCCCCTGGCCGGAGCCTCCGTGGGCATCTCCATCGCCGGCATAACCGTGGCCGTGCTGGCCTACGCGCTGCACAAAATCGATCTGGGCAAAGCCGTAGCTGCTCGCTTCCCCGCACTTAATGCCTTCCTGGCCAACAAGTGGTACCTCGATGCGATCAACGACAAGTTGTTCGTGCAGGGCAGCCGCAAACTGGCCCGCCAGGTGCTGGAGGTTGATTCCAAGGTTGTTGATGGAGTCGTCAACCTCACCGGGCTGGTGACCCTGGGCAGCGGCGAGGGGCTCAAATACTTCGAAACCGGCCGGGCCCAGTTCTATGCCCTGATCGTGTTCGGCGGCGTCATCGCCCTAGTGGTTTTATTCGGCTCGCTTGGCTGAGCGGTTCGGCCGTTACGCCCGCTTCGCGGGCAACACGGCCTCGGCCGCATAGCCAAGCGAACCTCACCCCGCGCGGGGGCACACCCCCCTGCCGCACCAGCACCTACACCGCCCCACCACAGCGCCTGCGCCCGCTCTTGGCTGATCCCCAGGCGTAAGCGCGTAGCGCGTGCCTGGGGATCAGCCAAGAGCGGGCGTGAGGCACAACTCTGTGTGACATCCCCCATCAGCAGAGTGCCGGGCCCGACTGAATTTCTACACTCCGGCCAAACGGTGAGGCCTGGTTCGTGCCCTTCCCATGGTTGAGCGCGTCGATCCTGTTCCCGATCGCCGCGGCCCTGGTAATTCCTTTCATTCCCGATGCCGGCGACGGCAAGCGGATTCGCTGGTATGCCCTTGGCATCACCCTGATCACCTTCTTGATCACCGTGGGGGCCTACCTCAACGGCTATGACCCGGCGGTCGAAGGGCTGCAGCTGGTGGAGCGGGTGCAGTGGCTGCCCAGCCTGGGGTTGGCCTGGTCGGTGGGGGCGGACGGCATCTCGATGCCCCTGATCCTGCTCACCAGCTTCATCACCTCCCTGGCGGCTCTGGCTGCCTGGCCGGTGACCTTCAAGCCCAAGCTCTTTTATTTCCTGCTGCTGCTCATGGATGGCGGCCAGATCGCCGTGTTCGCGGTGCAGGACATGCTGCTGTTCTTCCTGGCCTGGGAGCTGGAACTGCTGCCGGTGTATCTGCTGCTGGCTATCTGGGGCGGCAAAAAGCGTCAGTACGCAGCCACCAAATTCATCCTCTACACAGCCGGTAGCTCCCTGTTCATTTTGGTGGTGGGCCTGGCGATGGCCTTCTACGGCGGTGGCACCCCCAGCTTTGAGTACACGGACCTGATGGCCAAGGACTTCTCAACGAAGTTCCAGCTATTCGCCTACGCGGGCCTGCTGATCGCCTTTGGGGTGAAGCTGCCAATCGTGCCCCTGCACACCTGGCTGCCCGATGCCCACGGCGAGGCCACGGCTCCGGTGCACATGCTGCTGGCCGGCATCTTGCTGAAGATGGGGGGCTATGCCTTGCTGCGCTTCAACGTGCAGCTTCTACCAGAGGGGCATGCCCAATTTGCGCCGCTGCTGGTGGTGCTGGGGGTGGTGAACATCATCTACGCCGCGCTCACCTCTTTTGCCCAGCGCAACCTCAAGCGCAAAATCGCCTACAGCTCGATCAGCCACATGGGCTTCGTGCTGATCGGCATCGGCAGCTTCAGTGCCCTGGGCACCAGCGGCGCCATGCTGCAAATGATTAGCCACGGCCTGATCGGCGCCAGCCTTTTCTTCCTGGTAGGCGCCACCTACGACCGCACCCACACCCTGCAGCTCGACGACATGGGCGGGGTTGGCCAAAAGATGCGCAAGATGTTTGCCCTGTGGACCATCTGCTCCCTAGCCTCGCTTGCCCTACCAGGCATGAGCGGCTTCGTGTCCGAGCTGATGGTGTTCACGGGCTTCGTGACCAGCGAGGCCTATTCACTCAGCTTCCGCATCGTGATGGCGGCCCTAGCGGCGGTGGGCGTGATCCTCACCCCGGTGTACCTGCTCTCGATGTTGCGGGAAATCTTCTTCGGCAAGGAAAACACCGAGCTCGCCTCCCACACCCACCTGGTGGATGCGGAGCCCCGCGAGATCTACGTGATCAGCTGTCTGCTCGTTCCGATCGTGGGCATCGGCCTCTACCCCCGGGTGATGACCGATACCTACCGGGCTTCGATCGAAGCCCTTGTGCAACGGGAGACCACCGCCCTCGCCAAGGTGATTCAGCCGCCGCCGGGCGATTTTATTCGCCAACCCCTGCTCTCGGCGCCAGCCCTGCCGGCCTGATCCGCCTCCCTGGGTAACAAAACTGTGCAGATAGCCCGCGGTGAGTTCACCCCTGGGCTGCCCTAATTACGCTCCTGAGATGAAACAGCTGAACTTTCTGCTGATCTTCAGCTTTGGCCTAGCCATGGTGATGTTCACCCTGGAGAACACAGCCCCCACCACGGTCCACTTCCTGCCAGGCCTGAGCGGCACCCTGCCCCTTGCCGCCCTGCTGCTGCTAGTGGGAGGCATCGGCGCGACCGCTGCCTGGGTTTTTGCGGTGTGGACCGGGGTGGTGCGCAAGGTGGAAGCGGTGCAGAGCCAGGGCGAATTCGCCGCCCAACAGGTGCGCATCCAGGAGCTGGAAAACGACCTGCAGCGCTACCGAGCCACGGTGGATGCCCAGCTGGGGCTGCTGCCAGCGGCCGGGCAAAGCTCGGCTCCCGCCAATCCCGATGCCGCCGAAGCCGTGACCGTGTCAGTTGGCTGACCCCAGCGGTGGTGCTTTGGCAGGGGTGGTGGTGCGAAAGGGCCAACACCGGTAGCGTGCGACCAACGACTCAGCGGAGGCCGCGGGGCACGATTGGCTGAAGGAGGCGCAAGATTGGCCATACGCCTGCTCCAGGACGCGGCGGAGCGGGGCGATCTCGACCCATGGGATGTGGACGTGATCGCCGTGGTGGATGGTTTTCTAGACCAGCTGCGCCAGCGCATTGAGGTGCCCCGCCTGGTGGTAGCAAACGCACCAAGCCGGGGCGGCAGCTACGAGCAGGACCTGGCTGAAACCAGTGAGGCCTTTTTGGCGGCCTCGGTGTTGGTGAGCCTCAAAGCCGAAGTGCTGGAAGCGGCCACCTTTGCGCAGGAAGCACCAGACCAGGACGAGATCGGCTTTGATTTCGATGACGACGGCCAAGGCTGGCTGGTGAACCCCGCCCTGGCCCTACCTCAGCGACCGGAAAGGCACCTCTGGCGCCGGCCCGTAGCGCCGCCACCCCTGCAACGACCGGTGACCCTGGGGGAATTGATCCGCCAGCTCGAAGACATCGCCGAGCGACTCGAAGCGGACGAGGGTCGGATTCGGCCGCGCCACCGCCCCAAGCGCTACAGCGAAAGGGCAGCGATTGAGCAGGTGGCCGCCCTGGCACACCGCGAGAAGTTGCCGGAAACCACCGCCGCCCTCAGCCAGTTTTTACTTAGCTGGGATCCTGCCCACGCCTGGGCCGGCTTCAACGAGCTGGTGCAGGACTGGGCTGCCCACGTGGAAGCCAAGGGTGCGGACGCCGAGCTGGACCGGGACCGGGTAGGGGTGTTCTGGGCCCTGTTGTTTCTCTGCCACCAGGGCAAGGTGGAACTCGACCAGCAGGGAGGGCTTTTTGGCCCTTTGCACCTGCGGCGCCTGCTCCACCCTGGCGAGGCCCGCCAACTGCCCCTAGTGCCAGCCATCGGTGCGGCGGAGCAGGCGCTGGCGGCTTAAGCGGTGCGTCTAGGCTGGCACCCATGAAGGCGATGATCCTGGCTGCTGGCAAGGGAACACGGGTGCGGCCCATTACGCACACGATTCCCAAGCCGATGATCCCCATCCTGCAGAAACCCGTGATGGAGTTTCTGCTGGAGCTGCTTAGGGAGCACGGCTTCACCGAAATCATGGTGAACGTCTCCCACCTAGCTGAGGAGATCGAGAACTACTTCCGCGATGGTCAGCGCTTCGGTGTTGAAATCGCCTACAGCTTTGAAGGCCGCATCGAAGACGGGGAGCTGATCGGCGACGCGATGGGATCGGCGGGAGGGCTAAAGAAGATCCAGAATTTCCAGCGCTTCTTCGACGACACCTTTGTGGTGCTCTGCGGTGATGCCCTGATCGACCTTGATCTGAGCGAAGCGGTGCGTCGCCATAAGGCCAAGGGCGCCATGGCCAGCATGATCACCAAGCGAGTGCCCAAGGATCAGGTCAGCAGTTATGGCGTGGTCGTCACAGACGATGACGGCAGGGTGCGCTCCTTCCAAGAAAAGCCGGCGGTGGATGAAGCCGCCAGCGACATGATTAACACGGGCATTTATATCTTCGAGCCAGAGGTGCTCGACTTTGTGCCAAGCAACCAGCCCTTCGATATCGGCTCCGACCTATTTCCCAAGCTGGTGGAGGCCGGCGCAGCCTTCTACGCCCTGCCGATGGAGTTTGAATGGGTTGATATCGGCAAGGTGCCGGATTACTGGCAGGCGATCCGCAGCGTTTTGCAGGGTCAGGTGCGTCAAGTGCAGATCCCTGGCAAGGAAGTGAGGCCAGGGGTATTTGCCGGCCTCAACGTGGCGGCCGACTGGGATCAGATCAATATCACCGGCCCAATTTATGTGGGCGGCATGACTCGCATTGAAAATGGCGCCACAATTATTGGCCCAGCGATGATTGGCCCCAATTGCCACATCTGCGAAGGGGCCACAATCGACAACTCGATCATCTTTGACTACTCCCGCATCGGGGCCGGAGTGCGTCTGGTTGAGAAGCTGGTGTTTGGCCGCTACTGCGTTGACCGCAATGGCGACCACTTCGACCTGCAGGAGGCCGCCCTCGACTGGCTGATCACCGATGTGCGCCGGCAGGATGTGTTGTCGCCATCGCCGCAGCAGAAGGCGATGGCCGAACTACTTGGCACCGATTTGGCCCTCAGCAACGTCAACTAGACAGGCGCCAAGGGCTTCAGGCCGGCCTGCTGCAGGATCGCCGGAATTCTCTCCTCCGCCTTAATGGCCATCAGATGCACCCCCTGGGCAATCTGGAGATAGGCGCCCACCTGTTCGGCGGCGATAGCTACGCCCTCAGCAGCCGGATCTGGCGCCGCAGCCAGCCGATCGATCACGGCCTGGGGAATGTTGGCGCCGGGCACCACCCGGTTGATGAAGGCGGCGTTGCGGGCCGATTTGAGCAGAAACACCCCTGCAAGCACGGGCAGATCAAGCGGTGCGGCGAGGTCACCGACAAAGCGCTTGAGGGCTTCGGCGTCCATCACCATCTGGGTTTGCACGAAGCGGGCACCCGCCTGCTTCTTGCGCAACAGCCGGCTCTTGAGACCACTCCAACTAGCCGACTGGGGATCGGCAGCGGCACCGGCAAATAGGTCGGTGGGTCCATCGGGCAGCTCACCTTGCACCGGATCCTGGCCGCCATTGAACCGCTGCACCAGCTGCAGCAACCGCACCGCCTCCAGCTCATTCACCGGGCGAGCCCCGGGCTGGTCGCCGGCCCGCACCGGATCGCCGGTGAGGCAGAGCAGGTTGCGCACGCCCAGGGCATGGGCACCGAGTAATTCGGCCTGCAGGGCAATGCGGTTGCGATCGCGGCAGGCGAGCTGCAGCACCGGCTCGATGCCGGCGTCAAGCAGCAGGCGGCATAGGGCCAGGCTGCTCATCCGCATCACGGCGCGGCTGCCATCGGTGACATTTACCGCATGGACCCAGCCCCGCAGGGCCCCTGCCGCCGCCAATGAGCGCGAGGGATCTCCTCCCCTAGGTGGCATCACCTCTGCGGTGAGAGCTGGCTGCCCGCTGGCAAGGGCCCGTTGAAGCAACAAACCAATCGTGCCACTTGGGAGCATCATGGAACAGCGCCCTGCCTACAGTGATGGCAAGCGCCGGCTTGGGCCCATGGATTCCAATCACGCCACGGGAGGCTCCCTAGGCCAGGTGCGCCATGAGCTCTCGGAGCGGGAAATTGAGATCATCGAATTGGTGGCCAAGGGCCTAACCAACCAGGAGATCGCCGTATCGCTGACGATCAGCAAGCGCACCGTGGACAACCACGTCAGCAACGTCTTCACCAAAACAGGCGCCAAGAACCGGGTAGCCCTGCTGAATTGGGCCATGGACCACGGCAAAATCTGCCGTGACGGCTTCAACTGCTGCTCGATTGAGCCCGGCAAGTCTTAGGTAGCTGCAGGCTCGAACAGGGCCAAGCGCTCCGCTTCTGGCCACAGAGCCAGGGGCCGGCTGGCCAGGGCCGCATTGCTTAGCTCATGGCGCCCAGTCAGCTCACGCCCGCACCAGGCGGGCGGCTGGAGGGCCAGTCCTTGCTCCAGCCCCTGCTGCTCCAGTTCCACCTCGGCCACCACCAGCGGTGCGTTGGCACCCTCAAAGACGTCGAGCACCCACTCCCCACCTGGAAGATCAAGGCCGTAGCGCACTTTGCAAAGGCTCTTGGGCGCCAACGCCAGCAGGGCAGCAGCATCCGCCTCTGGAATGGCGTATTCGAATTCCTGGCGCACCAATCCCTCCGGCAGTTGGCCCGGGGCTTCAAAGCGCTTCTCGGTGCGGGCCTTGAGGGTGAGCCAGGCACCGGCTACGGCCTCGTCACCGCTGGCACGGCGCACCCGCACGGTGAAGCCATCGGGGCTCGCCACTAGGTAGCCCTGCTGCAGCTGGGCTTGCCAGCAGATATGGCGGCGCCAGTCCAGCCCCTGCACCAAAAAGCGGCGTTCAATTTCCAGGGCCATGGGGCTATTTAGGACGGGGGCAGCAGGGGTTTAGTTGTGGGACGGCTCGATGGCGGTGAGGCTGCCGGCCCAGTGCAGCTTGTGGGTGAGCGTGCGGTAGTAGGAGGGGCTTTGCTCGAGCAGCACCTGCAGGGCCGGGTGGGGGCTGCGCTCCACCAAGGCCCGATCGCCGGGTTCCAGCACGGTGGCGTGGGCGCCATCTTTCCAGAGCTTGACCCGGCGACTGGTTTCGCCCAGGGGCCACACCGAAAGCTGGGCCCTGGGCGGCACCACCACAGCCCGGCTCGAGAGGCTCATCGGGCAGATCGGATTAACCACGATCGCTTCGATGCCCGGGTGCAGGATCGGCCCACCGGCAGCCATGGCATAGCCAGTGGAGCCGGTGGGAGTGGCGATGATCAAGCCGTCGCCGCGGTATTGATCCACTACCTCACCATCGATCTCCAGCTCCAGCACACAGGTGGGGGACACCTCATCGAGGCAGGGCCGGAAATAGAAGTCGTTGAGAGCCAGATGGGCAATTTCTGAGCCATCAACGCCGTCGCCCCGGTCTATATGGGCCTGCAACATCATGCGCCGCTCCAGGGCAAAGCGGTCTTGACGCAGGCGGTCCCAGAGGCTCTCCTCCTCGCTCTTGAGGGCGTCGCTGCTCAGGCGCAGCAGGCGGCGATCGTGGGTGAGAAAGCCAAGGTGGCCGCCCACATTGAAACTGAGGATCGGCACATCGAGGGGGGCCAGATGGCGGGCCGCACCGAGCACGGTGCCATCGCCCCCCAGCACCAGGGCTAGATCGGGCAGCTCAGCTTCAGTGGCCAGCAAGCCGGGGAAGGGATTGCGGGCCAGGCCACTGGAGGCCACCACCACGTGCACCCCCTGGGCCGCCAGATCTTCCGCGCAGCGCTTGGCCTGGCGGTGGGCCGCCTGGCTGCCAGACCTTGAAATCAGCCAGACTCGCTCAAGCCGCATCGTTAATGGTTTGGCTACCAGCGCAGCAGGTTGAAGCGCTCCATATCGACCGTTTCGCGGTTGCGGTAGAGGGAGAGCAGGATTGCCAGACCAACGGCCGCTTCAGCCGCGGCCACGGTGATCACGAAGATGGCAAACACCTGGCCCCGGATCAGCTGGCCATCGAGATAGTTGGAGAAAGCCATCAGGTTGATGTTGACGGCATTAAGCATCAGCTCAATGCTCATCAGCACCCGCACCGCATTGCGGCTGTTGATCAATCCCCAGACACCGGTGCAAAACAACACTGCCGCTAGGGCTAGGTAGGCCTGCAGGGGGATGGTTGTGGGGATGGTGAACTGCATGGCGTGGCAATGATGCTGAGAGGGTGCAGAAAAGATTTGATGCAGGCCTTGGGGCCCGGAAACAACCGCTAGCGAGGAGAGTTTTCCAGCAACAGGGGGGTGCGCTCCTTCTCGATCAGGCCCTGATCTACTGACTCCCCTGTGATCACATCGCTGCTGAGCACATCCCGGCGGGCCAACACGATGGCGCCGATCATCGACATCAGCAGCAGCACCGAAGCCAGCTCAAAGGGCAGCAGATAATCGCTGAATAGGTGCTCGCCAATGCGAATCGTGGCCTCCTCGCCAACAGCTTCTGGGCCAGGCAGGGCCCAAGGGGTGGTGAAAGCCACCCGAATCAACAGCAGAAATAAGCCACCGCAGACAGCGCCGGAGAGCAGACGCCGTAGACCCAGCCCGGGAATAGCCGCCAGGTTTTCCTTCTTGTTGACGAGCATGATCGCGAACAGGATCAGCACGTTGACGGCGCCCACGTAGACGAGCACTTGGGCCGCTGCCACGAAACTGGCATTTAGCAGCAGGTATAGACCTGCCACCGAAAGAAAAACGCCGCCCAGCAGGAAGGCCGAATAAACAATGTTGGGCAGCAACACCACCCCGAGAGCGCCCAGCACCAAGGTGGCTGAGAGAGCAACGAAGCAGATCAGCTGGGTAATGGAGGCGATAGTCATGACGCGTCTCCGCTAGGCAGGGATTCGAGCACCTGCTCTGGCAGTTTGCCCACCCGCGGCGCCGTATCCGGCACATCGTGAGGATCGAGTACTCCCTTGGGCAGGTAGACCAACTCCTTCAGGGGGACGACAGCCGGATCGCTGGTAACACTGGTAGGCAGGCGACCAAGGGCGATGTTGTCAAAATTGAGGCTGTGGCGATCAAAAGCTGCCAGCTCGTATTCCTCGGTCATAGAAAGGCAGTTGGTTGGGCAATACTCCACGCAATTGCCACAGAAGATGCACACCCCGAAGTCAATCGAGTAGTTACGCAGCTCCTTTTTCTTGGTGGCTTTGTTCATCACCCAATCCACCACCGGCAGGTTGATCGGGCAGACCCGCACACACACCTCACAGGCGATGCACTTGTCAAATTCGTAGTGGATGCGGCCCCGATAGCGCTCCGAGGGGATCAGCTTCTCGTAGGGGTATTGAACGGTGATCGGCCGGCGCCGCAGGTGATCAAAGGTCACCGCCAGACCCTGGGTCAGGTAGTTGGCCGCACCCACCGCATCGCGGGTGTAGTCACCGACTTTCTTGAGAAACCCGAACATGGAGTTGGCTCTGGGGGGAGGCGGTCGGAATGGGTCAGCCCATGATGGCTGGTCTGGAGAAAAGCTGGTGCTCAGGCTCGGTCAGCCACCAAAAACAGCCGGGAAGGCCAGCTTGAGAGCTGCCGTGATCAGCAGGTTGACGAGGGCAATCGGTAGCAAAAACTTCCAGCCCAGATCGAGCAGCTGATCGATGCGCACCCGCGGAGTGGTCCAGCGCAGCAGGATCGCCAGAAACACCAGCAGATAGGCCTTGAGCACCGTCATGACGATGCCTACCGAGCCGGTGATCAGTTGCACCAAGGGTGCATCGATCGGCTGGTGCAGCCAGCTGGCCAGCCACTCCACGGGGATGGGGAAACCCCAGCCGCCCAGGTAAAGCACCGACACCAGCAGGGCCGAGAGCACCAGGTTGATGTAGCTGCCCAGATAGAAGAGGGCAAACTTCATGCCCGAATACTCGGTCTGGTAGCCAGCCACCAGCTCCTCCTCGGCCTCAGGAAGGTCGAAGGGCAGGCGCTCACATTCGGCTAGGGCGCAGATCCAGAAGATCACAAAGCCCACCGGCTGACGCCAGATGTTCCAACTGAGGATGCCAGCGCCGGTCTGCTGGTTGACGATGTCAACGGTGCTAAGCGAGTTGCTCATCATCACCACCGCCAGCACAGCCAGGGCTAGGGGGATCTCGTAGCTGATCGACTGGGCCGCCGCCCGCAGACCCCCCAGCAGCGAATACTTGTTGTTGGAGGCGTAGCCGCTCATCAGCAGGCCGATTGGCTGGATGCTGCTCAGCGAGATCCAAAGGAAAATACCGATGCCAACGTTGCTGATCAGCAGGTGCTGGCCGAAGGGCACCACCAACCAGCTGAGAATCACCGGAATCAGCACCAGCACTGGGCCGAGGGTGAACAGCAGGCCATCAGCCCGGGCGGGGATGATGTCTTCCTTGAACACCAGCTTGAGGCCATCGGCCATCGGCTGAAGCACCCCTAAAGCGCCGGCATATTCAGGACCAATGCGCTGCTGCACCGCTGCTGAGATCTTGCGCTCCAGCCAGACGTTGACCAGCACGCCCACCACGGCCGCCACCAGCACCAGCACCATGGGCAGGGGCAGCCACAACAGGTGGGCGGCGGCAGGACTCAGGCCGAAGCCCTGCAGGGCCTGCTCAAAACTGGCCTCTAGATCCAGGCCCGGAGCCGTGGTGGTCAGCATGGCGGCAGCTCAGATGGGGGCAACTTAGCGGGCCCCCACGGGCTGCCAGTCACGGGAGGGCTGACCGGTATAGATCTGAGAGGGCCGGTAGATGCGATTAGCCCCCAGCTGCTCCTTCCAATGGGCCAGCCAGCCAGCCGTGCGGGCGATAGCAAAAATGGGCGTGAAGAGATCTTCAGGGATGCCGAGCTTGCGGTACACCAAGCCTGAATAGAAGTCGACGTTGGGGAAAATTCCCTTAGGCCCTAGGCGCTCGGCCGCCACCTCCTCCAGCTTGCGGGCTAGGTCGTACATCGGATCGTGACCGAACTGGTCGAAGAGCTGCTCCGCCAGACTTTGGAGAATCACAGCCCGGGGGTCCTTCACCTTGTATTCCCGGTGGCCAAAACCCATGATTTTTTGCTTGCCGGCAATCGCCCGATCCAGCCAGGGCGCCACCTGATCTGGGCTGCCGATCTGGCCGAGCATCTCCAGCACATCTTCATTGGCGCCGCCGTGCAGGGGGCCCGCCAGGGTGCCAACCGCTGACGCCACAACGGCATAGGGGTCGGTGAGGGTGCTGGCCGTCACCCGGGCGCTGAAGGTGCTGGCATTGAGGCTGTGCTCGGCGTGCAGGATCAGACAGGCGTCAAAGATGCGGGCCGCCAGCGGATCGGGCTCCCGCTCCGTGAGCATGTAGAGAAAATTGGCGGCGTAGGCCAGGTCGTCGCGGGGTTGGATCGGATCTTGACCCTTCCTGATCAGCTGGAAGGCCGCCACCATCGTGGGGATCTTGGCGATCAGCCGCACCACCGCCGAAACGATGTATTCGGGGTTGTCGAGGGCTCGACGGGAATAAAAAAGGCCCAAGGAGGCGGCGCTGCTCTGCAGTGCATCCATCGGATGCCCCCCGGAGGGGAAGCACTTCATCATGTCCCGGATGCGGAAGCTGACCCGGCGGTGCATCTGCACCTCCTGCTCAAACTCCTGCAGCTGCTCAGCGGTGGGCAGCTCGCCCCAGATCAGCAGGTAGGCCGTCTCCAGAAAGGAGCTGCTGGATGCCAGCTGGTCTACGGGGTAGCCGCGATAGGTGAGCACCCCCCGCTGGCCATCGATGTCGCAGATCGACGACTGGGTAGCCGGCACCCCTTCCAAACCCGGCCGAAATGGGGCTGGGGTCGCCGCTCCTGTTACTACCAAGCTTCTCCACCGCACTCACTAAGGCGAACTTACGGCTGCCGCTAGCCATCCCGCCGTAGTCGCAGCAACCGTGGGCCAATTAGGGCCTCCAAGCTGGCGCCAGTTGGGCCCAAGCGCAGCAGCACGATGCCGGCCTTACGCACCGAAATCGAACCCGCCGGCAACCCCAGCAGGCTCGAGGCCAGCTCTCCCAGATCTGGCTCATGGCCCACCAGACCAAGGCGCCGCCAAGGGCCCGCCTGCAGCAGCGGCCTCGGATCACCGCCTGGCGCCAGGCGATCCTCCAACTCCAGCGCCGGTGCCATACCAGCCGCCACTCCAATTTCAGCGGTTTGCAGCGCCCGCCGCAGGGGGCTGCTCAGCAGGCGATCACAGTGAAGCTGCAAGCGGCACAACTCCGCCGCCACGGCCGCAGTGCGCTGACGGCCTTCAGCCGTAAGGGCCCGCTCCTGATCAGGGCGATCAGGGTGGCGATCTTCGGCGATGCCATGGCGCCAGAGCAGCAGTTCACGCTCAGCCGGTTCAAGTTTTGCCATAGCCATCAACCGAATTCAAGGTGGGCCTTGAGGTGCAGGTTGGCGTCAGGCTGCGCTTCCCAGCCCAGGCTCAGGCTCTGCACGGCCGGGGCCAGGGGCTGGCCGGCCAGGGCCGACAACAGCTGCCAGGTGCTCCAGCGCTGCAGCAAGGGCTGGGCCCGGCCCGCCGCCATAGCCCACTGCAGGGGAGCCTGGGGTAGATCGAGGCCGGCGAGCTGCTCCAGCCGCAGCCGGGGCGGCTTGCGGGAGTCACGCTGCTCCTGCAGCACCGCCAGGGTCTGACCCCACCAGGCCAGGCGGCCCTGGCTGGAGCGGGCGCCCTCCAGGCTGGCCTGCAGCTGGTTGGCATCGCCGCGGGCGAATCGGCGTCCAGCCTGGCCAGCCTCCAGCCTGGTCCAGACCCGCAGATCGGGATCCCCTTCCACCGGCAGCGGCGCGGCGATCAATCCCTCGGCAGCCAGCACCCCAGCGAGGGCCTCCGGCTGCGGTTGGTCGACGCCAGTGCCCAGCAGCCAGCCCTGACTTGCCTCACTGCGCAGCAGTGGGCCATCGGCGGCGGCGGTCACCAAGGCCGGGAAAGATCCCGGCTCAGCCTGCAGCACTGCCGCCAGCAGGGGCTGCCAGTAGGCCGGCCAAGCGGCGGGGCGCTGGATCAGGGCCAGGCTCTCTGAGGGGCCCTGCAGGGCCTCCAATAAGACTGCTCCTGTGGGGTCAATTTCCGTAGTGCCCGTGGCCGAGGGAACCGGCACCGCGGCATCTGCAGCGAACTGCAGAAGGGCCTCCAGCTCCAAGGAGCGGTTATCGGGGCGCAGGCTAGCCACCAGCTCCTGCACGACCCCAGGCGCCGTGAACTCACCCGGCAACCCCAACCAGGGCCCCAGGGTTTCTGGCCGGGCTGTGAGCAGCAGCGCCCCCTGCTCAAGGCGCTGCACCGCCTGCTTAAAGCGGGGGCTGGCCGCTTGGTTGAGCTCATCGATCTGGGAGACGTCAAGGGCCTGCTCCAGCACCCCCCGACCCGACGCGATCAACACCAGGTCGTCGTCGATCAGCGCCGTAGCGATCGGCACCGGGCTGGTGCCCACCAGGGCACCACGGCCACTGATCAAGCCCATGCCGCGGTAGCTGCTGATCTGCAGGTCGGTGCCCGCCAGGCTGCGGGTCTGCCAGAAGCGCTGCAGGAAGCGGCGGGCGCCGTCAGCGTCGCGACTGCGCAGGGCCAGCAACCAGCCATCGGGCGCCGCCCCGGGCTCTGAGGCCAGTAGGGCAAAGCCGAGTTCGCGGCCCAACCAGGGGGCCAGCTCGCCGGGATAGTCGAGGCCGGCAGCAGCGAAAGCACCATCCCTAAGGCAGGCGACCGCCTCAGCCGCCTGGCGGCGCTGGCGGGGGGGAGCTACCGCCCGGGCGTAACCCACCGGCTGCTCGCCATCGCTGAGCAAATAGAGGCTCAGGGCGGCTTGGCGGGGCACAAAGCGGGCCGCCCGGGGCGAAACCAGCTGCTGGTGCTGCAGCTGCAGGGGGGAGCGCTGCAGCACCAGCCACCAGCCACCCGCCGCCAGGCTCAGCAACAGCAATGTCACCGCCAGCACGACCGCCAAAAACGGGCGGGCCTTCATGCGCCCCACGCAGGATGGGTCCATCTTGACCCCAAGCCACCCCGTCTGCCCGCCATGGCACCTATCGAGACGACACCGCAGACAATCCGGGCCCGCGACCTGCAAGAGCGGCTGGAGCGGGGCGAGGCGATCCAGCTGGTGGACGTGCGCGAAGACACCGAACTGGAATTGGCCCGCCTGCCCCATGCCGTGGTGCATCTGCCCCTGGGCCGATCTAACGAGTGGATTGGCCAGCTCAACCAGCTGCTCGACCGAGACCGACCCGTAGCCGTGCTGTGCCACGCCGGCGTGCGCAGCTGGCATCTGGGCTGCTGGCTGATGCAGGAACACGGCTTTGGTGCCGTCTGGAACGTGCAAGGGGGCATCGACGCCTGGAGTGTGGAGGTGGATCCGGCCGTACCCCGCTACTGACACCCGCTGGGCTGCGTACGATCGCCTCACTCCTGCGGCTCCCGCTTGCAGTCCGCCTCCCCCAGGCCCTTGCCCGCCAGGCAGCAGGAAGTACTGCAGCTCGCCGTGCGCCACTACGTCGACACGATGGAGCCGGTGGGCAGCCAGACCCTGGTGCGCCGTTTTGGCCTCCAGGCCAGCCCGGCGACGGTGCGCTCAGCCATGGGGGCCCTGGAGCAGCGTGGCCTGCTCACCCAACCCCACCCCTCCGCTGGCCGAATCCCCAGCCAGCAGGGCTACCGCACCTACGTAGATCAGCTGCTGCCCGCGCCAGGCGCAGCCGCCCTGCAGCTGGAGCGCGAACTCACCGGACTCAGCCTGCAGTGGGCAGCCCTCGACGATCTGCTGCTGCATCTGAGCCGGCGCCTGGCAGATCTCACGGGCCTGCTCAGCCTGATCACCAGGCCCCAACGCCAGCAGTCCCAGCTGCAGGCCCTACGACTGGTGGCCAGTGGTGAACGCCTGCTGGTGTTCCTGGTGGAGGGGGGCGCCACCGCCAGCAGCCTCAATTTGCGGCTGCCGTGCCTTGCGGTAGCGGAACTGGCGTCCCTGGAGCGCTGGGTCGCGGCCCAGCTGGATGGCGGCAGCATCGACTGGGCCGCCCTGCCCTCCCACCTCAGCAGCAGCGGCGCGGTATTGCGCCAAGCCCTGGCTAGCCATGGGCAGTCGCGGCAGCTGGAGGGCGAAGGCGCTGTGGCGACGGGGCTAGCTGGCCTGCTTGCCCAGCCGGAATTCAGCCAGACCCTCAGCCTGCGCCCGCTAGTGGAGCTGGTTGAGGATGCGCCCCAACAGCTCCTGCCCCAGCCAGGTATTTGGATCGGCGCCGAGCATCCCCACCGGGCCCTGCACCAGTGCGCCGTGGTGCAGGCCAACTACCGCAGCGGCGACGGCGGCGTGGGCCAGGTGGCCCTAGTGGGGCCAATGCGCATGGCCTACGCCACGGCCCGAGCCGCCGTGGGCTCGGTGGCCCAGGCACTGGAAAGGCTCTTGCGCTAGATCGGGCCCTTAGTGATCAATTGCAGTGCCAAATATTTCCACAGCCAAAGCCGGTAAGCTTATTTCAAGTATCAGCTAAACCAGTTAATGGACCTCCAATCAGCAGGAGTGATCCTGAGAATTCTCAATCTGGTTGCCCTTGCCGATGGCGGGGTATCTCTTGAAGAGGAAAACCTTCTGGACTCTCTGAGTAAACAATATAAACTTCAGGCCAAAATTATTAATTGGGAAGATCAGTTATCTGATCCAGCCTGCATCGAGGAGCTGGCCGCCTTGATAAATCCGGAGCAACGGGAACTGGCCATGAAAACCGCCGTGATGGTGGCTTCCGCATCAAGGCACCAGCAGGATGATGAATTCATCTGCGAGCAAGAGCGCGAGATCCTTTCTCGTCTTGCCACCGGCCTCGAGCTGAGCCCCGATCAGCTGCAATCAATCGAGAGCGCGGCGGCCGAGGAGATCAAGGAGCACCCCAACCTGTGGCAGGTGCTGTTTTCGCTTTTCGGCAATCGTTTCGACTTCCCGGTCTTGGGCTGATGCCAGCAGGCTGGGGTCAGCCTCCCATCTTGTCGCCGAGCTTCTCGGCCACCGTGTTCACATCCTTGTCGCCGCGGCCCGAGAGGTTGAGGACCACCTCGGTGCCAGGGGCCAGGGTGGGGCAGAGCTTCTCCAGCCAGGCGAAGGCGTGGGCCGTTTCCAGCGCCGGGATGATGCCCTCCAGTCGACACAGAAGCTGCAGGGCATCGAGCGCCTCGGTGTCTGTCACGGCGCCGTATTCAGCACGACCGATGGTTTTGAGGTAGCTGTGCTCCGGGCCCACGCCGGGGTAATCGAGGCCGGCGCTGATCGAGTGGGCCTCCTGCACCTGGCCCTCCTCGTCCTGCAGCAGCAGGCTCATGGCGCCATGCAGCACGCCAACGCGGCCCTCGGTGATCGTGGCGGCATGGCGGCCGGTGGCCACGCCATCGCCGGCGGCCTCCACCCCCACTAGCCGCACGTCCGTGTCCTGCACGAAGGGATGGAACAGGCCCATGGCATTGGAGCCACCACCTACGCAGGCCACCAGCACATCCGGATTGCGGCCAAAGGCCTCGTGGCACTGGCGCTTGGTTTCCTCACCGATCACGGCGTGGAAGTCGCGCACCAGCATCGGGTAGGGATGGGGCCCGGCCACCGAGCCGAGAATGTAGTGGGTGCTCTCCACGTTGGTCACCCAGTCGCGGATCGCTTCGCTGGTGGCGTCTTTAAGGGTGGCGGTGCCGGCGGTGACGGGCTGCACCGTGGCTCCCAGTAGCCGCATGCGGAACACGTTGAGGGCCTGGCGGCGCATGTCCTCGGCGCCCATGTACACCACGCACTCGAGACCGAAGCGGGCACACACGGTGGCCGTGGCCACGCCGTGCTGACCGGCGCCGGTTTCGGCAATGATCCGCTTTTTGCCCATGCGCAGGGCCAGCAGCGCCTGACCGAGGGCGTTGTTGATCTTGTGGGCGCCGGTGTGGTTGAGGTCTTCGCGCTTCAGCCAGATGCGCGGACCGCCCTCGGGCCGGCGGTAGTGGTCCGTGAGCCGCTCCGCTTCATAGAGGGGATTGGGCCGCCCCACATAGGTGCGCAACAGGTGGTTGAGCCGATCGGTAAAAGCAGGATCCTTCCAGGCCTCAGCCGCGGCCTGCTCCAGCTCCGCAAGAGCCGGAATCAGGGTTTCAGGCACGTACTGGCCCCCGAACTGGCCGTAGCGACCCAGACTGTTGGGGCGGGCTGCACGCTCCAGGGCAGCTGGATCGACGCCGCTGGCTGCTGAGATGGGATGGACGGTGCTTGTCACCGGTGGCGCTATCAGATCGTGTAAGCCTAAGAAGCCAGCGGCCGGCAGCAGCGCTTCAAGCCCACGAGCATCGTTGGACGACGCACGGCGATCCAGAACCACGGCCAGCCAGGTTCCAGAACGGATCCATAATGGTTGGACCGCCGTGAGGTCGCTGGCTGCCGTGGCCAAAACCATCACGCTCAAAAACCTGCCCGACGAGCTTCATGCACGGCTCGCCGCGGCGGCCAAGCGGCATCGGCGCGGCCTCAACAATGAAGCGATCGTTTGCCTGGAAGCCGGACTAGGCCATGACCACTTGGCCGCAGAGCAGGAGCTAGTAGAGATCCGGGCCCTGCGCGACAGCCTGGCTCAGCGCAGCTTTGATCCGGCTGGGATCGATGCCTTCAAGCGCGAAGGTCGGCCTTGATTGTTGTTGACACCAACGTCCTGGCCAACCAGCAGCACCGCCGCTCTGGCGCAGTGAGTGGCGGAATGTGCTCACCACTTACCTACGGCGTGACCTGCTCCTGCTCCCGCAGGCCGTGACGCTGATGCAACGGGCAGAGGTGCTGCTGGCTGGCCAGGACGAACCGGTGGCTTCCGATCACGTTTTGCAGCTGGCTCACAACAGCAACTGAGGGTGTAGCTGGTCACGGAAGACCGCACTGTTTTTGTTGCATTCCCGGATGTGGCGAGACCCCTGGGTTAAGGGCCGAAGCGGGGGCATTGCAATCCCTGGGAACGCTGCGCCGACCAGAATCCGAACCAGCGTTGCAAGGTTGGGCATGGCCAAGAAGGGCGGCTGGCAGGAATTCAGCAGCAACTCCGCAAGCACGGCCAGGCCCACTGCCGCTGGGGCCGGCCCAACGGGCTCACCCAGCCCAAAGGCCCAGCAGCGGGTGCGGGTGCAGCGCACCAAGGCCGGCAAAGGCGGAAAACTAGTGACAGCGATCACGGGCCTTGAGGCACCGGAAGCCGAGCTAAAGACCCTGCTCAAACAGCTCAAGGCCATTGCCGGCACAGGCGGCACCGTCAAAGACGGCGTGATCGAGCTGCAGGGAGACCAGGTGGCCGTGGCCCTGGGGGCGCTGGAGAAGGCCGGCTACCGGCCCAAGCAGGCGGGAGGCTGACGCGCAAGCTCAGAACCCCGCCTTGCTGAAATCGTCGCCGATGTAGCCAAGGGGCAATTGGTCACGCTCAGCCAGTGCCGCCGCAAAACAATCCCCGAAGTTGAGCTGGGCGGGATGGCCCTGACCCTTGCCAAAACGCTTAAAGATGCCGAGAGCGCGCTCTGCCAGATCCGCATCCACCGGCACCACATCAGGATCAATGAGATCCAGCAACATCCGCATCGGTTCGAGCACACGACGGCAGTGAGCAAGCAGCAGCAGCTCCTGCAGGGTGCCTGCAGACAGTCGTAGGACTTCAGCTTGCTCGAGCGCTTGCTGGTGTCGCTCCCACCCAGGTTCTCGCTGAAGAATTGCGAGCAGCACAGAAGTATCCAGAATCACGACGGCAAGCCCTGCTCGTCGTAAAGCGAATCGGGATCGAACGGTTGGGCCGTCTCAAGGGCCTGTTCCTGCAGAACGGGTAACTCGGCAGCGAGGCGCCTGCGCCGGCTCAGACGGCGCTGCCGCTGCAGCTCCAGCTCCAGGGCATCCCGCACAATCTCCGTGGACCCTCTGCCCGTGAGCTGGCGCAGCTGCTCGAGCAGGGCGTCAACCCGAGGGCTCTTGATGCTGACAGCCATTGCGGAGATTATTTCTATAACCAAATTCTAGAATCAAAGTCATCCCCTGGGCACCAGACAACAAAGCACCTCCCAAGGGCCTGACGCGAGGCACAGGGGAGAATGGCCCGATCCGTCCCAACGCCCTGCGCCGATGTCCGCCGCTCCCTCCACCCCCACCTACGGCGAACTCACCAACCAGGGAGCCTCCACCAACATCGCCTGGCACCACACCACGGTGGACCGGGCAGCCCGGGCCGAACAGCAGGGCCACCGCAGCGCCATCCTTTGGTTCACCGGCCTGAGCGGCTCGGGCAAGAGCACCCTGGCCAACGCCGTGAACTCCGCCCTGTTTGAACGGGGGCTCTCCTGCTACGTGCTCGATGGCGACAACATCCGCCACGGCCTTTGCAAGGACCTGGGCTTCTCCGACGCCGCCCGCGAGGAGAACATCCGCCGCATCGGCGAGGTGAGCAAACTGTTCCTCGATGCGGGTGTGGTGGTGCTCACCGCCTTCGTGTCGCCCTTCAAGGCCGACCGCGACAAGGCCCGCGCCCTGGTGGATGCCGGCGACTTCATCGAGATCCACTGCGCCGCCGACCTAGGCACCTGCGAGCAGCGCGACACCAAGGGGCTCTATGCCAAGGCACGGGCCGGCGAGATCAAGGAGTTCACCGGCATCTCCAGCCCCTATGAAGCCCCCGAGCAGCCCGAGCTACGGGTGGACACCGGCGCCCAGAGCCTGGAGGATTCGGTGGCCGTGGTGCTCAGCTATCTGGCGGCTCAGGGCGTGATCCCGCCGGGGAGCTGACCACCGGCACCTCCCCGGCGCGAAGCTGGTCGCCCCAGGCATCGAGAAAGGTCTTGGCGCAGCTGGCCACCGGCACCGCCAGCACCAAGCCGAGCAGATCCCCCAGGCCCAGCAGGCTGCCCAGGCGAGCTCCGACCGGCAGGCTGATCAACAGCCAGGCCGGCTGGAGCCCCACGATCCGCCCCATCAGGCGGGGCTGGATCACCTGGTCCACCACCTGGCCCACGCTGATGGCGGCGGCCAGCACTTCCAGGCCCGTGCGGGGATCATCCAGGGCGAGCAGCACGCTCACCGCCACGATCGTGAGGGCACTGGCATAGGGCACCAGGGTGGTGAAGCCGATCGCCACCGCAAACAACACCCCATAGGGAATGCCCAGCAAGGTGAACACCACGATCTGGGCCAGGCTGAGGATCAACGCCAGCACCACCTGGCCGGCGAAGTAGCCGCGGAAGGTGCGGTTCAAGGTGGCCACCACCAGCTCCCGCACCCGGGGCGGCAGCCACTGGGCCAGGCCGGCACTGATCCCTTCACCGCCCAGCAGCAGAAACACCGCCAGCACCAGCACGATCACGGTGTTCACCGTGAGGCCCACGGTGGTGCCCAACAGACTGAGCAACTGCTGGCTGAATTGGCGGGCGAGCTGGCTGGTGCGGGTGAGCAGTTCGCTGCTGAGGTCGCCGAAATCGGTGGGCAGCCCGCGCGTCACCGCCCAGGCCTGCAGCTGCTGCAACAGGGTTTCCCCCTGGGCCAACCAGCCGGGCAGGGCCGTGATCAGCTCGCCCAGCTGCTCGATCAGCCGGGGCACCAGCCAGACGGCGGCCAGGCCGATCAGGCCCACACTCACCCCCACCACCAGGGCGTAGGCAAGCCAGCGCGGCAGACCACGGCCCATCAGCCAGCGGCTGGGCAGATCCAGCAGAAAGCCGATCAGGGCCGCCGCCACAAATAGGGCCGGGAAGGGTGCCAGGGGCAGCAGCAGTTGGCGCAGCACCCAGAGGTTGAGCACCAGCAGGGGCAGGGCCAGGCCGGCCTTGAGCCAGGGAGGCAGAACGAGCCGTTCCAGCATCAGCCCATCTGCTCCAGGTAAGCCCGGCTGCCCAGCTGCTGCAGGCGGGAGTCCTTGGCCGTTACCTGGCCGTGCAACCCATCGCGGTAGTCCGAGATCTCCTGGGCGAGGCGGGGATCAGCGGTTGCCAGGATCTGCGCCGCCAGCAGGCCAGCGTTGAGGCCATTACCGATCGCCACCGTGGCCACCGGGATACCAGCGGGCATCTGGACGATCGAATGGAGCGAATCCACACCCGATAGGGCCCGGCTTTGCACCGGCACGCCGATCACTGGCAGGGTGGTGAGGGCCGCCACCATGCCGGGCAGATGGGCGGCGCCGCCGGCGCCGGCGACGATCACCTTGAAGCCGCGCCCGCGGGCCATCTGGGCAAATTCCACCATCTCCAGGGGAGTGCGATGGGCCGAGAGCACCCGCACCTCTACCGCCACCCCAAACTGCTCCAGCACCTGCACCGCCGGCTGCATGGTGGGCAAGTCTGAGTCGCTACCCATCACCACTGCAACCTGGGGTGTAGGGGCAACTTGGGGCGATCCCGATGACGGTCCGGCAGAAGAGAAGGCAACCACACGGCCGCAGGCGGAGAATGGCATTGTCCCGTCTGGCGGCCCTTCTGCCCATGCGCTGGCTCAGCAATGTGCGACTGCCCCAGGCCCAGCGCTGCAGCCATGGCGCCAACCAGCGCTGGCGCATCGGCCTTGACGACGACGATCTGATCAGCCTGGTGGAGCCTTTGCCCGCCGGTAGCCGGGCCGCCGGTGACGACTGGCACGGCGACTGGCTCAGCCCGGCCGGGGTGGATCTACAGATCAACGGCGGCCTGGGCCTGGCTTTTCCGGAGCTCACGCCGGCCGATCTCCCCCAGCTGGAGGCCCTGCTGGAGCTGCTCTGGCGCGATGGTGTCGAAGCGATCTGCCCCACCCTGGTGACCTGCGGCGTTGCACCCCTGCGCCAGGCCCTGGCCGCGCTGGCCGAGGCGCGAGCAGCCCACCAACCGGGCCGCTGCCAGCTACTGGGCGCCCACCTGGAGGGCCCCTTCCTTGAGCCCAGTCGCCGGGGCGCCCATCCCGCCCAGCACCTGGCTGCCCCCAGCCTGGCCGCCCTGCTGCAGCGCATCGACGGCTTTGAAAGCGACATCGACTTAGTGACCCTGGCCCCGGAACTGGAGGGGGCCGGCGCCGTGATCACCGCCCTGGCCGAGCGGGGAATCGTGGTGAGCCTGGGCCACAGCGCGGCCACGGAAGCCCAGAGCCACGCCGCCTTCGCGGCCGGGGTGACGATGCTCACCCACGCCTTCAACGCCATGCCTGACATGCACCGGCGCGCACCAGGGCCGGTGGCGGCTGCCGCCCTGCGGGGGGATGTGGCAATCGGCCTGATCGCCGATGGCGTGCACGTGGCCCCCACCATGGCGGTGCTGCTGCAGCGACTGGCACCAGAGCAGGTGGTGCTGGTGAGCGATGCCCTGGCCCCCTACGGTCTCGGCGAAGGCCAGCACCGCTGGGATGAGCGCTTGCTGATCGTGGCCGACGGCAGCTGCCGGCTGGAAGATGGCACCCTGGCCGGCGTCACCCTGCCGCTGCTGGAGGGGGTGCGGCGCCTGGCCCAGTGGACCGGTGAGCCGGCCCGGGCCATCGCCGCGGCCACCGTGCTGCCCCGGCGGGTGCTGGGCGATGACCGCAGCCTCGACCAGATGCTGCTGGGCATGCCCCTAGCGGAAACCCTGCGCTGGCAGGAGGGGCCCGCCGGGCTCAGCTGGCAGCGGCCCGGAGCAGAAGTCACTCCCTAGGATCCGCGCCACGACCGGATATCCCCATGGCCCCCGACCAGCTACTGGAAGCCAACCAGGCCGAAAAACTCGAGGTGAAGGGCTACTTCGAAACCACCGGCTTTGAGCGCTGGAATCGCATCTACAGCGAAAGCGACGACGTCAACCGGGTACAGCGCAACATCCGCATCGGCCACCAAAAAACAGTGGACAACGTGCTGGCCTGGCTGCAGGAGCAGGGCGGATTGGAGAGCCGCAGCTTCTGTGATGCCGGCTGCGGCGTAGGCAGCCTGACGCTGCCTTTGGCCCAGCTGGGTGCGGGCTCAATCGCCGCCTCCGACCTCTCCGCTGCGATGGTGCAAGAAGCCCAGCGCCGCGCTGGTGAACTGGGCGCCAAGCCAGGTCAGATCAGCTTCCTGGCCTCCGATCTCGAGAGCCTCGAGGGCCGCTACGACACGGTGATCTGCCTGGACGTGTTCATCCACTACCCCCAGGCCCCTGCCGAGGAGATGGTGCGCCACCTGGCCTCGATGGCCGAGCGCCACCTGATCGTGAGCTTTGCCCCCTACACGCCGCTGCTGGCCCTGCTCAAGGGCATCGGCCAGCTGTTCCCCGGCCCCAGCAAGACCACCCGCGCCTACACCCTGCGCGAGGCGGGCATCGTGGCCGCCGCCGCCAAAGCCGGCTTCAAGCCCATGCGCCGCAGCCTCAACCAGGCGCCCTTTTACTTCTCAAGGCTGATCGCCTTCGAGCGGGCCTGACCCCGCAAAGCGGGCAATCCCGCAGACCAACCAGCCCCCTGATTCGATGCCAGACTTTTGCTTGGCAGAGGGCACCGGGCAAAAACGCGATGAACGAAATTCTTTTTGTCGTGGAAGAAGCCGAGGACGGGTCATTCCGAGCCAACGCCGTTGGCAGTTCGATTCACACAGAGGCGGAGGATTTGGAGCAGCTGCATCAAGAGATTCGTGATGCCGTGCACTGCCACTTTGAGGAGGGTGATGCGCCCCCGTTGATACGGCTTCATCACGTCCGCCAGGAACTGCTGGCCCTGTGAAGATCCCCCATGATCTCGATGGTGCAGAACTAGCGCGGCGGTTAGGGAGACTCTGGAGAACCAGTGCCATTCGCGGGACAATGGCCCTGTAATCGCTGACCAGGACTGAGGTAATGGGTGGCAAGCAGCTCGGCTTCTCTGATTACGAGCTCACCACCGCCAAAAAGCAGACCAAGCGGGAGAAGTTCCTCTCTGAGATGGAGGTGGTGGTGCCCTGGCAGGCGCTGATCGACTTGATTGAGCCCCACTACCCCAAGACCAGCAAGAAGGGCGGCAGACCTCCGTATCCATTGGCCACCATGCTGCGGATCCACCTGTTGCAGCAGTGGTATTCGCTCAGCGACCCGGCCATGGAGGAGGCCCTGATCGA